>JAJIYQ010000117.1 GCA_020881075.1 Rickettsia endosymbiont of Labidopullus appendiculatus
AACCTAGATGCAAATTCTTCTATCTTTCCAGATGGTAATAAATTGATAAGAGAATAATATCTAGAATCATCAGTTTCTAATTGATCAGCTAGCCATCTAAGCATCCGTGCTTCATAGATATATTTTATTTCCTCATTAGGTACCGATAATTCATAAATGTTTTTTTCTGGATTTTTGGCAGTAGGGTTTAAATAACCACTAAATAGCAGTAAGCTAAATAATCCAACTGGTTTATTGATGTCAGAAAAACTTATTTGTTTCATGATGGGTAAAGTAATAGTTTTGTTAGTAACTAAATTCCGCAAGTCTTCTTGCATCTCATCAGACAATAATGCTTTATCAACCAACTGAGTCCCACCACTATCAATCCAATAATGATCCAGCTTGCCTTTACTTGCCAAACATCTCATAATTGACCAAGGATTATAAATTATTTCTCCACCAAAATTATAGCCATTATACCAATTTTTAATTTCTTCTGGATTGGTTTCAAGAGGTACTTTAGTTAATAATTCATCAACTTCTGCTTGAGTAAACCCATAACTACTAGCAAAATTTTTATCTAATAGACTATATTCAGTTGGATTATTTAACCCAGAAAATAGCTCAGCTTTAGCAATCCACAAAATACCAGTAATCACTCCGCGTTCAACTGGCAATTCTTGATCGCCAGTTTCTTTCTTGAAAGCTGACTTCATAATGCCACGAAAGATTTCTAGAACCTTTTCAAACTCTTTCGTATTACTGCCAAAATGCCTATAAGCACTATTAATAGGCGTATCATATTCGTCTATTAGGATCCATGGTTTTCTATTATAATGTTTATAAAGTAGCTTGCTTAATAAGCTCAAACTACTCTTGATATTTTCTATAGTTAATTTTCTTGCTGGAGATAGATATATATCAAAATCAGCTTTTTCATATTGATTAAGTTTATTACTATCACTTAAATAGTGATGCCCCTGAAACAGCTTATGTATTTGCTCTTTCATTCCTTGTTCAATATCATGATAGCTTGATCCTTCTACGCTTTTAAAAGTTATGAATATTACCGGAAATTGACCTTGATAATCTAAAAGCAGACCTGGATACTTAGAAATGTTAAGTGACTTAAGCAACTTTTTTCTACCACTAGGCAGACCCAAATCCACTTCTCCCCCAACAAACAGTTTATAATTTACCCTTTGGTCTTGTGGTAACAGCTTCCCTTGATCATCCACCTCCACCTCCAAAAATCGCCTAACCATATCCATGTTAAGACTTTTTCCCCAGCGTCTTGGACGGGTGATTAGGGTAATTGCACCACTACCTTTCAGTAATTCTTTGATCATCAAACTCTTATCAACAAATATATCACTATTTAATAATAATGTCTTGAAGTCATCAGTGCCAACTAACATACTTAGCTGCTCATCAACATTATTTTTATTTTTTTCTTCTGTCATTGTTTCTACTGTTTTTCTCTATCTAATAATACCTATTATACTCCTTTTTTATTCTCCACTAATAGCTAATTAACAAAATTTTTATAATTTTTTGTTTTTATAAACTCGTAAGTAAACTAACACAAAAATAGTAACAAAATTGGTATTTTTGTCTTGATGGCACATAGATGAATTCCTCTACAACAGCAACGACCTTTGTTGTTGCAACACAATAACCTTTATTAGCATATACCACAACTGTTGAAAGTTAGAAGGTGGAGCGGGTTTTAGATAGCTTTTTCGTCATGGCTCAGAGCCACTTTAGTGGCATTGAAGCAATCCCAAAAAATTATTAAAATGGATTGCTTTGGAGGCTTACGCCTCCTCGCTAATAGACAGCAGATGGGTGCTTATTCGGCACTAATTCAGGTTAATTGACTATACTTATCTCTTCTGTCAATAGTGCCATGGTTGATAGCCACAGTTACCAAGAACAGTCATAAGATCATCAAGGTTTGTCATAGTAAAAACGTGGCTATTCAATAATCCGTTGAACTGAGTTGTTATATTTTCCAGCATGGGGTCGTGAACATCAAGTCTACTATTTATTTCCTCGAGAGCCTCACTCATTTTATGGATCATCTCCTTTGACTTAGTTTTTTCTTCTTCAGTCATCGCATTATTGTCATCAACTTTCTCATTAAGTGCTTGCGTCATTGACTCAACTTTGGTGAATCTACCTTCTAGGTCAGATACTTTAAACCAACTATCCATAAAAATTTTTACATTACTCTCATGTGCTTCAGACAGCTCTTGTACTTTGCCAATCATCTCTTGTAATATTGGATCGTGAGCATCAACTTTAGTACTTATTTTATTGAGAGAATTGCTTATTTTATGGATTATCTCCTTTGATTTAGTTTTTTCTTCTTCAGTCATCGCATTATTGTCATCAACTTTCTTATTAAGTGCTTGCGTCATTGACTCAACTTTGATGAATCTATCTTCTATGTCAGATATTTTAAACCAAATATCCTTAAAATTTTTCACAGTACTCTCACGTGCGTCAGACAGCTCTTGTACTTTGCCAATCACCTCTTGTAATATTGGATCGTGAGCATCAACTTTAGTGCTTATTTTCTTGAGAATATTGCTTATTTTATTGATCATCTCCTTTGACCTAGTTTTTTCTCCTTCAGTCATCACATTATTGTCATCAACTTTTTTACTTAGCTCTTGTGTTTTTGTCTCAATTTCATTAAATCTTTTATCTTGGAGTTCTAAATCCTCCCCAAGTTTAAGTAACTTATATTTATCGAACGTTCGTACACTCTCTGGATCTTGATTGACATATTCGCTCCACTCCCTGCTTAAAGATTTTGAGGTATCAGCATCTATTCCAATGATGTCTTGTAATAATGTTATTAGTGATTCTCTAACTTTTATTACATCACTAGCACCTTCTAGGCTAGCCCCATTATTAACCTTCTCTAGTAAATCTTTGACCTGGTGGTAATTAATCTTAAAACTACTAGCATAATATCTTGGTTTACTATCTTGAGTATATTCCATTGCTCCAAATATACTTTTACAAAACTCTGAATCTACAGAACTAGGATGTTTAGTAAAGCACTCTAATTTATCTAAACTTTTTGAAGGAATTTTATAAACTACTAAATCTCCAAAAACACTTCTACCTTCTAGCAATAAAAATACTTTTGTTGGCGAGCTTTTTTTTATGATCAGACAAATGCATTAAGGATAATCTCCAATCTGTATGACTAATAACTTCATTATCTACAATACTGTTAGCACCCACATCAACCGCAGCTTTATCCAAATCCGCTCCACTCTTTGGCAATAATGGCTTATGTTCTCTATATTGCTTTGCCAGCACATCCTGCTCTTGATCAATTACCACTCTAGCTATTTCTTCTATAAAATCCTTATTCTCAACTTTTAGGACATATTCCTTACCTTCAAATATTATCTTCTCTGTTTTGGTTATGGAGGTTGTCATTCCGTAATTAATGGATTTAATGATTAATTCTTTTGCTAAGTTAATAGAATCTGAATCTTTCAGATTTACTAAGTCTTCTAGAACCTTATGATAGAGAATTTTAACAAACCATTTACTTTCTCTTGATAAGCTAACTAAATCCTCAAAATTATCATTAACCCACTTTAGTCCCTCGCTACTTAGACGTTCTATTTGATATGTGATTATATCTATTGCTAAATTGGATAATTCTTTTCTGCCAGTATCTTCAGTAGATAAAGTATCTTTATTAATAACTAATAATGCTAGCTCTATTAATTTATGACCTTTAACACTTTCTATTGTATCTGAATAAGACATAGACCTCCTATTTATGCTATATAATATGGTACTTTTAATGTCTGCTAATAAAACTTCTTTAGTATCTTGAGCATCACTATTAGCTAATTTAGCTAATTTCCCTACTATTTCTTCCTTTAAATCTTGGTAGTATGACTGTTGGTTTAACTCATTATCAAATAATTCTTTGTTAATAATATCGATGTTTAAATTTTGCTCATCCTTTAATAACTTTTCTAACAACTCACACTTTGGAAGGTATTTAAGAAAATATTTTAACAAGTTGCTTAAAGTATTAACTATTTGTTTTCTTACTTCTTGATTATAATGGTTTAGATATAATGTAAATTCTTCTTTTGGTAGTAGCAAATTGACCATAATTTGTGCAATACAGTTAGTTGCATTCTCTCTTATATAATCCTTTTCATCTGTCAAAAGTGTGTTAAGGTTATTAATACAACTTTTAGTTACCTCAGAATCGTTTGAAACCTTTAGTAACTCAACAATTCCCTTTGCTGCCTTATCTCTTACATAACTACTTGAATTTGTCCTACCTTCATCTGTCAAAAGTGGGTTAAATTGATTAACAAAACTTTTAGTTACCTCCGGATCATTTAAAATCTTTACTAACTCAACAGTTCCCTCTACTGCCTTATCTCTTACATTCGCATCTTCATCTGTCAAAAGTGTGTTAACTTGATTAATACAACTTTTAGCTACCTCAGGATCGTTTAAAATCTTTGCTAACTCAACAGTTCCCTCTACTGCCATAACTCTTATATAATCACGTTCATCTGTCCAAAGTGTGTTAAGTGGGTTGAGGTAACTTTTAGTTACCTCCGGATCGTTTAAAATCTTTAGTAACCTAATAGTTCCCTCTACTGCCGTATCTCTTATATCATCACGTTCATCTGTCCAAAGTGTGTTAACTTGATTAATGCAACTTTTAGTTACCTCCGGATCGTTTAAAACCTCTAGTAAATCAACAGTTCCTTTTATTGCCTTACATCTTACATACTCATTTTCATCTGTCAAAAGTGTGTTAACTTGATTAATATAACTTTTAGTTACCTCCGAATCGTTTAAAATCTTTAGTAACTCAATAGTTCCTTTTAGTACCGTATCTCTTATATAATCACATTCATCTGTCCAAAGTGTGCTAACTTGATTAATGCAACTTTTAGTCACCTCCGAATCGTTTAAAATCTTTAGTAACTCAATAGTTCCCTCTACTGCCTTCTCTCTTACATGATTATTTTCATTTGTCCGAAGTGTGTTAACTTGATTAACACAACTTTTAGTTACCTCTGGATCGTTTAAAATCTTTACTAATTCAATAGTTCCATCTATTGCCTTACATCTTACATACTCATCTTTATCTGTCAAAAGCGTGTTAACTTGATTAATACAACTTTTAGCTACCTTCGGATCGTTTAAAATCTTTACTAACTCGATAGTTTCCTTTATTGCCTTAGTTTTTACCAAATCATTTTCATTTGTCAAAAATCTGTTAACTTTATTAATATAACTTTTAATTATCTCCGGGTCGTTTAAATTCTTTACTAACTCGATAGTGTTATCTACTCCATTCCTTCTTACAGCACTATTTTTATTATCTGTCCAAAATTTTTCAACTCGATTAACAACTTTTATAGATAAGTTTTGATCATTTATATTATTCAATAGTTCAGCAATGGAGTGTCCAGCATCTTTTCCATAGTTAATATCAAATACCTTAGACATTAGTAGTTTAATTAACTTTTCAGCATTTTTCTTTGGCAAGTTTACCTGCATAGCAATTTTTGTTATCTCATTAATTGCTTGCTTGGTTAAACACCAATCTTCTTTTCCTATTATTGCCGTTTCTTTAATAATTATCTTTTTTAATTTGTGTATTATTTGATATTGTTCTTCTGGGCTAAACTTATTAATTAGGTTACTTACTATATCGACGTAATGACCAGTAACTATATTATTATTCTTTTCTGATAATCTTCTCAGTAATTCTTGTTTAATATTATCATTAATATAATCACTATTTTTTAGTTGCTCACCCCATGATATTAGGTCTTTTAGTACTACTTTATCTACTAACTGTAACAACTCGTTTCTATTTGGTATCCTATCATCTATTTCTCTTGTACCTTTAACCTTAGCTTGTCCTAGCACATGCATCAGTAGAGCTAGTTTTGTATCCATTCCTAACTCTATTATCCCATCAATGTTACAAGTAACTGCTTCCCAAAACGTCTTAGCTATTTCTTCACTTTGCTCGCTAGTTACTATGCCAGCCATGAACTTTAACATCATTAAATATCTTGGCTCATTCCTATGTTCCGCTATAAATTGATAAATTTCTTTTTTTTCGGGTGACTGATCATTTTTTAATTGATTGACTAAATAACAGGCTGCCAGATATTCTTGAAAGGTTAAATGAAGAAAACTATAATCTTGTTTTTGCAAATCAGTTTCTGATATCTCGGTAGCAGCTCCTTGATCATCAGATGGCATAACTATCTTTTCTGTTTTCAACAAACCATATTTATATACTTTCCCTATAGTAACCTTACTTTCTGGGTCAACCTTAATTTCTTCACTATCTGCTAGGTAATTAATAGAACTCTGTATCGATATTCCACTTTTATCTTTTTGGTTAACACTACCTTTAATAATTAAGCTCTCTTGCCTGTTCTGGTCATTTTTATCAACCCCACCACCTGTTATGCCTTTATAAGCTACATGCAACAAAACTTTTAACTCATCTGGAACAAATTCGCCATTTTGTAATTTTTCTTTTAAACTGCTACCTTCTTTTTGTGACCCCTTCCACATTTTAGCAAAATATCTATAACCCAGATGATTAACTACTTCCACATATAAATCACTGATATTTGTTACGGTTAGCTCTTGATTTAATCCTTTCTCAGACCATAAATAACAAAGCATTGCTATATTTACTGGTATGTGGCAAATATCCTTAATTACCGCATTGCTATTTAGAAATTCTTGCAGCTCTTCTCCTTTTTTGCCACCTTGCTCAGTATTTGTTTTAAAATATTTCGTAAAATACTGCTCTATACCTTTATTATCTAAACCGGTATTTTCTATTATTCTATCAAATTTTTCCTTCATTTTTTTATCAACAGCATTTGGACGGGAAGTAATAATTACTTGCTTATGCTGAAATATTACATATTCTAATTCCTTATAGTATGGTTCATTTTTCAAGTGAGCTACTTCATCATAACCATCAAGTAGAAGTAGTATTTTACTGTTATCCTTTAATAATTTTAGATCTTCTACCTTTATCTCTGAGTTTCTTCTGTCTTCAGGCGTTAAATTCTTAGTTAAATTATAATGAATTAAGCATTTTAATAAGTTTTCTCCATTTTCTAGATCAGGTGTTCTATAGTAGGATTCCTTCCATTGATCATTTAGCAGTGTTTTAAGGTTAATTCTATATACATAATCAAACTTATCTGACCAAATTTCTCCAATACTCCATTTATATGCTATATACTGCATCAAGGTACTTTTACCTACTCCAGCAGCACCGACAACTAGCAATTTGCTCGGCTCTGTTTTATCTGATTTATCAAAAATATGTTCTATTGCAACTTCTTGTTTTTCTCCACGGATTTTTTCATAACTACCACTTTTCTTTTCTGCATCTTCTTTGATAATAGTTTGTAACTTTATGTAATATTCTTTTATAGGTTGTGCAGGAATCTCATCTAGTCCTTCAATCAATGGGGCTATCTTATCTTGTTTTTTATATATTTCCTTTAATTTGTCTTGTATGTTATTTTTATTCTTCGACATTTTAATTTCCTCCCAATTTAGATGTTAAAGATAATTTATAACTGTATGCTTTAACGCATATATGTTACATAGCAATATCAAAACACAAATTGTATTATTATCAATAATCGAAAAAATACTACATACGGTACTTAAATAAAAATACGTAGAAACAAAGATATAATTTTAGTAGGATTCTTCTACTAATAATTTATATAGGTAACTAATTAACTTGAGCCTTCAGCACTTAATCTATTTGGTAAAAACTAAATTAAAAATTTGTATTATCGGCACTTAGTGTTAACATTACGTACCATACTTAAGTAGAAAATATGTAGAACTATGTTGAGTTTTTAAAAATCTTGCTACGATGTTGATAATGAAATAAGACTTATAATTTTTTAATTGCAAATTATAGTTTCAAAAAGAACAGCATAAAATGTCATTGTGAGGAGTGCGAAAACCGCACGACGAAGCAATATAATCTTGATGTATCTATACTAATTCTTATGGATTGCTTTGTCGCTACTAAAGTAGCTCCTCGCAATGACTCTTAGCAATCAGCTTTTTTACTCATCATAAGGAAATAAATAAAAAATTGTAGGGTATGATTTTATCTGTACAACTACGATCCTGTAGGTGTTGAGTGCAACAGGTTTTGTATAGTTTTTTCTTTGTTGTTAATATAATTATTTAGCTCATTATTAATATGTAATTTCCCTGCTTGCTGTTTAGCTTTATTACAATAATTTAATGCTTCATTCATATTTCCTAACTTTAAATAAGCATCCGAATAAGTTAAGTAAAAAAACATTTTGCTTTTATCGTCAGCTATTTTTTTAATTAAGTCGCTATATTTATTAAATGTTACTATTACTTTATCATATTTCTTTCTTAAAATCAGTAATCTGCCATATAGTTCAATTGATCGCAACAATTCTACATTATTGTTTGTTTCTTTAAATACAGATATGGCTTCTTTAATTGATTGAACATACATTTTGTTATTAGCTTGATTACTATTAATTAAGCTAAGCTTAGCTCTAGTAAACAATATTTTCCCATGTAAATTTTTTAAATCAGACTCTTCTGTTGGGTTGGTTATTTTAATGTTTTTGTACCTATAGAGTGCTTTATTTAATTTCTTTTCTGCATTCTGATAATTACCAATTTTCAAAAAATATATTGATTGTAAATAGAGAATTTTACACCTTAAAATTTCTAAATCGTCAGTTTTATCCAAATGCATATTAATTTCTAATATTTTCAAAGAATTTTTTTCTTGATCAAAATAAATGCCAGGAACTATTGAATCTTTGCTAGTTATATCCTCATTATATTTACCATTAGAGTTATTTTTAGGGCTATGGTAGAAGTTTTCTATTTCTTGTTTTTTAATATTATTATTGATCTTTGAAGTAATTACAAAAAAACAAATACCACAAAAGATCAAAACAACACCAATAGTTGTAAATAAATAAATTTTCTTGGGAGTATTAGTTTTAATAAGTTTTTCTGTAAAATCAGTTTTAGGAAAAATTGAGTTAATATTATCTTTGATAATGTCATTATATTTTTCACTAAATTTAACAATAACGTCGTCTAAATTCACATTAGAAAAGCTTTTTTTGACAATCGCTAAAAATAGAAAATGATATTGTTGATATATGTTAAGATCAATATGCTCAACATTAGGAGACTTAAATAAACACTTAATATGTTGTGTTTCCTGTGATATAAGACAAAATATCTTAGATATATCTTGATCATTATATATAGTTATTGAATTGTTATTTTCTTGCTTGGCTATTTTATCTTCCTCTATATTAAGTGCATAAATTGTGCATTGCTTGGTATTTGTTCCACCTACTTCCTTATGTTTTGAGGATAAAACTATTGTATTATCAACATTTTCTTGAGTCTTTATAACAACTGTTATACCTATAAATTGTAAATCACTATGTAATTTATTGATTAACAAATTTAAATGATTACCTGCTAATTTTTGTACAACAATAATAAATGATATATTGCTAGGTTTTATTAATATTAAAATTTCTTGTAAAAATTTTTTAAATTCTTGGTCAATTAATAAACTTAAGTAATAATTTTGTATTAATTTATATTTGCCAGATTTTTCTATAAATTTTACTACCTCTTCTCGTGACTCTGCTGATATTTTTCGCTTAATATTAGAAATATGACTTTCTATAGTTCTAATTTCCAGTTTTTTATCATCATTTGATAAAAAACTTGCTATTGATTTTGTGTTTTTTCCATATATCAAACATGCTATTACATCTATTTCCCTTGAGGTAAATCTAATATTATTGATCATTAGTAAATATTTTTCATAAAGCTCCTGGGTACATATGTTTTCTTTAATGTTCATAAAACCTACGAAACTATTATTTCTTCTAGGATTAAGAATTTTTAACTTATAGTTTATAATATTATTATTTCAAAGACAAATATAAAATTTCTGTGTTTAAATCCCTGTATTTAACATTTTTCACTATTTCCTTTTACTCAATATCAAACATTCTAACATGTTTATATACTTATAATTGGCTAAAGTTTTTAACTATTAGAAACAAATAAATTACTGTAGTAGTTAAAATTAATAAACGAAAAGAATAATTAAAATAGGAGCAAAAAAATTAATGAATATGTATCTAAATAGTCACAAAACATTAACATCTCATATCCTGCAACAGAATGCGAGGTATCTTAGTTTTTTATAACCATTAATTTACCAATATTAATTCCCAAGTAACATTACTCTCATTCTATCTTACCCACCCCCGTCACCCTTTAGCACCCCCTATAGGAGATTTTGCTGCCTATACGAATCTTACCACACAAAATAAGCTGATTTATTTACGTCCAAGGTTTTAGCATTGACAGCTGGAATTCCGATAGGCGCACTTGGGCAAACTAGGTAAACCTAGTTTGCCTGCGTTCAAAGAT
>JAJIYQ010000118.1 GCA_020881075.1 Rickettsia endosymbiont of Labidopullus appendiculatus
GAGTCGTTTAGATCGTGAAGAATCTGTTAGAAAACGCAATGCCATTATATTTGTTTTTATTCCTATGCTAATTGGATTTCTAACATTTACTTATTTTTTCCTTAATTCAATAGAAGAAAAGAACAAATTGATGAAGCAACAACAATCAACAACTATCGATAATACTCAAGATACAAAGAAAGAAAATAATTGAATTGTATTGTAAAATCTTGGATAGTCAATTTGTATGGTTGTATCTTGAAATAGGTTCTAGAGATTTATAGTAAAAGCAAGGAATGCTAGTATCTGTGAACAAAATTTTAATTGTCTAGATTTTGACTCTTTTTAGCTGCAAATTAATAAGATTTTTTGAAATAGGTACACTATTCCTACAAAAATCTTATTAATTTTCGCTTAAAAACACTCAAAATCTAGACAATTAAAATTTTGTCACAACCTAGCAATGATGTTGAAGTTAATAATTCATTAGACTTCCTGCATAAGTCAAAAAAGCCCTTGGGATTTTTAGGAGAAACGAAGCCGAGTACCACAGCGTACATAGACGATTGTTACGGAGCGGAGGCAAGTTTCGACGACAAAATCACCAACTAGATTAACTTATGCGTAAGTCTATTAAAAATTATAACCATACCGCATACCTAAATTAGTTAAACCAGGGTTAAATTTCCCAAGACCAGCATTAGATAAGTGGTCAATAATTACAGCAACACTGTGCTTCTCTTGAATCATTACCCCTAAACTAAGACTTTCTCTAAATAAGAATCTTGTTCCTAAGGCTCGTCTTCTTTGCTTTAATTTTTCTACTTCGCCATTATGAATTCCAAATCCAAAAGTTGCCTCTAAAAATGCATATTTCATGATATCAAAATGCCAAGTAACCCCAGTATAGATATTACTAGTATATTTCTGACTGTTAATATTTGTCCCTATATGAGGATAACCAAATAAAAATTTGTATTCGTCATTAAAAAGATATTCTAAATTAATGTCAGAACCCTTCTCATAACGTTGTCTTAATTTACCCTTTAGTCCAAATTTATACCCTAAATCATGTCTCAATACTCCAATTCTCATTTCGTCAGCCAGAGTTCTTGAACCAATTAATAAAAGAATTAAAAAGATTAAGCGCTGTATTTTTTTATATTTCATATAACTCAATGCCCTTTTGCTTTATTAGTTAAAATTAATCCCATAATCAAATCATAAGCTCTAGCAAATTGATAATCTTTTTTATAAAGATCCGATAGTTGGTCTAAAGTATTTTTTGATTCAGTCGTTTTTGTTTTATCTTTTGTAGTATCATCGGTTTTCTTAATATCCTCTTTATCTTTATTTGTAGAGTCTAGTTTTTTATCATCATTTTTTTTGTTATCGTTTTTTAAGTAATTTTTTAAAGAAGCTTCAGAGAATCTTCCATCTATCATTTTTGTTTCGGGATATTCAACTTTTACCATCTCAACAAATATGTCAGGTTCGATACCCTCTGCTTGAATTGAACGATCATTAGGGGTGTAATATTTAGCCGTAGTAAGCTTTACAGCCGCTCTAGGACTGATTACCGAAAAGCTTTGTACAGATCCTTTACCGAAAGATTTTGTGCCAAGTATTATGGCTCTTTTATGATCTTGCAAGCTACCAGCTACAATTTCTGCAGCTGAGGCAGAGCCAACATTAATAAGAACAATCATCGGAACTAATGGAGCTTTTTCCGCAGATTTATTGCTATTAAATACCGCATTACTATTCTTGGTTCTTCCCTTGGTAGTAACAATTACTCCAGAATCAATAAAATACTCACTAACAGCAACAGCCTGCTCTAACAAACCACCAGGATTATTACGTAAATCTAGAATAATACCCTCTATGCTATTTTTACTACCATCTTTTAAAGTTTTCATAGATTTTTTTAATTCTTCAATGGTATGTTCATTAAAAGCCCCTATTCTTATATAAGCTATATTATTTTTTTCTAAATGAGCTTTTACTGGGGTAATGGTAACTATTTCGCGGATAAGTTCAATTTCTTTTGGCTTAGATTCACCTTCTGTAATCACCAGTAATTTCACTTTTGTTCCTGGTTCTCCACGCATCTCTTTGACAGATTTATGAAAACCTAAAGTTGATACAAACTCATCATTAACTCCTACTATATAGTCTCCGGCTTTTATACCTGCCTTATAAGCTGCTAGATCATCAATAGGGGAAATGACTTTGATAGCTCCATTGTCATACTGCACTTGAACACCAATACCGCCAAATTCTCCTTTAGTCTCATTAAGAAAATCTTTTAGATCATCATCAGTAAAATAGCTAGAATGGGGATCTAGCGAAGTTAACATGCCTTCGATAGCCGCATCAGTCATTTTTTGTTTTTCCGGTTCTTGGACATAGTCTTTATTAATACGCTCAAAGACCTCTTGAAATTGTTTGAGATAAGCTGTATCTGATAATTCGTTCTTTTTCTTTGGTTCTTCAGCAAATGTGATATTGGCACAAAAGATAAAACTTGATAATAACATTATAAAGCGTATGAACATAGTACTCCTAAATATCTAAATTGTTTATAATTGTATCCATCTTAATTAAAGCCTGATTATAAATGAACTGAAAACGTTTCTCTGGTTTTTTGCCCATAAGATCGTCTACTATCTTAGCAATATTATCAAAATCATCTATAGTAACTTTTAAAATGGTTCTATTTTTTGGGTTCATTGTTGTTTCTTTTAACTGAGCTGGCATCATTTCACCTAACCCCTTAAATCGACCAATATCTATTTTAGCCTTACTATTTTTTAATAATTTAGCAGTTAAATCAGTTTTTTGTTGCTCATTTACTGCATAGTAAGTTTTATTAGATTGGGTTAATCTATAAAGAGGTGGTTTGGCAAGATATAAATGACCTGAAGATATTAACTTCGGCATACGAAGATAAAAGAACGTCATTAACAATGAGGCGATATGAGCTCCATCAACATCAGCATCCGTCATAATTATTATTTTTTCATAACGCAAATTCTCCTCTCGATAATTTTTAAGACTACCACAGGCTAGTGCCACCTCTAAATCTTGAATTTCTTGGTTGTTAGTAATCTTCTCGAAAGTTGCATTGGCAACATTCAAAATTTTACCTCTAAGAGGTAAAATAGCTTGTGTTTCTCGATCTCTTGCCTGTTTAGCTGATCCCCCAGCAGAATCTCCTTCAACCAAGAATAATTCCGTCCCATTAGGGGAGGTTCTTGTACAATCTGCTAACTTACCTGGTAGTCGCAATTTTTGTGTAGCAGTTTTACGTGAAATATTTTTTTCGTTACGCTTATTTATTCGGTATTCCGCAATATTAACTATATGTTCAAGTAGCTGGTTGGCCACGAGTTTATTACTACTCAACCAATGATCAAAATGGTCTTTAACAATGTTCTCTACTATTTTATTAATCCCAGGCGAAACCAATTTTTCTTTTGTTTGTCCTTGAAATATTGGCTCTTGGATAAATACAGAAAAAACAATAGAAGAAGTTTCTAGAATATCCTCAATAGTAAGTAAAGTGGTTTTTTTATTACCGGTCATTTCACCATATACCTTTATACCACGCAGTAATGCACTACGCAAACCTTGCTCATGGGTTCCCCCAAGAGGGGTAGGAATAGTGTTGCAATAGGATTGGATAAAAGGTTGGTCTTCATTTTTATGCCAAGCAATTGCCCATTCCACTTTTATGTGATCCTGGTCCCACTCAATATTACCACAAAAAATCTCTCCACTAACTAAATCTTCCAAATTTATTTTAGAAATTAAATAATCTTTCAAACCATCTGGAAAATGGATGAGAGCTGTTGCTGGAACATCACTTTTAGTTTCAACTTCACATTGCCACTCTATCGTTACTCCTCTATACAAATAGGCTTTTGATTTGGCTAATTCATATATTCTTTTTGGTGAAAAGGATGGTTTTTCTCCAAAAATTTCTGGGTCAGGATGAAAATTGATAGATGTTCCCCTTAATTTTTTGGCAATATCTTCGCTGGTTAAATCATTCAATTTTTGCCCTTTGGAATAAGATTGCTTGAATAATTTACCCTGCTTATATACTTTAATTTCTAAATAGTCGGATAAAGCATTAACAACCGAAATGCCAACTCCATGTAAGCCACCTGCTGTTTGATAGACATTATTCGAAAATTTACCACCAGAATGAAGGTGAGTTAAAATTACCTCAAGAGCAGATTTATCAGGAAATTTGGGATGATTATCAACAGGAATTCCTCTACCATTATCAGAGATAGTGATACTATTATTTACATGCAACTTTATGGTGATAACACTAGCAAAACCAGCAACAGCTTCATCCATAGCATTATCTAGCACTTCCGAAACAAGATGATGCATAGCATTCTCGTCCGTTCCGCCAATATACATGCCAGGACGCTTGCGTACAGGTTCAAGCCCTTCTAATATTTCAATATCTTTTGCTGTATACGAATTATTAGTTTGGGGCTTTTTTTTCTCATTAAAGCTAAATAGATCAAGCATATTATGATGTTAACTTACAAGTTTTTGATGAATATACTATTTTGAAAGATAGAGAAAAGCAAGAACACATACAGCAAATGCTTGAAATATAACCCGTAACGACATTAATTTGGAACTAAATTTTTTATCAATTTTCCCGCCAATAGCCATAGAGACAATGCCTATCACTAAGATTAATGTAGTCAAACTTAAAGCAATTAATATATATACCACAAAATTATCTCTAGAAAAACAATTTAGAAAATATTCACCTATTTAAAAGTGAATAAAAAATCATTGAAAATATACTAGAATAATTCAACATTTGCAAATCCAATTCGTAGGATTCTACAACAAAACAGTTTAAAAGTGATAGATAAAAACAACCACTGTCATTGCGAAAAGCCAACTTTAGTGGCGATGAAGCAATCCACCTTCTAGCGTCATTGCGAGCGAACATACGTGAGCGTGGCAATCCATGAAGCTTGCTATAGTCAATTCAGGAGAATTTGGGGCTAGGAGCGATGCCTATAAGTAATAGGCGAGCGACGAGCGACAACGCCCCCAACTTCTCATCTCGGATTAGCTATAGAAGATAAGTTAATTAATCTAAAGTTTTTTGATAATTAACCTCTTCTTGATCTAGCCTAGCTGCAAATTTACGCATTCTATTCATGTAGAAACCTGTTCCTGCCGGCACTAATCTACCAACTATGACATTTTCTTTCAGTCCACGTAACTTATCAACTCTTCCAGCTATAGCCGATTCCGTTAAAACTCTCGTTGTTTCTTGGAAAGAAGCAGCTGAAATAAACGATCTAGTTTGCAGCGATGCTTTAGTAATACCTTGCAAGATTACCTGAGCTTCCGCCGGTCTTAAACCATTCTTGATAGCTTTTTCATTAATTTCAGCAAATTCGCGATGATCTATCTTCTCATCAACCATCAATGTCGTATCACCAGAATGGGTTATCTCTACTTTTTGTAGCATCTGACGGATTATTACCTCGATATGTTTATCGTCAATTTTTACACCCTGTAAACGATATACTGCTTGAATTTCTCCAACCATGTAACTTGTAAGAGCTTCTACTCCCATCACTTTTAAAATATCTTGCAACACTGGATTGCCATCAATTAACATATCGCCTTTTTTAACAAAATCACCCTCATTAACCACAACATGCTTGCCTTTTGGTACCATATACTCAATTGGCATACCGCCTTCACTTGGCTGAATAATAATACGCCTTTTTGACTTATAGTCTTTACCAAATTCAACTCTACCATCTAGTTCTGCAATAACAGCATGATTTTTTGGACGTCTAGCCTCAACAAGTTCAGCTACCCTTGGAAGACCACCAGTAATATCTTTGGTTTTAGCTGATTCCCTTGGAATACGTGCTAAAATATCACCTACCGATACTTTAGCCCCATCTTCAACACTTAAAATAGCATTCACTGGTATATAGTATCTAGCCTCTAAACCATTGGATAGCACAATAGTTTCTCCATTCTCATCAACTAATTGGATACGAGGGCGTAACTCTGCTCCACGTAAATATTGTTTTGATTCAACTATGACTTTACTAGAAATACCAGTTGCTTCATCAGTAATATCACGAATTGATACCCCTTCTACCATATCTTTGAATGCAATTTTACCAGATTTCTCGGTAATAATTGGAATAGTATACGGATCCCACTCTACTAATTTCTGTGCCTTTTTTACCTTATCTGAATCATCAACTATTAATCTTGCACCATACGGTACTTTATGCCCGGCCTTCTCATTATTATCGCTATCCAACAATAATAACCCCCATGAGCGACCCATTACTATCTTTCGACCTTCAGAATCAATAACCACATTACGTCCTAGAATCTTTACTTTTGCATCATGAGAGGCTTCTATTGAAGATATTTCCGCACCTTTTGTTGCAGCTCCTCCAATATGGAAAGTTCTCATGGTTAGCTGAGTACCTGGTTCACCAATTGACTGAGCAGCAATCACTCCTATTGCTTCCCCTACTGAAACTAAGGAACCAGTAGCTAGATCTCTACCATAACATTTTACACATATTCCATCAGCGATCTCACATGTTAAAACAGATCGTACTAGCACCGCATCTAAACCAGAAGATTCGATTTCTTCTAATTTTACTTCGTTAATTAATTCACCAGCTGCTAGTAATAGAGCATTAGTAACTGGGTGATAGACGTTAATTGCAACTGTTCTGCCTAAAATTTGCTCTGCCAGTGACACAATAACTTCACCGCCATCAATAATACTTCTTACTTCTATGCCTTTTGTAGTTTGACAATCTTCATCGGTAATTATGCAATCTTGAGCAACATCAACTAATCTACGGGTTAAATACCCAGAATTAGCTGTTTTCAATGCTGTATCAGCTAGACCTTTACGAGCACCATGTGTGGAATTAAAATATTCAAGAACAGTAAGACCTTCACGGAAGTTAGAGGTAATAGGAGTTTCAATAATTTCACCTGACGGTTTAGAAATCAAACCACGCATACCAGCTAACTGCTTAATTTGTGCTGCTGATCCTCTTGCTCCTGAAGTAGCCATCATATATATAGCATTTACTTTTTGATGATTAGGCTTATCATTAACCTGCATCATAGCAATTTCTTTCATCATGTCATTTGCTACTTTATCAGTGCATCTAGACCAAGAATCAATTACTTTATTATATTTTTCACCATAGGTAATCAGACCATCAGAATATTGTTGTTCAAACTCTTTGACCTCAGTCAATGTTGCATTAATATGACCATCTTTTGATTTTGGCACAACCATGTCATCCATACCAAAAGAAATACCTGAGGAACAAGCATATTTAAATCCAAGTTTCATTAGCTGATCAGCAAAAATTACCGTAGCCTTTTGACCACAATGACGATACACTAAATCAATTACCGCAGATATATCTTTTTTAGTCATTGCTTTGTTTACAAACTTAAATCCAACATTATAATTACGAGGCAATAAATCTCCAACAATTAATCTACCAAGGGTAGTATCCACCATAGTTGCTACAACTTCCTCTTCAGCATTAAGCATATTGCGGCGAAATTTTATCTTTGAGTGAATAGTTATTACCTTATTATACAAAGCATGCTCAACCTCTGACATGTTGGCAAATGCCATTCCTTCACCAGGTTCATTGTCAAAAACCATGGTTAAATAATACAGACCAAGTACTATATCCTTATCAGGTACGATAATCGGACAACCATTTGCCGGACTCAATATGTTGTTTGTCGACATCATGAGTACCCTTGCTTCAAGCTGAGCCTCGATTGAAAGAGGGATATGTACTGCCATCTGATCACCATCAAAATCAGCATTGAATGCAGCACAGACTAAAGGATGTAGCTGGATAGCTTTTCCTTCTATCAGTAAAGGTTCAAAAGCCTGGATACCTAAACGGTGTAAAGTTGGTGCTCTATTAAGCAATACCGGATGTTCACGTATAACTTCTTCTAAAATATCCCATACTTCTGGTTTTTCAGCTTCAACCCTTTTTTTAGCAGCTTTTATAGTAGTAGCAACTCCATGTAATTCAAGCTTTGAATAAATAAATGGTTTGAATAACTCCAACGCCATTGTCTTTGGTAAACCGCACTGGTGCAACTTAAGTTCTGGTCCAACAACGATAACGGAACGACCAGAATAATCCACCCTTTTACCCAGCAAATTCTGACGAAGCCGACCTTGTTTACCTTTTAACATATCACTAAGTGACTTAAATGGACGTTTATTAGTATTTTTCACTACTTTACCACGACGA
>JAJIYQ010000119.1 GCA_020881075.1 Rickettsia endosymbiont of Labidopullus appendiculatus
ATAAATATATTTTTTCCATAAACTTAGACAACCAAGGGGAGCAAAAATTAAACTGATTAGAATTATAGTTAATATTATTAGAGGCATTTAATACGATTTTTAACAAATAAGTTGAGAATAGCACTTAGTGCTTAATTATTTTTGTGGTATATATTATTGTATAGCTAACCCGATTAATATTACTCTGTCTATTAGCGACGCGACAATCTATAAAAGTAACCAAAAATGGATTGCTTCGCCGGCTTACGTCTCCTCGCAATGACGTTTGAGATTCTAGAACTTATTCGGGTTAGTTATAATATTAGTAATATTATAACCAGTAAAGGAATATGTCTACAAAATCTTCTATTAATCAAATAGAGCTAGAAAAATTTAGTAGGATTTCTAGCCAATGGTGGCAGAAAGATGGAGAATTTAAAATTCTGCATCAAATAAATCCAATTCGTATTGGTTACATAATAGAAAAGATAAAAGAGCATTTTAACGTGCAGGATGACATATTACCTTGTTCAAATTTAGAAATTTTAGATGTAGGGTGTGGAGGAGGATTAATTACCTCTCCTCTCTGTAAATTAAATGGCATAGTTACCGGCATAGATGCTCTACAAAGTAATATAGATATTGCAGTACAGCATGCCTCGGAACAAAATTTGAATATACAATATCTTAAATCAACTGTTGAGGAATTAGTATCTTTAAATAGGCTTCCTACAAAAGTCGCTTATGCTGAGGGATTTGAAGGAGATTCGGAACGGAAAACCGCAGCGTACTCTAGTGTACGTGAGGATTTGAGTACCGAATCGACGTACAAATCACCAGCAGAAGTAGAGTTTTGTAGGAAGTCTAATAAAAAACAGTATAAATATGATGTGGTGCTGTGTTTAGAAGTAATAGAGCATATAGATAATCCTGGTGATTTTATAAAAAACCTGGCTAGTTTAGTAAAACCAAATGGTATGATTATAATTTCAACGATTAATCGTACGGTAAAATCCTATATGCTAGCTATTTTGATGGCAGAATACCTACTTAATTGGGTACCCAAAAACACTCATGATCATAGTAAATTTCTTAAACCATCGGAAATTTACTCGATGTTCAATGATAATAATATTGGGCTTAAAGAGCTCAAAGGCTTAACCTATAATATCGTTAATGGACGTTGGCAGTTGAGTGATGATATAGATGTAAATTATTTTGCTTACTTAACTAAATAAAGGAAAATATGACTATAATTACTAGGTTCGCTCCATCTCCTACTGGCTTTTTGCATATTGGCGGAGCAAGGACGGCATTGTTTAATTATTTATTTGCTAAACACCATAATGGTAAGTTTTTGCTGCGAATTGAGGATACTGATCAAGCAAGATCAACCAAAGATGCGGTAGATGCTATATTTTCCGGCTTGAAATGGCTTGGTTTAAACTGGGATGGAGAAGTAGTTTTTCAGTCTAAAAGAAATGATTTATACAAAAAAGCTGCTCTAAAATTACTAGATGAAGGAAAAGCTTATTATTGCTTTACTTCTCAACAAGAAATAGATAGGCAGCGAGATAGTGCCATAGCTAATAAACAACATTTTTTGTTCGAAAGCCCTTGGCGGGATGTACCACCTTCTAATTCTCAGGAGCAGAAGAATATCCCGGTTATCCGCCTGAAAGCTCCAAGAACTGGTCATACCATTATCCATGATGCTTTGCAAGGTGATGTAACTATTGAAAATTTGCACCTTGATGATATGGTGTTGTTACGTAGTGACGGTACTGCTACCTATATGTTAGCGGTAGTGGTGGATGATCACGATATGCAGATTAGCCATATTATCAGGGGGGATGACCATTTAACTAATGCGGCTCGTCAAATCTTACTTTACCAAGCCTTTGGTTGGTCTGTACCACATATGGTACATATACCGTTAATACATGGAGATGATGGAGCAAAATTATCTAAAAGACATGGAGCTCTTGGAGTAAAGGCTTACCAAGATATGGGGTATTTACCTGAGAGCTTGTGTAATTATTTACTAAGATTAGGATGGAGTCACAAGGATGATGAGATTATTTCAAGATACCAAGCTATAGAATGGTTTGACCTTGATGGGCTAGGTAAATCACCAGCTCGTCTTGATTTTGCCAAAATGGATAGTTTAAATTCTCATTATTTACGTCAGCTTGATGACCAAGCATTAACAGAAATGACTTATCAGAGTTTACAAGAAAATTATCAAGTTACTGAGAAAGAAAAGGAATATATTAGTCAAGCAATGCCAAATTTGAAAATAAGAAGTACCAATTTAGTTGAATTAGCAAAACTAGCTAGGATTTATTTAGTTAATATTCCTATTATTTACTCTGAAGAAGCTAAAGAGCTAATCAATAATTGTGATAAAAATTTAGTGGGACAAGTTATAAAGGAATTGGAGAATTTAGCAAATTTTGATAAAGATTCAATTCAAATAAAATTTAAAGAAATTGCTAAGGATAATAATATTAAACTTGCAGATATCATGTCACCCATTAGGTCTTTAATGACAGGTATGACCACTTCCCCAAGTGTTTTTGAAATTATCGCTATAATTGGTAAAGAAAATACTATTGATAGGTTACAATGCAGCCAAATGACTTAACAGCTCGTCAATATCGACAGCAACTCTTGAAATGTAGTGCAAAATATATATTTTATAACCTAGTTGGAACTTATACTATTACGAGAATTTTAGGCAATTATGGCATAGCTAAAGGAATTGCTTATTTTATAGAGGATAAAGAGCCTATATATTCAAAATATCCATCTATATTATATAGAGAAGAACTTGATGTCAACTATCACGGTAGTAGCACTAAGGTAAAAGCCTTTAAGGAATATATATACTCTCTAGAACAAGACAAAATTGTAAAGTACTTTGTTAATGAGAATAACCATACTTTATTTTACCAAATGCATTTTATCTCTAATAATCCTTGCCAGGTTGAAGCTACTCATCAATGTAACTTAGATATTTACCAAGCTAGTTACATATTCTTAAATGAAGATTATTTTGAACTGAGTTATAAGATTTTAGGTCCTAATAAAGATTATACCATCAAAACTAGTTTCATTAGGCTTTGAGGCTTGCAATATCTTTCAACGTCATTGCGAGACCACGCAAGTAGGTCGTGGCAATCCATTTTTGGTTACTTTTATGGATTGGTTCGTCGACCTACGGTTCTTCCTAGGCAATGACGTCAGTTCTAGCTTCTTCTATTACCAAAGAATCTTAAAAGATATAAGAACAAGTTGATAAAGTCTAAATATAAGCTAAAAGCAGCCATTATAGACATTTTTTGTCCTAATTCTCCACCGCCAGACATAAAATACATAGACTTAATTTTTTGAGTATCCCATGCAATAAGCCCCATAAATATACCAACCCCAATTAGAGATGTTGCAAAATATATAGCGGAACTTTGTAAGAATATGTTAACCAACGATACAATGATAAGACCAAACAATCCCATAACAATAAATGAGCCAATTGAAGTCAAATCTCTATTGGTACTGTAGCCATAAAGACTCATTGCTCCAAAGACAGATGAGCAAATGAAGAAAGTCCGAGCAATTGACTCTCCTGTATAGATAAATCCAAGAGATGCTAGAGACATACCAGTTAACGCAGCATAAACCCAAAATAACACTTTAGTAGTATCTAAGCTCATCTTGCCAAAGCCCATAAAGAAGTACAAAGCAATCCCCAAAGGAGAAATCATTACCAACGTTCCCAAACCAGTATTGCCCATAAACTGCCCATTTGGTGCAACCTGAAATAAAAGCCTGGTCAATGGATCAAATGATATAGTAGCAATAGCTGTTACTCCAGTTAGCACAAGAGCTAAAGCCATATAATTATAGACCTTTAGCATGTATTCTCTTAGTCCTGCATCATATGTTTTCTGAGTGGCAGTAAAGGTTTTTGTATAATCAACCATAAGAAACCCCATGAATATGTTATTATCTCTATATAATAATATAGGATGGAAACCTCTTCTTTTCAAGAAGAAAATTCTAAAATAAAAATTTAGTTTTAATCAAGTAATTTATTTACATAGTACAAATATCTAGCTATTTTACTGATTAGACATGTTTAGCCTCTGTGGTGGAATGGTAGACACGGTAGACTCAAAATCTACAGCTCAAAAGGCGTGCTGGTTCAAGTCCGGCCAGAGGTACCAATATAGTTCTCAAAATCTACGCTATAGTCAGTTCAGGAGAATTTGGGGCTAGGAGCGATGCCTATAAGTAATAGGCGAGCATTGAGTGCATAGGCGTTAATTTAAGAAAATAAAGTAGAAAATCGTCATTGCGAGCCACCGTAGGTGGCGTGGCAATCCATTTCTAATCACTTTTCTGGATTGCTTCGTCGATCTAAGGTCTCCTCGCAATGACGGTTTTTTCAATTATTGTTTTCTTAAACTGACGCTTATGAGCGTTGAGCGACAACGTCCCCAACTTCTCATCAATTGACTATCTAAGTAATCCTAATAAATTAAGTACTATTTTTAGTCCTTGCAGAAAATTTGAAAAAGATATAAAGTTTTTTGTTGATGAGGAAACCAAGCACACTATTTTATCTGAAGCCTCAAATAATCTAGGTGGATTTATCTTTGTTGATAAGTATAAAGTACAATGGGAAATTTTAGGAGAAATAAATGGTGGCAATATGCACTAGTATTGA
>JAJIYQ010000120.1 GCA_020881075.1 Rickettsia endosymbiont of Labidopullus appendiculatus
AAACTCGCTTATGCTGAGGAATTTGAAGGAGACGCGGAACGCAGAACCGCAGCGTACTCTAATGTACGTGAGGATTCGAGTACCGCATCGACGTACAAATTACCAGCAGAAGTAGAGTTTCGAAGGAGGTCTAATCAAGAAACAGTAGATATTGTTATCTTCGCCACCGGCTCTGAATTGTCAATAGCATTAGAGGTAAAAGATATATTAAGCAAAAATGGCTTTAGTACCAATGTGATTTCAATGTTATGTTTTGAGTTATTTTTTAAACAGCAGGCTAGCTATATCCAAAATATCCTATCCAATGCCAAATTAAAAGTTGCTATAGAAGCTGCAAGTAGTTTTGGCTGGCATCGAATCATTGGAGAAAACGGCATGTTCTTCGGAATGGAACAATTTGGACTCTCCGCTCCCTCTAATGATTTATATTCATATTTCGGTCTTACTCCATCAAATATTTCCGAAAAGATTATGGCAAGAATCCAGAAAAATTAGAAGTGGATTGCTTCAGTTGCTTTTCACCATCCGTTACATAGACATAAGTTTAATTATAGCTAAAAACTAATTGGTTAGCTTAGTACTTTCAGCTCCTGTTAAATTAACAGGGTCGCTGGCATCAAGATTAACTGTATTGGGGTAAGAATTAACTTCATCATGGTTAGCAGAATAACCATGATTAACAGAAGAATAACCATCATTAGGATTAGTTCGAGTAAAAATATCTTTCAAGGAGTCCAAAACTTTTGTACGCCATCCGATTGGTTTTGCTGGTACTACTACCTCTTCTTCATCTGTTTCTTTTATATAATTAATTATTTCAGTTACAAGTGGATATTTAAAAGATACTTTTTTACTTGGAAGGTCTTGCGACTCAATGCAATGTTGGTTCTTATTGAGAGCTTGTATATTATAGTTAGATTTACTCTTAAATATCTTCCGCTTCATAAACTTTACCTGTTTTAAAACTATTGTAACGGATTGTAAATTATCATTCCCTATAAAAATCGTCATTGCGAGCCACCATAGGTGGCGTGGCTCCTCGCAATGACGGTTTCCCAATTATTGTTTTCTTAAACTAACACTTATGAAATACTAACGGGTTAGCTATACATTACTACTTACTTAAATTTTAGTAGTTATGCATATCATCCACACGCCCTAAAGTATCAATATCTTCTTCGAACATATCATCTTTTGTAACATAGAACTTTGAAGAATCGTAGTCATTAGTAGTATTATGATTAAATAATGAATCCAATGTATACTTCATAGTTGTAAAAGCATTATATATCTTTGCGAAGAACCCTGTTGGTTTTATTTTTACACTTTTTATATCATTAGGTAAAATAGTAGCAAGATTTTCTTGGTAACTTGCATTAAAACTTTCTGGTACTACATTTACAGAATCATTTACATAATCACCTACAGATTCTGCTTCTTCCGCTTTACCTACTTCTTTTACTACTTCTACCATTGGAGTTTCTTCTACTACTTCTATCACTGGAGCTTCTACTACTTCTACCACTGAAGCTTTTTCTGCTACTTCTAACACAGGAGCTTCTTTTACTACTTCTACCACTGAAACTTCTTCTACTACTTTTACCATTGGAGTTTCTTCTACTACTTCTACCACTGAAGCTTTTTCTGCTACTTCTAACACTGAAGCTTCTTTTACTAGCTTGGCTTCTTCTAAAGCTAGTGATTTAGTAGGTAAGAAATCATCAAGTTTATCGACTTCTTCTCTTGCCCTTTTTTTTCCCTCAATATACCTAAATGTCTCATTCCACAAACAATTATTAGTCTCGACAAAAACAATATCTTCTCTAAGAGCAATCTTTTCTGCAAAAGACTTAAGCCCCTTATAAGTAATATTACCACTTTTGCCTGGTAATTGAATGGTCCAAACTGTCTTGTTATTCTGAAGGGCTGCTCCTAAAGCTTCAATTTCCCTATCTCCTATCTTCTCCTTCCATAAATTAATATTACCCTCAGAACTGTTATATCTTACTTTTTCTAGCAAATCATCATTAAAAACTGTCATAAATTATCCTTTAATTAAATCGTTACGAACGGACAATAGCAACTTCCTATAACCTGTCAAGAAGATTTTAAAAAATTATTAAAAATTAAAAAATTACGTCATTACCTATGGGTATCAACTTAAGAAAATAGTATAGTCAATTGAGAAGAAGTTGGTGACGTCGTCACTCCGTCGCTCGCCTATTACTTATAGGCGTCGCTCCATCGCTCCTAGCACCAAATTCCCCTGAATTGACTATAGTCGAAAAGGCGTATATTAGCGAGCCAGCGTAGGTGGCGTGGCAATCCATTTCTAATTTTGGATTTGCCACATCGCCACAAAGCCGCTCCTAGCTAATAGATATGGGCAAGCAGATTTTTTATTCATCATAAAAAATAGCAAAAAAACCGTGAACGCTCACAATTCAGTTAATCTAACCTACTGTTGCACTTTCAACTCCTACTAAACTAATAGCGTCCGGCTGATCAACATAACCAGGATTAACTACACCAGGGGAAGAAAAAGCTCCACCAAGATTAATAAAATCACTAACATCAACAAAACAATCATCACTAGGGGGAATATCATGAGTAAAAATACGCTTTAAAAGCATACATATTCCTGTGCAGCATCCGATTGCTTTTACTAATGCTGCTGAGTCTTCTTCTAATGTTATATCTTTAGGGGTTTTTTCTATAGATTCAGCTAGTTTAGCTATTTTAGTTGAACTTGGTTCTTCAAGAGAGAATGCTCTTTTAGGTAGCTTAATTTTAGTTGAACTTGGTTCTTTAAAAGAGAATGCTCTTTTTCGTGGTTCGTCAAAAGATACATTAGTTGGCTCAACTGCATTATTATTTATACTCGAAATGGCTTGCAACTCTATAGAACGTGAGTTATCATTGGGAGCTTGTATATCAGATTTAGATTTATTCCTACGTGTATAAAACTTCATAAACTTTACCTTTTTAAAACGTTATAACGGATAGCAATAATTTCTTATAGCCTGTTAACTTATGGTTTATAAACGTAAACTAGGAAATTATCTACTAATTTTTTAACTTGTTGGAAAGTTTTTGTCTCACAATCACTATTGTCTTGCATAGTTTTTAAGCCATCTAATACATCGCTAATCATATTACCCACTTCTATAAACTCTTGTTCTTTGAATCCTCTAGTGGTGCATGCTGGAGTGCCGAGCCTAATACCAGAAGTAATAAATGGTGAAGTGGCATCAAACGGTATCGCATTTTTATTGCAAGTTATACCGGCTCTTTCAAGTGAATCTGCTGCCACCTTACCAGTTATACCATATTTTCTTAAGTCCACTAATACTATATGATTATCAGTACCATTAGTTAAAATATCATAGCCTCTTGCCATTAAACTATTAGCAAGAGCCTTGGCGTTACTGACAACCTGCTTTATATAAAGATGATATTCTGGTTGTAAATTTTCCAAGAATGCCACTGCTTTTGCTGCAACAATATGCATTAATGGACCACCCTGTAACCCAGGGAATAAAGCAAGATTTATCTTCTTACCCAATTCCTCATCATTTGACAAAATAAGACCACCTCGCGGACCACGCAGAGTTTTATGAGTAGTAGAAGTCACAACGTGAGCATAAGGTAAAGGACTTGGATGTTCACCTACCGCAACCAGTCCAGCAATATGGGCAATGTCTGCTACTAAATACGCCCCTACTCTATCAGCAATTTCCCTAAATTTAGCAAAATCTAATTGACGCGAATAGGCAGAATAACCAGCTATAATCAATTTTGGCTTATGCTGAACTGCCAATTGCTCTATTTGGGCATAATCAATTAGATAACTCTCCTTATTTACAGAATAGAACACCGAGTTAAACCATTTGCCAGACAAATTAGGCGGAGCACCATGTGTCAAATGCCCACCTGTATCTAGCGACATACCAAGTATGGTGTCATGTGGTTTTAATAGAGTTAAAAATACTGCCTGATTAGCCTGAGATCCGGAATGAGGCTGAACGTTAGCATATTTACAATTAAATAGTGTTTTTACCCGCTCTATAGCTAGAAGCTCAGCTTTATCAACTTCAATGCAACCATTATAATAGCGTTTTCCCGGATATCCTTCAGCATATTTATTGGTCAGAATTGAACCTTGTGCCTCTAATACCGCCGGGCTTACAAAATTCTCAGAAGCAATCAATTCAATAAAATCATGCTGACGTTTTTTTTCACCATCGATAATTTGATATATTGCGTTATCTGTTTCAGATAATTTTTTAGTAAAGATATTCATTGATTGGACCTACTATTTAATCAGGTGTATTTTTATAAACTTAATGGCAAACTGTATCCCCCTATCATCAATAGAATGTGTAAGATTTGGTACTTTGTACTTACTATAAGGAATATCATATTTCTCTAGATATTCTACTGTTTCATCCATACTACTTACATCAACCACATCGTCTAATTCGCCATGTATCACGCAAACAGGTGTAGTTTTATTGATACATTCTTGTGGAGCAATTAATCTGCCAGAAAACCCTACCACACAATTAAAAGGTTCTTTTTGTATAAAATTTAAATATAACCCCATCATGGTGCCTTGTGAAAAACCAATGATGATGGTATCTTTATTAGTTAAATTTAGCTCAGCTTGTTTCTTTTGGATTATGCTAGCAGCTAAGCTACTATTTTTAGCTGCTAATTCCCTGACTATGTCGGGGGTACGATTATTTAGACTAAACCATTGTCGACCGTAAGGTGCATTATCAAATTTTTCAACGCCATGTGGGGCAATAAAGTGACAATCGGGTAATTCTTTAGACATAAAAGGAACTAATCCTATTAAATCATCGCCATCTGAACCAAGCCCATGTAACAATACTACAAGTTTTTTACATTCACTGCTCAAACTTTTTACTTCTGGGTAAGATAATATTTCATTTTTAGTCATTTTTTAACTTCCTATAGTTAACTTAGCAATAGTTCTATTAGCTTCTTCTAGCTCTTGTTTAGTATTTACTCCGACCACTATGTCGTGATTGGCGGATAGCAAATACGATACTTTTTCGCCATTATCCTTAACGATTTTTACCAGTTCCGTTAAATACAACTCTTTTGATTTATCAGGATTCTTTAAAAAAATAGTAGGTAAATATTTTTTTAATATACCATTGGCAAAAGCCATAATACCCGAATTACAAGTTGTTATAGCTAATTCTTCACTCGTTGCTTGTTTGAATTCAACAATTTTCAAAAAATTTCCTAGTTTATCAGTAACTATTCGCCCATATTGCCCAGGATTATCTCGCTCAAAGCACAAGGTTGTTATGGCAGAATTTGTCGAAACTAGATGTTTTAGTAAATCATTAATAATCTCTGGCGTAATTAAAGGATTATCTCCATAAAGTACGGCTACAATTTTATTGTCATCAATTAAGTCCAAAGCACTATATACCGCATGAGCAGTACCAAGGGGTTCTGGCTGTAAAACAAATTTACAACTATCTTTATAACAAGCAATATGTTTTTCTAATTGCCAGGAGTGGACTAAGATAACTTCCTTGCTAACTTGGTGGGCATTGGTTATTACCCTATCAAGCATCGATTTACCACCAACTTTATGCATTACTTTTGGCAAGGTAGATTCCATTCTTCTACCATTACCTGCAGCTAGAACAATAACTTGGCAATCCATATTAAAGGTCCTTCATAGTTTCATAAATTGCATCAGATAATTCATAATTACCAAAAACTTTTTGCACATCATCACTTTCTTCTAAAATATCCACTAATTTTAACAACTTCTCGGCTTTATCATTCTCTTCTATAATTATGGTATTTTTAGGCACCCAACCTATATAAGATTCTTCAGGATGTCCATATTTACTGGTCAGAAATTCAAGAGCTTGCACAAAGTTCTCAATATCTGTATAGATTAAATATGTATCTTCTTCAGAAATCATATCTTTTGCTCAAGCCTCTAGGCTACTTTCAAACCTAGCCTCGGTTCTTGCTAAATTTGCTGGCTATTGTATTCCTCCGAGATGATCAAACATATAGCTGACACTACCCGTTTCACCTAAATTGCCACCAAATTTGCTAAAAGCCGCCCTAATCTCCGCAGCCGTACGATTTTTATTATCAGTTAAAGCCTCTATTATTATTGCAATTCCACCGGGAGCAAAGCTCTCATATCTAATCTCGGTATAATTTTCGTTGTTATTCGAATCACTTGCCGCACTTATTGCCTTATCTATTCGCTCCTTTGGCAAATTTTGACTCCGAGCGGCAGCTATGCTACTCCGCAACCGTGGATTATTGCTTATATCAGTCCCTAATTTAGCAGCAGTAATAATTTCTCTAACTAACTTAGTAAAAATTTTTGCCCTTTTTTTATCTTGTGCACCTTTTCGATGCTGGATATTTTTAAATTTTGAATGACCTGCCATAAATTAACTATTTTGTAATCTTAAATCATTATTGAGTAAGCCGAATCGTATCAGAAGGCAATTTAAAGTCAATAGTAAATTCCTCAAGTTTTTTCACCATACTTTATTTTTTACTTTAATAAAACTGTATATCGTCTTATATTGTCTAACTATAACATATAGAATTGAGTCCACTAAGTACTATTTATGAAAAAATTTATAATAGACTTGCTGCATAAGTCAAAAATAGTTGAAGGATTTTTAGGAGAAACGAAGCCGAGTACCGCAGTGTACATAAACGTACATGAGGAGCGGAGGCGAGTTTCGACGACAAAATCATCAACTAGATTGACTTATGTAGCAAGTCTAATTTTATATCTTTTATTTGCTTACGACTGCCTAGCATCAGAACCTCAGGCATGGCAAATGTTGTTACAGACTCCAGCCAGTCATCTTATGGAAGAGCTTCAGGAGTTTCATAATTTCCTACTGCTTATATCAGGAGGAATAGTTGCTTTTATTATTATTTTATTAATTTATGTTTGCATCAGATTTAATGCCAAAGCCAATCCTATTCCAGCAAAATTTTCTGATAATATATTGGTTGAAATTATTTGGACGATAATTCCTATAATTATTTTAGTTATTATTGCTGTACCATCATTTCGTGTTGCACGTATTGCAGAAGACATTCCTGAAATAGACATGACGGTTAAAGTTGTAGGATATCAGTGGTATTGGCACTATATCTACCCTGATCATGATAATATGGAATTTGATAGTTGTTTAATTACTGATGAAAACTTAAAACCTGGTCAAAAAAGATTATTAGAAGTTGATAATCGTATTATTATACCAGAAAATACTACCGTAAAATTTTTAATTACTGCAGGGGATGTTATACATAGTTTTGCAGTACCAGCATTAGGTATAAAGATCGACGCTGTGCCTGGCAGAGTTAACGAAACCTGGACTAAAATTAGTAAAAAAGGTGTGTATTATGGTCAGTGTTCAGAGCTTTGTGGTGTTAATCACGGCTTTATGCCTATTGCCATTGAAGTAGTAAGCAAAGAAGAATTTCAAGATTGGTTGATTGCGGCAAAAACAAAATTCTCTATGAAAGCAAAGACAAACGTTATTGCGATGAAACCATGAGGACGACGAAGCAATAAATTGTCATTTTCGCTTCGGTGCGGAATCTAGATACCTGCTTACGCAGCTATGACAACCTTCGTAGGTATGCATAAGCGTTAGTTTAAGAAAACAATAATTGAGAAACCGTCATTGCGAGGAGACCGTAAGGTCGACGAAGCAATCCAGAAAAGTGATTAAAAATGGATTGCCACGCCACCTACGGTGGCTCGCAATGACAACTTTTCTACTTTATTTTCTTAAACTGATGCCTATGAGCAAGGATAACACTAACTAAATGAACGAGGTCCATATGGTAAGCCATAATAATCTTTATCCACTTATTTACCCAAAAAAGGTTAAAGAAATTATATTTTTAAAACATTTTATTCACAATCCTAACATAATAGTAGGGGATTATAGTTATTATCATGATAACCATCACCCAGAACATTTTGAACATAATAACGTTATAGGATATCATCAGTGTACATTAGCTATTGGTAAGTTTTGTACTATTGCTAAAGGAACTATTTTTATTGCAGATGATGTTAATCACCCAATGGATGGTTTTTCTACTTATCCATTTTTTATTTTCGAAGGTTGGAATAATTATACGCCTACTCTTAATAATGGAAGGAGTACAATAGTTGGTAATGATGTGTGGTTTGGTACTAATGCAGTCATTATGCCGGGAATAACAATAGGAGACGGAGCAATTATTGGAGCATATGCAGTGGTTACTAGGGATGTACCACCTTACTCTATTGTTGCAGGTAATCCTAGTAGAATTATTAAAAAAAGATTCTCCGATGATATAATCAATGAGTTAGTACAAATAAAATGGTGGAATTGGGATTATGATAAAATTACTAGAAATATCAAGGTCATAGTAGGAGCAGATATTGAGCAACTTAAAAGTTGTAAGTAATAACATGTAGTTGTCTACTAGGAGTCTGTCGGAGCTAACGAAAATAATTCTATATTTGGCTCTTTTTGGCTACGAATAAACATGATTTTCTTGAAATAGGTACACTATTCCTGCAAAAATCATATATATTCTCGCCGAAAAATAGCTCAAAATATAATTAATTAGTTATCGCAGGCAGACTCCTAGGGATATAACGTAAATAAAACTTAAAAAATACTATGAAAAAACCAGCATATTTAATAGCTTTGCATTTGATGTTTATTGCAGTGAGCTTAGTCGCTTCAGCAAATGATGCCATTTATATATCATGTCCACAAGGATATATTCCTAGCATTCCTAGAGATCAAGACTTGAAACAAGGGGCAAGATTTAAGTGCAAGAAAACTCCATTATTGGCAAAAATGAAGTTAGCTTTTCCATTTCAAAAGAATCATAAAATAAAGTGTATACAAGGAAGTTTACAGATGGGTAGAAGCCATTCTCACGATGCAATAAAATTTGCTTTGGATTTTGCAAGTTTGCCAAATTCCTCAGATGGAACAGTGGTTGCCTCAGAAGATGGAATTGCCTATATCTATGATAAATGCAATAATCCTCATTACTCAAATATTACATTAGATGATTGTGGAAGTGGTTATGGCAACCACGTTAGGATAGTACATCAAGGTGTTTATATTAGTTTGTATGGACACTTATCTAAAATATTAGTTAAAAATGGTCAAGTAGTAAAAAAATATGAGCCAATAGGTATTGAGGGTATGTCCGGAAATGCTGGTATAAGACATTTACACTTTAGTGTGCATAAGCCATATGAAGATATAAATCAAATAATTGCTAATCCAGGATGGACTGGCAAATCTATTCCTTTTGTTTTTGAAGAGATTAAATATCTAAAAACACCAAAAATATTAAATGTATCATCTACAGATGTAATTTGCGATAATAATGATATTAATTGGAATGATAATATTATTATGAACGAATAATTCATAAAGTTTATAATGATAAAGATAAACTACAAGCTGCTGAAGTTAGATAGAAAAGGATAATTTATGAACCAAACAACAGATCATCACCAAACCCCTAAAGGTATAAAAAGATGGATTTTCTCTACCAATCACAAAGATATTGGCGTAATGTATATTATATTTGCCATATTTGCTGGGATTGTTGGAGGGTTATTTTCTGTTATTTTTAGGCTAGAATTAGCAATGCCCGGTGGGCATATATTAGGGGCAAATTACCAACTATATAATGTATTAATTACTGCTCATGCAATAATTATGGTATTTTTCATGATTATGCCAGCCTTATTTGGTGGATTTGGTAATTATTTTGTACCAATTTTAATAGGTGCACCGGACATGGCTTTTCCAAGGCTAAATAATATAAGCTTTTGGCTGCTTGTTCCTGCTTTTATGTTATTAATGCTTTCGGCTTTTGTTGATGGTGGTGCAGGTACTGGCTGGACGCTTTACCCCCCTCTAAGTACTCTAGTGGGACATCCTGGGGCAGCAGTCGATATGGCTATTTTAAGTTTACATATTACAGGGCTTTCTTCTATTCTTGGTTCAATCAATATGATTGTTACTATCTTTAATATGAGAACCGATGGTATGGGGTTATTTGAAATGCCTCTATTTATTTGGTCAATTCTGGTTACTGCCTTCTTGCTGATACTAGCAATTCCAGTATTAGGTGGTGCAATCACCATGTTATTAACTGATCGAAACTTTGGTACTACTTTCTTTAAACCTGAAGGGGGCGGAGATCCAGTATTATTTCAGCATTTATTTTGGTTTTTTGGTCATCCAGAAGTATATATCGTAATATTGCCGGGGTTTGGGATAGTTAGTCAGGTTCTTTCTACTTTCTCTCGTAAGCCGATATTTGGTTATTTAGGTATGGTGGTAGCTATGGTAATTATAGGGTTTGTCGGTTTCATAGTTTGGGCTCATCATATGTTTACTGTTGGTCTTTCATACAATACATTAATCTATTTTACCGCTGGTACGATGATTATCGCGGTGCCTACTGGTATTAAAATATTTAGCTGGATTGCTACAATGTGGGGAGGATCAATTACTTTTGAGACCCCTATGTTATTTTCCATAGGGTTTATCTTGTTATTTACTATTGGTGGAGTTACCGGCATAATATTATCAAATTCGGCAATCGATAGAATTTTACATGATACATACTATGTGGTAGCACATTTTCACTACACTATGTCGCTTGGGGCTTTATTTACTGCATTTGCTGGATTCTATTATTGGTTTGGTAAAATGTCAGGAAGACAATATCCTGAAATGATGGGCAAAATTCATTTTTGGATTACGTTTATCGGCGTTAATTTGACATTTTTCCCTCAGCATTTTCTGGGATTAGCTGGAATGCCAAGAAGAATACCGGATTATCCGGATGCTTTTACCGGCTGGAATATGGTATCATCTATCGGAGCAGTTATTTCCTTTATTGCGGCTCTTTACTTTGTATTCATTGTTATTTACACTCTGAAATATGGTAAAAAATGCCCGAATAATCCTTGGGGCGATGGGGCTAATACTCTCGAATGGACAGTCTCTTCTCCCCCACCATTCCATACTTTTGAAGTACCACCTAAAATTTAATAGAGGTAATAATTTGATGAGTGAATATATATATTGTGGCTTTTGGCGGAGATTTGTAGCTTATTTTGTTGACGGGGTTATCTTGATGTTATTTGCTATTACACTTTCTTTAGTAGCAATATTATTATTGGACACATCTGTATTTAGTGATAATTCATCAATTGATAATTTATTTAATGATCCTCGTATGTTAGTTATCCTATCACCACTCTTCTTATATAATCCAATATTTGAGTCATCTTCAATACAAGCAACCCCTGGCTGCTATATTTTGGGCATGAAAATTATAAACAAAAATGGTACTCGAATGGGACCTTTTAAATCTTTTATTAGAATATTATCAATAAATTTAGCGTGTATATCTATTTTTATACTCATCTTATTTTGGATTGGAAATATTTTGTGTATAATATTTACTGATGAAAAAATGTTTATACATGATTGGATTTTTAGAACCAGAATGATACGGCGATAAAGTTTAGTATTAGCTAACCCGATTAGTATTTAGCCATAGTAAACTAACGTCTATTAGTGATGAAGCGTAATGTTAGTCGGGTTAGCAATTCCTCACTTCGCCAATTAAAACCCCCGTATCCTTGCTATTGATTTGTTAGATCGCTCTTTGATAAAATTCAAAAATTGGCTAACTGAATCAACTATGTCATCATTTTTGCAATGTGGAAAATTTAACAATTCATTGAGTAATATAGTATTAAAAGCCGACTGTTTTGGCAAAACTACGGCTGTAGATTGAAATAAAGCTAAAACGGAGGAAAATCTAGTAATTTTATCAAGTCGAGGCTTTATGGCAACTATATTAACAATCCCATCTAATCTTAGGTCTTGTATAACTTGCTGACCACTGGCTTTATCTTCAATTAATATATATCTAGGACAATATTTCTTGGCTAATTTTTCTACTTGCCCCTTTAACTCTGGATAAGTAACTTTTTGCCTGAACATTGATACAAGATAATATTTCTTATCTAAAATACCCCAAGAGGTACAAACACTATAATCAGCATTTTCTGAAATTTTAATGGCGGTATCCCAACTTTGCACAAAATAATCAAATTTTTCCGGTATGGTTTCATAAAAACTAATATCCTTAATATTTAACAATATACAATTATTAGATATTGGTTCTTGCAAATATTGAGCAGCATAATTATGCACACCAATTTCTTGTTCTAATTTTATCAGATAATCAGGATTATCACGAAAACTATGCAAAATATCACCTGTAACATATTGATATTTATACTTATTGATTGAAAATATTTGTTCTAGTTTTGCCATAGCTGGAATTTTTAAATGATGCCAACAATTGGAATTTGCCAATAAATGTCCGCTTAAATCTTCTTCATGTAATCTTTGCATAACTAATACTATTGCTCCGGTATTTTTATTGTTAAGTCTGGTGACAAAAGTTTGTTCAAACCATTCAATCACCCGCTTACGCATTTTGGGGGAATTGATTTGAGTAGGGTTATGTGGGTCATCAATAATGAGTATATCACCCCCCTCACCTGTTGCCGAACCACCAACTGACGTAGCAAATCTAAAACCATTATTATTTGTCAGAAATTTACTTTTTTGATTATGTTTTTTACTTAAAATAGTCTTCGGAAAAATTTGCTGATACCAATCGGAAGTAAGTATCAAACGACAATCTAAAGAATGTTTTACACTTAATACTTGAGAATAGCTGGCAGACATAATCCTTTTTGTTGGATCATGTCCTAATATCCAGGCTGGTCATGCTACTCCAATACATACAGATTTTAGAGACCTAGGCGGCATATTAATGATTAGCCTTTTAATATCTCCGTTCTGTACTGCTTGCAAATATTCAGCAATTAGCTCAATATGCCAATTGGCTTGATATTCTACTCCAGGATTAATGGTATTAAATACTTTATTGATGAAACTATTAAAATCTTGCCTCAATATTGCGTGTAATAACTTCTTTGGATAAGTCATTGATATTTACTCAAAAATTCAGCTATAATTTCTTTGTTCTCTTCTTTCATTATGGTGTTTTCATTTAAATACTCATCTTTGCTAAGTTTATTTAGCTGAATAATTAAATTGACTAATTTATTCAGCGTTTCAGTAATATTCTTTTTAACTACTATCTCCCCTTTGGATTTTTTTGATTCTAGCTCATCTATTTCATCTTCAAGCAGAGAAACTATCTTAGCAATAAAACCATATAATGTAGTAATTGTATCGTTTGTCATAATCTATCTCCACCATCTATTGGTTTAAGACCGACAAGAGATCTCTTCTCGTTCAAAGTCATAAAACTAGCATTGGAGATTTTAGCCCATAAATTTTCTCGTTTTTCGGTCAATGCTGAAATACTATCTCGATCAAAATCAATAATAATTTCCTCTTGATACCAGTGCGACAACCAGTTACCTAAGGCGTCTGATAATTTATCAAGTAGCGGAATTAACGTCTCTTCCCACAGAGCTAATCTAGCTTCTTGCATATTACTGTAAGTATTATCACCATTAATACCTAGCAATTGAGGGGGAATACCAAAAGCTAAAGCTATTTCCCTAGCTGCAGAGTTTTTTGCCTCAATAAAATCCATATCCTTGGGATTAATACTCATTTCCTGCCAATCAAGCCCACCTTCTAAAAGAAGAGGCTTACCAGAATTATTACTACTGGTAAATTTTTCGGTAAGTTGCTCGTGTAACCTATCAAACTGCTCATCACTAAGATAACCATTAGTCTCTTTGACTATCAATGCTCCACTTGGACGAGCTCCATTCCTCAGTAAAGAACTATTCCAGCTAGTAGCTTGCAAATGCAGATCGATTGACAAAGAAGCCGCATCAAGGCAAGATAATCCATAATAACAATTGGTAGGATGATAGTTTTTTAAATGTAACACCTTGCTCATTCGATCAATTGATGAAATAGGATAAATTTTTTCTCCACTGCTATTTATATATCTATATGCTACTGGAGAATTCCTCTCTAATACTAATTCAGTTGAATTGGCAGGTAATAAGTAAATTTCTCGGGGACGATTATTTATTAATGTTACTAAAATATAAGCATTACCATATAACAGCTTACTTGCTATCACTTCACCAAAAAAATCTGCTCCAGCTTTTTCTGGATTAGGTTTTTTCAATAAATTATAAACAGGATGATTTGGCATTTTTTCAAAAACCCCTCGGTTGTTTTTACTAACTATCCAAGGGACATGACTTGCTGACTGGGCTATTAAATTCACACATCGATAAACTATAACATTTCTACGATATGCCTCTATCCCAACTTTTACATCCCTAAATTCTGAACTCCCTAAACTATTAAAATCAATAAATGTATGAGATTTATAATTTTTGGCTTTAAAGACCTTTCTAAGATATTCTGTTATCATACTTACCTAAAATAAATTTCTTGTAATTACTTATAACATTATTTTATTGCTGCACTAAGTGTTGACGCATAAATATTTGTCAAATATTTAAATTTTTTTATTGCATTACATACCTCCCTTGACTAGATAACCAACCAGCTATAGTCAATTGATAAGAAGTTAGTGACGTCGTTGCTCAATGCTTGCCTATTATTTACAGGCATCGCTCCATCGCTTCTGTTACCCAATTTTCCTGAATTGACTATATGTATTCAGATAGTGTGTTTGCTATGGACTAAAGAAACAATATTTAATTAAATTAGAAGAAACCAGAAGGATTTATGCGGTTGATTATAACCTGATTGAGTTCGGAGAAGTGTAATATTTAAAAATCAAATTATGTTAGACATAAATAACATGACTATAATTAATCCAAGAAAATAAAACTTTGAAATATTTAAAATATAGGTTATTCTGGATATAGGCTCTAAAAAACTATCAAGAAATAGAACTGTTATGATTAAACCCTTTCCGGGTTAGCTATGCGATAATAAAACGGCAACAAACAAAGCACTAGAGTATTTCACTGAAAGCTTGACCACATCAACAATTTCAGCTCATATATTGCTGGCTTTTTTATAACACATAGCTAACCCGGAAAGGGTTTAATCATATATTTTTATAATAACCTAATATTTTTAATCCCTCAAAATTTTATTATACTATATTTCTCATCAATTGACTATAGATTCATTCTAGCCATGTTAGTAATATGCAGCAAGAACAATTTGTTTACTCACAAAAAAATAACTTCTAATCAATTGACTATAACCAATAAACAAGGAAAATAATATGTCTAAGGATAATTAAGATGACGAAAAGACCAAAACATGACCAGTTATTTAAGAAAATAATGGGCAATGAAATAGCAGCCCAAGAATTCTTAGAATATTATTTACCGAATAATTTTAAAGAAAAGATAGACTTATCAAAGATCAAAATAGAGCAAGAAAGTTATATTGAAGAGAGTTTGAGACGAAAATATAGTGACATAGTTTATTCGGTAAAAACTAAAAATGACGAGACTGCATTCATCTATGTTTTGCTTGATCATCAATCGACATCTGATTATTGGATGGCACTAAGACTTTGGAGGTACACGTTATTATTATGTGAAAGGCATAAAAAGAATGAGGATAAGCTACCATTAATTTGTCCGATTATCATGTATAATGGTGTAGATAAATATCATGCTCCAAGGAATTTATGGAATTTATTTACAGATTCTGAGCAAGCTAAAAAATTGATGACGGAAGATTACCAATTGGTAGATTTACAGAGTATGTCTGATGATGAGATAGTGCAGAAGAAACATTTAGGGATGATGGAATATGTGATGAAGCATATACATCAGCGAGATATGATAAAATTATGGGAGCAGTTTTTAGAAAGGTTTAAGTTAGAAATATTAGTGGATAAAGAGAATGGTTATATTTACTTAAGATCGTTTTTATGGTATACTGATGCCAAGTTGCCTGAAGAAAGGCAATCGGAATTAGAACAGCTACTAGCTAAATATTTATCTGAAGAAGAAAAAGGAAATATTATGAGAACCGTTGCACAAAAATATATCGATGAAGGTAGAATTGAGGAAAAAACAACAGTAGCTAAAAATTTACTTAAAGTTGGTGTGTCAATTGATATCATCTCTACATCTACTGGATTGTCTAAAAAAGCAATAGAAGAGTTGATAGTATAATTATTACAAAGGTTTGTTTCAGCAATTATAAATTCAAAAATATTAGTTTTAAAACAAAATCACATTACAATTTTAGAGCTAACTATAACGTTAATTACTAATTGTTTAGAGACTTAATTACTCTAAATTTACACCTATAAGCTACAATTATAGCTATATTACGGCAATTTATATTTTGAATTTATAATTGCTAGTAAAATTACTTGTCATTTTGTTTCCATTCTATTAAAGTATTAGTATGTACTAGCCTAATAAGTTATGGACACGGAGGTAGTGGTTGGACATTAGGACCAGGATCAGCTCACTATTTTACGGTATAAAAAATGGTACAGCTAATCCAATTAGTATTTTAGCCATAGAGTAAACTGGCATCATTGCGAGACATAATAGATTGCTTCGTTGCCACTAAAGCGGCTTATCGCAATGACAGGTGGTGTAAACTTTAATCAAGGTACATTGAATGTTAAAAAATTTAAACAATGAGTTATATTAATGTCTGCTCAAATAATAGAGTTATTAATTTTTGCTGGGGTTGCTTTTTTTATTATAAATAGGCTAATTGCTACGCTTGGCTCTACGTCAGATGAGGATCCAGCTAAACGTAAATCTTCCTTTTTCGGTGAAACAGGAATCAGAGACGTTACTTGTACAGCAAGAGCTGATACTAGTGGTATTTTTAAGAAAAATTTACCTCAAACTATGGTAAAACCAGCCCCTATCAATCCTATGGAGTTTGATGGGTTAATAGTTGACGAAAATTCTGTGGCTATAATAGCTGGGATTGCAGCTATATCTGCTAAACTTCCATCATTTCAAGCAAGGAAATTTTTATATAGTGCAAAAGCAGCCTTTGAGCTGATCATTGAAGCTTCTAATGATGACGATATTGAAGATTTACTGACATTGGTGGATAAAAGATATATACAGGAATTTCATATTTTTTCTGAAACCTATGGAGAATTTGTCCATGGTAGCGTATTAGATACTAAAATTTCTGAAGCTTATACATTTGCTAATAATATTTTTATAAAAGTATTATTCACTGGCGAAAATATAACTAGTAAGATAAAAAACATGCAAGAAGAATGGACTTTCTCGAGAAGCCTTGTTTCTAAAAATACAGATTGGTTTTTAACTAATGTTGCTCGTCTAGAAAATGAAGAGCAACTAACTTCTTAGCCTCTGATGATTCACCAGTATAAGTTATATTTTGGTAATTAAGTTTGATAGCAGTAAACAAAGCTGGGTGATCGTTCTCTACATTAACAATAATTTTTACGATTTGGGGAAATTCTTTGTTTAGTGTTTTAAAAATATAGTCAAGTACCAGCATACCGTAATATCTTGTACTACCAGTTTTATTAGTTAAAATAACAGGATCGTGAAATTCAGATAAAAACTCTCGTGCATCAGTTAAGTTTCCTATTGTATAAGTTGTTGGGTTTGGCATTTTATAAACCTATCTAAAATTATGCTATATATTAAATTACCATAAAGAGTCAGTTTAGTATACTCTTCTGCTTTGAAGAATTAGTTCCATAAAACTTCGGGGTATTCGCGTACTCATATACTAGCTGTACACTCCGCTCGCTCATCCCTTGTTTTACGTTCCAATTCTTTAAATCATTTGAATATAGCTCAAATTTTCAACTGGCTTTAAGTCAGACAAGCCATACTTTTCAGCCAATTCATCGACAATTCTTGGTAAGTCATCTAACCAAACTTTACCTTGATCACCATAGACAGTAATGATATTAGTTTTGAATGTTTTCATATTTATATACCTGCATTCTTTCATACTAAATAAAATTAACAATATTTGCTATAGTAACTTTAACTTAAAACTTACAAAATTGATATTATGGGAATGAGCTTCAGTCACTTATTAAGTATCTTAGTATTGTTTGGTCTAGTAAATTGCCTCAAGTAATGTCAGATATTGCTAAAGGTCTTAAAGCTTTTAAGGAAGGAATGAAAGATGATAAGAAAAAAGATGAATAACAAGAACATTCGTACCTTCACCTTCTTCCCGTACCATTACAATTTTATTTTTTTACTAAAATTTTTGCTCTATCGGTGATAATTTCATCAACAAGCCCAAATGATTTGGCTACTTCAGGATCCATGAAATTATCGCGTTCCATGCTTTTTTCAATAGTCTCTAGTTCTTGCCCTGTATGCTTGACATATAAAAGATTAAGCATTCTTTTTAGTTTCATGGTTTCTTTGGCATGAATTTCTATATCTGTAGCCTGCCCTTGGTAACCACCTGACGGTTGATGGATCATTATACGACTATGCGGTAGAGAATAACGCATGCCTTTTTCCCCAGCCGTAAGCAACATAGAACCAGCAGAGCAAGCTTGACCTATACAAAGAGTAGAAATCTTAGGCTTAATATATTGCATAGTATCATAAATTGCCAAACCAGAAGTTACAACGCCACCAGGAGAATTAATATACATAGAAATATCTTTTTCTGGATTTTCTGCCTCAAGGAATAGTAATTGTGCAACCACTACATTTGCCATATAATCTTCAATTTGACCACAAACAAAAACTATACGTTCTTTTAATAACCTAGAATATATATCATAGGCTCTTTCTCCTCTAGGGGTTTGCTCAATTACCATTGGTACGTATGTCATTAAATTTTTCCTTAATTTAATAAATAATTATAGCACAAATGTATAGTAACCTGACCAACATTTGTACATTTGCTCCTACGGGAAAGTTGTCATTTCCACCACTATTGTCATTCCCGCTTCGGTGCGGAATCTAGATCCCTGCTTTCGCAGGGATGACACTAAGGCAATCGGGGATGACATCCTTCGTAAAGATAACACAAAACAGGATTGTCTTAATGCTACTAAAGTAGCTCCTTGCAATGACTGTATAATAATTCAGGTTAGTTATAATGCAACTAACCTACTGCTGTGCTAGCAAGTTTTTATAATATCGATTTAAGACTTTTACTGCTAAAATCCAAATTATACAAACAATAAAAGAAACAGCCATCAAAAGACCAGCAAGATCATTATGTACAGCGTTTGGGAAAATGCTGAAAGATACAAATTGAATAGCTGATCCCGAAGATTTTCCTATTTTATACCCAAGTACATCTACTGCTGCCTTTCCTTTAATCTTCATTTCATTATCAAGAGGCATGTAGGACATTTCTTTAGTACAGTCAAACAATGAATATTTTACTCCTTTTCCTAAAACATGCCACAACCCTCCTACAATAACAATCATCATTAATGGAGAAATACAACTAAACCCAGTCATAATTACTAGTAAAGGTTTTTCTAGTAAAACAAAAGTAAAAAACACCATACCTGATAACAACATTGCAATTGGGGTAAGTATTGCTCCCCAAAACCAACCACAAATCCTAATTAAACTACTACCAAGAAAAGCACAAATTAATGCAGCTATTCCAGTCCAAAAGAATACTGTACCGTGGTAAGAAATAAATTCTTGAGTAGAAGGGTATAATTGTTTGGCTTTGGACATCCATAACCCTTCAGTTAGGTTAATTGTCATGGAATATGAAATCATTAATATGCAAATAATTCCTAAATATTTTGATGTAAAAATTATTTTGCTACTCTCAACTAATCCTAGTTTTAATATATCGGTTCTTTTATTTTTATATCTAATATTTTTAGTAGTTTCTATAATTTTCAATTCGACGAACCTATGTAAAATTAAACAAATCACCCCAGAAATTAGAATAATTACCGTAAACAATTTGAGTAAAATTTCTGTTTGGTCGTTAATATGAGAAAATAGAGGCATCAAGAAGTGGTCACCTTTGGCAAAATAGACAATTATACTACCAGATATTAATAAATTAGTTTGACCAAATAAAGAAAAGAATGAATAGAACCTTGGGGCTTCTTCAATAGTGGTAATCTTATTAGCAAGTTGCCAGAATAATAAGGTAAATACAATTACTGGCCATAATTCTCCCATTACATAAAATAACGCTATACTCCATTTTCCCCAAATGATGATAAACCACTTTAAGTGTGGTAACATGGTAACATAATGGGCTACTGTTTTAGGATCTGGATGAAAATATTCCTGATATGGAAATAAAACAAAGGCAAATAATGTAAAAAACCCTAAAAGAAAACACATTATTATTCTAAATGCTTGTTCAGTTGTCACAACATTACAAAGTTTGCAGTAAAGAATGACGAATAAAAAGCCTAGAGGCATCTCACCCCAAAGTTTTAGAAAGCTTATAACTTCCGAACTAATTAGTGTTATTACCAGGCTATCTTTCATACTACGTACTAGATTCTGGTTAAGGAGAATAAAGAATATTAGTAAAGCCATAGGCACAAACTTTACTAACTCGTTAGATCTGATAGGCCAAACAACGTGTCTAAATTTACTATTTCTAGCTCTATTCCACATAGTGAAAGAAGAATCTACTGCATTCATATAATACTCATGCTCATTTTTAAGCAACCTAAACTATTATAAAACCACTGTCAAGGGGTTTTATAATTTAACAAAATTATAAATTCAAAAATATTAGTTTTAAAATAAGATAGAATTACAATTACCAGGTAGACTAGGCTATATTTAAATCTTCTTCATAATATAGACTCCATTGTGAGTTATTATATACAAATATCCTTATTTGTAAAGATTTGCCATATATTAAACGGGAGGTACAAGATATCTTAGCAGTTTTTAATGATTCTAGCAAACAATGTAATAATAATATCAATATTCAGTTAGAAGCTTTTAAAAAGAATCTTTGCAAGCTTAGTTAAGAGTATTACATTTTAAACAAAATACCAGAAAAGTTAAATAAAAGCATAATAACTATTGCTCCTGAAGTGGCTGGGGCAATTCAAGATAATAACCAACTGAAAATAGAAGAAATGACTACAGCAATTAATGGCTGCATTCAAACTTTAAAAATATTAAAGCTGATATTGAATTTTTCAGTATTGCTCGTAGTAAAAATTTCTTTTTTATGGTAGCAATTAGTCTTATCTTATCAGTTATTAACTCAATCACAGTCCTTTATTTTGTATTACAATGGTTTCCAACACAGCAAAAATATGTGGTTGAAAAAGCTCACGATATTCATACAGAATGAGTAGTACAAAAATATTTGATATGCAAGGTAAATTTTGTAATAAAGCACAAATAATCAAGGATTAAATGCAATCATACCTATGGCAATATATATAGCAGTATATATTAATGTAATATTTTGTAACATAATGTCACTTGCATATAAGCGGTTAAAATACTAAAATCAATTTAATTTTTAAAATTAGTAAAATTGACCAATGCAAGTATCAATACTAAACCCTGTGAGCTGTTATGGGGTGGGCGTTCATTCCGGTAACATTACTCAGTTGACTTTAAGACCAGCTGCAGAAAATACTGGCATTGTTTTTGTCAGGACTGATGTGCGGCAAGAAATAAATTTTATTCAAGCTAGTTGTTTGAATGTCTCAGAGACTTCTTTCTCTACTACCATAAAAAATGAACATAATATTTCCGTTTCAACTATAGAGCATTTAATGGCAGCTCTTTGGGGATGTGGAATTGATAATTTAATAATTGAAATCGATGGTTCTGAAGTACCAATAATGGATGGTAGCAGTAAAGCTTTTGTTTTTATGATAGAATGTGCTGGGCGACAATTACAAAATGCTCCCAAAAAATACCTAAAAATCTTAAAAGAAATTAGGGCAATTCACAAAGATTGCGAGTTAGTGTGTAGCCCTGCTCATAGCATGACAGTTGATATGACAATAGATTTTGCTAGTAAAGCTATTGGCAAGCAAAATTTACTCTTCTCAGAAAATGAATCTTTTAAAAATAATATTGCTGATGCCAGAACTTTTGGATTTATCCATGAACTTGAATATTTAAAAAGCAAAGGGCTGGCACGTGGAGCATCTCTTGATAACGCTATAGGTATAGATCAAGATGTTATAATAAATCACGATGGACTTAGATATACTGATGAATTCGTGCGGCATAAACTTCTTGATCTATTCGGAGATTTATATACTACAGGAGGGCATCTAATAGCTAACATTACTGGTTATAAAACCAGCCATGCTCTGAACAATCAATTTTTACGACAAGTATTTAGTGATCCTACTGCCTATCAATGGGTTAGTAATAGAGAAATTTAGGTTCGTAGTAGCTCAGGCTTCATATCTATATTTTTTACTATTTTTTTATGATCAATAAAAAATCTGCTCGCCAAACGTTATTGAGAGATCACATAGTGGTTGTGGCAATCGATTATTTTGAATTGCTTCAATGCTACTAAAATAGCTCTTTGCAATGATGTCTTGCACTTTAATTTTTTTTCGTGAACGCTCACGAGTCTATTACGCCTTTGAAAATATCTTGTATAATTCGCTTAGTAAAGTTGCAAACTCAATTTGATCAAAACCTTTCTTAGGAATAATTATCATTGCCCAGCTATTGGGTTTAATTTGTGTTTCCCTACTTAGAAGCCTAACTAAATGCCTGATACGTCTCTTGATTTTATTACGAATAACAGCGTTTCCTAATTTCCTTCCGGCTTTTATACCAAAAAGTATTATATCAGATGAATCATCTAAAATCTCTCTAGATTTTTTACATAGCTGTATTTGATGAAGCTTAGTAAAATCTTTCGCTATTACTGTGATAAAATAAGGACTATGGAACTTTTTGCCTAACTTATTAACTAGGTCAAATTCTTTTTGATTTTTTAGAGATAAAATAAGCACTGCCTATGCTGATAACTTCTTTCTGCCTTTTGCCCGACGCTTCCTTAAAATCTCTCTACCACCAACAGTTGCCATTCTTGCCTTAAACCCATGTCTTCTTTTTCTTACTAAATTGCTAGGTTGAAATGTGCGTTTCATAAATTCATATCCAATACAAAGGAACAGATTTACTTATACAATAATGACACTAAACTGTCAATAAAATATAAATTTATCTTTTAAGGAACTGATAGATTGGTGTATTATATTTCTTTATAGAATAAATTTTAATAACATTATTTAAATGAACTAGGGCATATGGCAAGACCCGACTTTACCAATTCAAGAAATATCATCAAAGAAATTATTAGAGTGGATCGCGCCGGAGAATACGGTGCAAAACGAATTTATGAGGGACAATTAAATTATTGTAGAAACCATCAAACCTATCCTACAATAAAACATATGATGCAGCAAGAAGAAGTGCATTTAAGCTACTTTACTAACTTGTTATTACAAGGTAATGTTAGACCAACGATCTTAATGCCATTTTGGCATATTATTGGTTATGTACTTGGTAGTGGATCAATATTAATAGGAACAAAAACTGCCATGCTACTAACCCAAAGTGTAGAAGAAGTGATAGAAAAACATTATCAGAAGCAAATAGAGTATCTCGAAGAATATAATTTAGAAAAAGAATTGTTAGATAGTATAAAGCAATTTCAGTCTGATGAAACGGAGCATAAAGATACAGCTCTAGTGCAAGGTAGTAATGAAGTAGTATTTGCCCCCCTAATTAATAAAATTATCAAGTTAATGTGTAATATAGCTATTAGTTTGAGTAAAAAAATTTAATGATATCATCAATCAGAATCTATAATGGGCTAGGTACATCGAAGGAAAGCTTGTATCATACCTTTAATAGTTTTATTCATTATGCTTCAACAAAATATCATATAAGTTATATTTCTGCAGAAGAAATTATAAGAGGCGATTGGATTGATAATACTAGTTTACTTATTATTCCAGGAGGAAAAGATAGATGCTATGAGAAACGTCTTAACGGCAAAGGCAATAAGCATATACAAAACTATTTAATGCAAGGTGGTAGTTTTCTCGGAATATGTGCAGGAGCATATTATAGTGGTACTTACCTAGAATTTGCTAAATCTTCCCCCATAGAAGTAGTAAGCACTCGAGAACTTGCCATATATCAGGGGGGTGTGATAGGTCCAGCCTTATGTAAGTATTACTATAATTCAAATAAAGGAGCAAGAGCCGCTAGGATAATCTTAAATACTCCTAATCTTCCTGAAGATTCTATGGTTTTTTATAATGGAGGAGGCTATTTTTTAGATGCCCAAAATGTAGCTAATACAAAAATTATTGCCAATTATGAAGATTGTAAGGCAGCTATTATAATGTGTAAATTCGGTAGTGGCAGGGCTATTTTAAGTGGGGTGCATTTTGAGTACGATCCTTATCTAATGCGATATTCTAAATTACTCAATCCTATTATAGGTTCATTAATTAAACATAATAAGTCAAGAATTATGTTAGTTAAACATATTTTAAATATATTGTTTATTAAAACAGAATAAGTGCGTTCTAATGGTCAGCGTTCACAGTTTTTTTGCTATTTTCTTATGATAAATAAAAAATCTGACGCCAAGCGTCTATTATACCAATTGAAATAGTTAAGAGGTATATTATAATATGGGAGTATAAATTTGTGCGGTACTAAAATGGCAAGAACATTAATATTACCAAAAGGTTTTCATGAACATGATTTCATATGCCTAGGTTCTTATATCACATTTTCAAGATATAAGAACCTACGTAAATCTACTAAAGATAAATGTTCAAATAGTTTTTTATGAGACACAGTCGACTAAGACCTGTTCGTGCTGAGGCTCTAATCCTTCAAGTTCCATCATTTCCTGACCATAAGAGGTAGTATGGTAGGTAGTATAGATACCCTCATAAGAGTCAGAAATTAATGACTTAATATTTTGTAATATCCCTGAACGACTCTCCGCATCTAAACTTACGATCCACTGAACAGCCTCTTGTACTTCTTCAGGTAATGATTCAATCTCAGCAATATCTAACTCTACAGTAGGATACTTAACATTCTCTAAATACTCTAAATATTGTAAATATTCTGATGTATTTTCATGGTTATGTTTAATCCACTGAATAGCTTTTTGTAGCGTTGCTGCGTTAACTGTAGACTCTGTATCCCGGTTATCTAAGGTATTACCATGTTCTAACTTAGCACTTACCGTTACTGAAACTTTAGGTTCTACAATAGTCTCTTCTATATCAAAGTTTAAGTTGTTATTACTTTCATATCCTTCATCATTATTCTCATCACCTAGCATTGCATTTGAGTTTGTGTTTAAGAGTTTAGATTTCTCAAGATTATCCTGGTAACTAGCCATTAATCTATCACATAAATCCTGTACCAACTTGGAATTATTTGCTAGATATTGTTCAGCGATTATCTTTAATTTTGCTATATTACTTTTACTAGAATCATCTAAATTTTTACATTCTTTGGTAATAGGCAACAATATTTCTGTATTTTGTCCTTCACCTGTTAGATATAACCTAACCTCAGTTGCATCACCTTCTTCATCATTGTTCATAATCATATCAACTAAGCCGTTAAGCAACCATCCTAATACCCCATCAAAATTAGCTGACGGTATTTGAGCTTTTATTTGTTTATCTACACCAAAATTGATAGAACAAACCGTGGTACGCTCCATAATATCTGCTTGTTCATGATAGGTATGACCTTCTTTAAGCACCTGTAGTACTATAGCAGCTGGGCGATTAGCCCCAAGACCACCATCTGCAAAAGCATAAGGCTTGCCGGCAGCATAATCATAATCCATTACAGCTTCCTTATTAACAACTGCTTCAAAATAGGTTGGTGCTGCTGTAGTTGTAAGAAGTACATCCTTTGTTCTAATATGTATGCTATGCTTATCCTCACTATCAAAGATTTTTATGCTATTTTTTCCCCCATTCAAATCAGCAACTGGTATAATAAGACGACACAGACTATCATCCAACCTGTTATCCCCTAAATGTTTTTCTAACATTTTTTCCAAAGGTTCTTGGCTATATTTGTGTTTTATTATTCCCCAATTAAACCAACTTTTAGGAAAGATTTCAGGAGCAGTGTTTTCAAATAAATTCTAAAGCTTCTTTGGCTGAATAACGAGGTTCTGTTGATCCTTCTTCCTTAGGAATTGTTAACAATGCTGCAATTAACCCACCAACACTAGTGCCAGAAATAATATTAAATAATTTAGATATGGGTTGCTGGGTTATTTCTTCTATTTTCTGTAGCACAACTAACTCAGCTATTCCTTTTACTCCTCCACCTGAAAGACAAAGAACTTTATTTTGTTCCGTTTGATTTGTACTCATAATAACCTCCATAACTTAATTTAAAGTTTCTTACTATTAAGTTACTACAAGTTTAATATTATAACAAATAAAATTTATAACAACACATAAAAAATAAACTTAAAATTTTGTTTACAACCTAGTTATTGCAGACAGTCTCCTAAAACATTATTGTTTACTCTTTAACACTCATCTTTATAGACTCCCCACAATACTGTTTTAGGTAGCCATCCAGTATAATTTTTACAACATACTTGGCAATAATCTTTTTTGCATTTTTTAAGTAAGCAACGAACATAATTACTTATTCTTGCAACAATTTTATTTTGATCGTTAGGTACTCTAGTAAGAGATACTAATTCTGGACTTACTACAATCACCGACCTTTTACCGGATAATACACTTAAATGTACCCAACCTCCTTCTCCTTTAATATCACGAATTTGCCTCCATTGTTCATATTCTGCAATAATTTCTATCGGTTCCCCTTTTTTTATAAATACCCATTCTATAGGGGCTTTTATCGTAGGACCAACTCTAGCATTTACCTCGTTAGCCTTTATCGAGGCAAATCTTGGTATAGGCAACCTCTGATTATCTGCTTTTGTTAGTAAAGGTATATTGGTCAAGATAAGTACAATCGAAATATATAGTCCCATATATAATTTTTGCTGTAATAGTAGCAGTAATTTGATTGTCATGAGTAACACACCTAGTATTTCTCTGAATCATTTTCTTCTAATTCATGCAATGCATCATCTTGCTTAGCTGTTACATAATTACCTGACCTAAATTGCCCTTTGATACGATTTATTTCATATTCACTCAAACCAATAGATTTTAGAATAGTTCCACCAAGCTGTAACCCAGTCTCATAATTTTCTGGGATGATTGTGGTTGCTCCAGCATCATAAAATTCTCTAGCATTTTGTAAATTTTTTAATCTTACAATAACCTCAATATCTGGAAAATTACTTGAGATTGTTCGAAGAGATTTTTTGATAGTAACCTTATTATTCATTGTAAGCACTAGAGCTAAAATCCTTTCTGCTCCGACAGCTTTTAGCGTATCAATTTGTGATACATCTCCCCTAAAAACTGGAAATCCATTAGCTGTTTCTTCTTTGACAATTTCGTCATTAACATCTAATGCTATATAATTGATTCCTTCAGCTTCTAGCACTGATGCTACCATCTTACCAACGCTACCAAAACCAGCAATTATTATATGATTTGTTAAATCTCTTGCCCCAAGTTCTATAATTTGTATTGGAGTTTTGCCAAGCTGCTTATCAAGTTTTTCAGCAAATTTCCTACCTAAAATTGCCAGTAGTGGAGTTAGTGCCATGGTACATGTCACCACTAATAAAAGCACATTGGCAGTACTCTCTTCAATAACCCCAGTTTCTTTACCAAGACCAAATAAGATAAAAGCAAACTCTCCGCCTTGTGACAATAATAAGCCGGCGTGCAATGCCACTCCCCGATTGAAACCAAATAAGATACAAAAGGCGGTAATAATTAATGTTTTTACCATGATCAAGGCAACAGTACAAGTTAGGATAGTTGATATTTGAGCATATATTTCTTGTGCGTCAATATTCATACCAACGCTCATAAAAAATAGTCCTAACAACAAACTTTTGAAAGGATATATACTTTCTTCCGCTTGCAATCGAAATTCTGTTTCTGCAACCAAAACACCTGCAACAAAAGCTCCTAAAGGAAGTGATAGACCAAAATATTGTGTTGCCCAAGCAGCTGACAAAACTACCAATAAAGTCATGGAAATTGGCAGCTCACTTATATCACCACTATCCGATGAAATGAACCCAAATAAAGGTCTTAGCAATACCCTACCTGCAACAAATATAGCAAGTAGAGCAATGATAGCCTTAAGCAAAGCTATCCCTAGAGCTGATACTAAAGAAATTTTACTATCGCTAGCAAATAGCGGTACAATAACTAGCAGTGGTACAACTGCGAGGTCTTGTAATAACAAAATGGCTAGGGATATACGCCCGAGTTGAGTCGCCTGGCTACGGCTTTCTTCAATCACTTGCATGACAAGTGCCGTCGAGGATAAAGCAAGACCACCCCCAATAATAATTGCAGCACCACTATTACCGCTAATTAGAGCAACAGCGGCAGCAATTATTATAGCAGTTGTTAATACTTGCAGTGAGCCAAGACCAAATACATACCTCCTCATTACCTTTAATCTTTCAAAAGATAATTCCAAACCTATAGCAAAAAGCAAAAAAACTACTCCTAATTCTCCCAAGAATTTTGTCTGATCATAAGTTACGATCCTGAATCCATTATCACCAATTACCGCTCCGGCAATTAAATATCCCAAAACAGGGCTGAGGTTAAGACGTTTCAGTATTGCTACAACAAATACAGCAGTTCCTATTAAAATTATAATATTGATAAGAATATGTTCTTCCATTTACACCTTTTCTTTAGAAATATTTATACATTATTTTTTAACTACACTAAGTAGTTTTCAGTAAAAAATCTAATATTTTTAATTTATTTTTTTCTCCACATTTCTTCCAACTTAAAATGTTCTCTAGTTTCTGGGTAGAAAATATTAACTAATATATTTCCAGCATCTATTAATACCCATTCAGACTGTGCAAGTCCTTCAATATTAGTATTGACATTAGCTTGATTCTTTAACTCTAAAGATAAATATTCAGCAATTGCTCCAACATTTTTAGTG
>JAJIYQ010000121.1 GCA_020881075.1 Rickettsia endosymbiont of Labidopullus appendiculatus
ATAAAGTAAGTATAACTAAAGAAAATGAATCAAATAATACTTTGATTAGGTTACGAGGAGAATCAATGAGTACCTATCAAGACGGTCTTATTTTTCCATTTCCACTACCTGAATTTGATCTTCAATCTTATTTAAAAACCGCCATGGTAAGATATAATTTTGAAGTAAATTCAGATTTTCCAGTTGCAGCAATAATAGCAAATTTTAATCGTAGCTTAGAAAGATTTGACCCTAGCAATTATATATTAAAATTAAACTATGCTTCAGTTTTAATGAAAATAAAAATTTATCCTTATAGAAATGGATATAAAGTTATTATTTATGCTGAGTTATTTAACATGCAACCTGTAAACTCTGTTATAGATGTAAACAAGAATATATTTGAGTTTGAAAAATATATCAAAAATATTGTAAATTCTTAAAAATTGTGGATAAAATTAGTTGAGCTAACTGGATGTACTGATAATATTGGCTCTTACCCTACGGTAAATCAACTTACCGAAGACTTAATAAAAGATGGTTGGCAAAGCGATGAAGGATGGCAATATTATTATGATCATACTAGACGCATAAGACATTACTTTTCTGATGGTAAATATGCTTGGAAAAATTTAGAATATTGGTGGAGTAATTATCATCAAGACCCTAATGGTAACTATACCGCTTGGCAGCCAAAATGAAACCAATCTGGTTTACTGAATTTGGCTTTCCGTCAGTAGATGGTTGCAGCAATCAGCCTAACGTATTTTACGATCCATCTTCTTGCGAGGAGTGGGCTAACAATTAGCATTAGGTTTTTGTTGACATATTTTTGCACAAGGGTGTCATCCTCGCATAGGTTTCACCCCTGCATAAGTAGGGGTCTAGATTCTGCACCGAAGTGGGAACAACAAATTCACTCGTCCATATATGACATTTCTGTTAGGACAAATACTAATAGGATTAGCTACACTACAAAAACATAATAGGAATCGCTATCAAAAAAATATGCTAAATAATAAAATATTACATAACCGGTTAATATCAAGACGGTCTTTTCTGATAGGTTCAGGAAAATTGACATTATTTTCATTATTGGCTGGAAAAATGTTTTATATGCAGTTATTTGAAAGTGATAAATATCGTACTTTATCTGATAAAAATCGTATAAGTTTTATTCTAGTTCCGCCATTCAGGGGACAAATTTATGATGTTAACGGTAATGTTCTAGCTACCAACCAAACTTGTTTTAGGTTATTACTGGATATGCATGAGGCTAATAATTACAAACAGGAATTAATTCTAGTAGCAAATATCTTGCAACTAACTGAAGAAAAACAAAATTACATTAATCAGAAAATAAAAAAAGCCAATAAACGTGTTCCTTTAATGATATTAGATAATCTTAGCTGGCAACAAATGTCACTCATTGAAGAGCAAAAGTTAAATTTAACTTCTATTTTTGTAGATGTCGGTTATGTAAGATTTTATCATTTTTCAGAAGCCGCTTGTCATGTAATAGGTTATACTGGACAGATTAATGAGCAAGAGAAACAAGAGCTAGAAATCAATAATTTAGAGGATTTTAATATTGGTAAATCTGGTGTAGAAAAATATTATGAAGAAAAGTTACGTGGGAAATTTGGTTATAAGCAGATAGAAGTAAATGCTTTGGGCAAACAAGTCAGAGAAATTACCAATCTTCCAAGCCAACAAGGAGAGGACTTGCATCTAAATATTGATGCAGAGTTACAACAAAGAGTGCAGCCTTATTTAACTAAACAAGGCTGTTCGGCGATAGTTATTGATACAAATAACGGTAATGTTTTAGTGTTGGCTATGTCACCGGTATTTGAAGCCAATAATTTTGTAAAATTGTCTCAAGATTATTGGCAAAGTTTAATTAATGATCCTTACAAGCCGTTGATTAATAAGACCATACAAAGTACTTATCCACCTGGTTCTATTTTCAAAATTATTACAATTTTAGCTGGTTTGGAGAGTGGAATCAAACCGGATAAAACGGTTAATTGTACTGGGGATTCGGTATTAGGTACTAATAGCTTCCGATGCTGGAGTCGTCATGGTCATGGCACAGTGGATATGTATAATTCCATTAAGCATTCTTGTAACTCTTATATGTATGAAATATCTTGCTTAACAGGTCATAAAAAAATATTAGATATGGCAAGAAATTTTGGTTTTGGTACAAAAACTGGTATTGATTTGACTGGAGAAGCCTCAGGTTTCCTTCCTTCAGAAGAATGGAAAATGAAAAAATTTAACTCTAAATGGACAATTGGTGATACTCTTAACTTATCGATAGGGCAGGGATTTTTATCAGCTACTCCAATCCAGTTAGCTAGGTTTGTAACGGCAATTGCTAGTAATGGGAAATTGTATAATCCTAGAGTTGCTAAAGATATAGCTGTATTTGATCAGGTTAACATCAATCAAAAATACTTAGATATTTTAAAAGAAGGCATGTATAAAGCAGTTAATACTGAAGGAGGAACTGCCTATTATAGTAGAATTTTACCAGAAGGACATCAATTAGCTGGTAAAACAGGTACCGCACAAGTGCAAGCAAAAGCTAATATAGATGATGATTTAAGTAGTAAATCAGTTGTTTGGCAAAGGCGTAACCATGCTATATTTGCTGGGTTCGCTCCCTATCAACAACCTCGTTACTCTATTCTAGTCTTTGTCGATCATGGCGGAGGTGGAGGTAGGGCGGCAGCTCCTATAGCTAACAAAATTATGACTATGGTACTTGATAAATATAGCTAACTCGATTATTAGACTTCCTGCATAAGTCTAAAAAAGCCCTCAGGATTTTTAGGAGAAACGAAGCCTGCTACCTTCGCGTCTTATCTTCCAGATGGAGAGGAGAAAAAATTATGCTACGAGACGGGATTAGTATGTGGTACAATGTCTAAAAATTGAATTTTCTTTACTGACTACATGTTATCATTTGTAGCTAAAAAGAGTCAAAATCTAGACAATTAAAATTTTGTTCACCTGTGAAAGCATAAAATGATTATATACTAGCATGGAGAACTTGAAACCAACAATTTTGAGTTTTCTTAAGTCCACTACAGAAGGGTAACAGATGCAACAAAACCTTGCATCCGTCCCTCTAATTAACTTAGCAAGAGGAATACCAGTATGAGCGATAGCAATATTAATAATACTTATTTACGTACAAACTTTGAAATCCCACCTGATCCTCAAGCAAAACCTGAGGCAGGGAAATGTAATAATTATAACTTGAGAAAGAATAATGGTGCTGCTAAATGGATAGTAATGCATTATACGGAGTGTGATTTTGCTGAAACTATCGCATTATTTACCAGGAATACATCAAATGTTTCATCTCATTATGTAATAAATACTGATGGTACCATTTATCGACTTGTACCAGATCAGTATAGGGCTTGGCATGCTGGTAGAGGAAAATTAGAAGCAGATAGTGATCTTGACCCAGCTGATCCAACATTTATGAATTCAAAATTTTGTGGGGTTTATGGATCAGATGATGAAGCAAATAATTTAAAAGAAAATAGTATGCTGAATCCCCATATTGTGACTTCAATACTTGATAATGATATGAACAGCTGGTCTATTGGTATTGAACATATTGCTTCTGGTAAGGAACCTTTTACGGATCAGCAAATAGATGCCAGTATTGAGTTAGTTAAAACATTAGTATCCAAATATGAAATAAATCCAAAATTAATAATAGGTCATAGTGATTGGGCTCCAGGTAGAAAAATAGATCCTGGTATATATTTCCCTTGGGATAGCTTTGCTAAAGCATCTCTCGGACTTTATTCTTTTGTTTCAAGAAAAGAGAACCCTAAAGTTATAATATCTTATAATGATAAAACAAAGCAAGATAGGAATAAGATTGAAGAAGTGCAGAAATTACTTGAGAAATTTGGTTATCCAATTATAAAAGCAGATAACTCAAATCTAGGTCTATTAGATGAAGGCACCATATCAGCTATGTTGGCTTTTAATATTCATTATACGGGAGATATTTTAAATAATATTGCTCTCAGAGAACAATGGGATATATTATGGAACAATTCTAGTAATAAGGATGCCAGAGGGATATTAGCTACTTGGAGTGAAAATAGTGAGAATGTATTAAATGATCTGCTAGGTAATAAGCTAATTTGATTAGTTATACCACCGTCATTGCCAAGAGGCGTGCCGATAAGCAATCCACTATTCATTGGATGTTATTTTTTATACAACTTTGAAATTAAATCTTGACTTCATATATGAAAAACCTATTTTATCAATCCAGGTAGTTTCTGTTAACTATCTTGTTAAACTAAATATTAATCAATATTATTAAATCGGAAACAATTTTTATGAAATATTTCTCGTCTTCTTATCTTCTTACCACATCTCTTGTTCTACTTTATACTACAACCTCAACTTTAGCTAGGGCAGTTTTTACAGGTTCAACTTTAGCTAAGGTAGTCTTTACAGGTTCAACTTTAGCTAAGGTAGTCTTTACAGGAAAAAATACTGGTATAGAAAAAGCTAATGATAGTACTTCCGAGCTAGATGCATCATCATCCCTACTGTCTACTTATCAATATCATAACGATCCAGCATTGGTAAAAATAATTAAAGAAGCTACTGAAAAACCTACATACGATGACCCTGTAGGTAATTCTGATGTAGCTCTTCATAATAGAAGTAAGCGTGCTGCGGATGAGAGAGAAGAAGTAAACCTTACTTTGCCAAATGGTAGCTGTGTGAGTGTTAGAAAGGGACCAGTGTACACTCCTCCGCACTGGCTATTTTCTCCAGAGCGAACCAACTTATATGCCAAGTGTTTAGTGGATGAACCCTGCCAAGATCAGAAATTTACTTCAAGCGAAGAAGGAGAGCTAATTACTTGGGGAGATTCTTTACGAGAGCTAAGAGTAGTAAGCTCTACGGAACCGTAAACAGCACAGATAGTTTTTACATATCAGAAACGTTATGAGAGTGGTGAAAGAGACACTTATGTTAAGAAGTACGAATGTGGTTTACCATCTTCATCGCATTATGAACATTTTAAGGAATGCAAAAGTTTGAAGTCTAAAGGTAAATATGAGGAAGCTCTAGTAGAATGCACTAAGTCTCTTGAAGCACATCCAAATTTTGCACCAGCCAGGGAATTGTTGGATGAGCTGAACACAATACTAGAATCAGTAGTTACTACCATTGAACCATCTTCTTCTACCTCTTTTATTGAGGAAAACTCTACTATTATAACGGAAGAAACAATTACTCCTGTAGACCCTTCTAATGCTGCATTTAAGGGCATTGTCACTCCTACAGCAACGCCACAGGAACAAACTACTATAGGTCAAGAAGGAAAAGTAATGGGTGGTCCAGTATACGGAGGGATTGTAGTTATTGCTGCAGTAGCAGCTGCTGCTACTGCTTGTGCTTGTAAGAAAGTTAAGGATATTATTAATTATAAACGTTGTAATGGCGTGCAAAAAGCAATAGTCGTAGCAGAAGATATCCTGTCTGATACCAGTGAGATTATGTTATCCCTACTACCTGGGACAAACTTCGTACAAAACGTATCTACAATAGTTGAGAGTGCTGTAGATATGGCAGAAGATGTAGTTTCAACGATAGGAAATGGAAGTGAAGCAATAGCGTAGCTGTATAAGTTACCAAAAAAACAGTGAGCGTTCACGAAAAAAAAGTTAAAGTACAAGACGTCATTGCGAGAAGGCTTATTACAACCCCTCGTCATTGCTAGGGGGCGTAAGCCGACGAAGCAATCCAGAAAACGATCAAAAATGGATTGCTTCGACTATTACATGGTCTCACTAATAGCGTATGATATATTTAAGTTAATTCTTCTATTAATGCTATGGTACTAGCCCTTAGGTCTAGATCATAATCTATAGTATTATTTATTATTCGCTTAATATTGGCAAATTTTGTTACCAAACAATTAGGTGAGTTAGAGGATAATTGATTAAATATTTTATTCTCTAATTCATTGAATTCAATATTGATATTGAGCGATTTCTTAGTAATCCTATTAACTAGATATAGCATACTATAAGCAAAATCTCCCCATAATTCTTTGTTTTTACTAGTAAACTCTTCGATAATATTTAACCTCACTTTAGGGTCTGAACAATTAGCAATATATGTAATGAATTTAACATATATTTCACTCCCCACTAAGCGATTTTGTGATTTTATATTAATTTTAGCACATCTAGATCTTATAGTGCTGATTATACCAGCAGCTCTTGAGGTAATTAAGAAAATAAAACTATCCTTTGGGGTATCTTCTAAAAGTTTAAGGCAAGAATTTGCCGCATTAAGATTCATTAGATCGGCTTGATAAATAACAGCCACTCTATATTTAGATATTGACGATGTTTTATAAAAAAATTGCTGTAAATCTCTAATTTGGTCAACAGATATATCTTTGACATTAGTGGCACCAGAATTATCCCTTGCTACTAACCGATAATCTGGATGATTCTTTAATTGAATTTTATCTTTAAATAAACTGGTTTCTATAAATATTAGTAAATTCTCTAAAGCTTTTGCTGTATCATCCACGTCAATCAGCCAACTATTATAAAGCCTGCCTTGTTTAAATCTATCTTCAAGATATTCTTTAATCATTCTATTTAACTCCACTTGTCAATGGTTCATCCTCATTGTTGCATGCTTTTTCACTCATCAGACACTGCTTCTTAAATTCCCTGATTTCAGTAAGTAACATTTCGATATGTATTTTTATCTCTTCTGAAAAAAATAATCCATGTAATATTTTATCTTCTTTCTTACCATTTATATGAATAAGCTTTTTTAATTCTTGTTATACTCTTCTGCTTTGAAGAATTGGCTCCGTAAAACTTCGGGGTATTCGCGTACTCACGTACTTCATGTACGTTCCGCTCGCTTACCCCTTGTTTTACGTTCCAATTCTCCAAATCATTTGAGTATATAGTAGTTTTACTTCTTCTATATCCTTGGTAAAAATGTTGGGAAAGTCCTTGCTACTCTTGGCAATATGTTCACTGTTAACCCAAATATTGTAAAGCCACTTAATAGAAATCATGATTAATATTATTTCCATAATGAGCATGCCAACTACTAAGATCATTAATAACTGTATTCTATTATCCATATTAGTTAACCATAAGACTACAAAAAAATAATGAAGTTTGACTAGTGGAGAAAATTTGTGTATGATCATAGTTACACCTCGATAATGGTTGTAATTTAATAGCAATGCTATTGGATTAATTTCACTAGTAAGTACTTTTTGTCTGTAAAACTTTTGAGTACTTACTAGTTTATAACCTAAATGTAACATTCAGGTTTTAGCTTTATTAATAAGCTAAACGCTTGAGTGTTACACTGGCTTTTTTAGTTTGAGATTTATATTAACCCGATTAGCATTACGCGTCATTGCGAGACCATGTAGTGGTCGCGGCAATCCATTTTAATCGTTTTTTTGGATTGCTTCGACCATTACATGGTCTCGCAATGACGTATGCATTATAACTCGTCATTTTGAGGAAGGCTTAAGCCAACGAATCAATCCAATGAATAGTGGATTGCCACGCTCACGTAAGTCGCTCGCAATGACGTCAAGACTAAATGCTAATCGGATAGCTAAACCAAAATATGTATTTTTGGTTAAAAAATTAGTTAGTAGTTACTGAACTATTTTTTTTGGTCTCATCCTATTCTAAGAGTCTAATATAATTATTTGGTGGTGTCAAGAAAAATATTCGTGTTCCATGAATATTTTTATTACAAAGTGTAATTATATTTTACCCATGCCTCTTGTTTATAAAATACAAAAATTTTTAAAAAGAAAATTCGACAAATTAAACTTAAAAAGAAAGGATTTTGTACAAAAAACCAATATTTCTTATGCTACTATTTGCAAAATTATGAATTTATCTCAGCCTAATCCAGAAATAGGCACTATACTCAAAATAGCGAATTATTTTAAGTGTTCTATGGATGAAGTTGTAGGAAGAAATAAATATGTTACGCAAGACGAATTTATTGATATTTCTTTAAGTAATATTACTTCTAATTTAAGAAGTTTTATTAATAAAAAGCTACAAGAGCAGAATTTAAATCCATATAAATTAGGTAGATATATTGGATTTAGTGAAAATCCAATTCAAGATTTTATAAAAGAGAACAGTACTCAAGAGAAACTTAGTAGCCCAATCACCGTAGCCCTAGCAGACTATTTTCAAATATCACTAGATGAAATGGTTGGCAGAATTAAGCCTAATACTTTTTGTAATGATAAATCTTCTCAACAAAACTCCAATTGTGATGTTGAACCAAGGTAATGATATACTAAAAACCTAAGGCGTCATTATAAATTAACAAGATTTAAGGTGGCATAATTACCTTTGTACCCAGCTACTCCTTTCATAACAGAACTTATCACCTGTAAGATTAATGCCTCTATGGGTAATGGCAATCTACAAATCAGGGAATAAAAAAATAAAATATCGCAAAAATAATGAAAACAGCTATTAGTGGAGCATAAAAATCTGCTATATTTATAGATATAACCATTTGTAAAAAATAAATATAGAGTTAGATTTATGTCAAATATTAGTCCTAGGGTTGATATTGCTTTTAAAAAAATCTTCGGAGTTGAAGAGAATAAGGATTTGCTTATTTCGCTGATCAATTCAATTGTATCTAGAGAAGACCAAGTAACAGAAGTACAACTTCTCAATCCATATAATCCCAAAAATTTCAAGAGCGATAAATTGTCAATTTTAGATATTAAAGCTCAAGGAAAAGATGACAAAAGATTTAATATCGAAATGCAAATTACTGATGCGGATGATTATGACAAAAGAGCTCTGTATTATTGGGCAAAGTTATATACTGAGCAATTAAAGAATGCAGAGGATTATGCTACTTTATCGAAAGCCATTGGTATTCATATATTAAACTTTACCTCTATTTTACATGAAAATAAATATCATAATGTGTTTCATATAGTAGAAAAAGATAGTGGCTTGTTATATTTCAAAGATTTAGAATTGCATACTATTGAGCTAAATAAGTTTACTAATAATCCGAAGGAACAGCTGACGGACATAGTAAAAAAGGTAAAAACCTCTCTTGATAGATGGAGTACTTTTTTAACGAGACATGATTTGCTGAACAAAGATAATTTACCTAAAGAGTTAAATGATGCTAGCCTAAAAAAAGCCCTGACAGTTTTGGATGTGATGAATTTCACTAAAGAAGAACGTGATTCATATGAAGAACACCTGAAATGGCTACGTATTGAAGCTAACACTCTCAAGAAAGCACGGAGGGAAGGTAGAGAAGAGGGTAGAGTAGAAGGTATCCAAATTGGTGAAGCTAGGGGAGAAGCTAAATTAATAAAAATGATGATAGAAAATGGCAATTCTATTGAGGAAATAGCAAAAATAACCAAACTATCTGTTGCTAAGATCACTGAACTACTGAAAGCCCTAAATGGCGGATTATTAGATAAGTTATGATTACTAATTAAATAAATATGAGTTAGCCTTCAAAAAAATCTTTGATGTAGACAGTCTCCTAGGAGTTATGGAGCGAAGCCTACATGTAGTAACAACTTCACCAATTTCTCATCAATTGACTATGATATACGGAAAAGCTATACTTTGCAGTAATTGATAAAAGAAGAGGAACCATCTTGGATAAAACTATTTTTTGGGTTATTGTTGTTGGCACTATTATAGTAACTTTGACTCTGATCTCTAATATATTGATGCCATTTTTTATAGCTGGGATAATATCATATATATTACAGCCTATAATCGATGATCTGTCGTTACGATATAAATTATCTAGAACTATAGTAGTTTCAGTAATTTCCTTTCTATTTTTTAGCATTTTTGCTATAGTAATGGTAGTGTTGCTGCCTATCATATATCAACAAACAACTTTGCTAATTAGTAAAATTCCAGCTTATAAAGATTATTTACAAACTGAATTAATACCTGTTATTACGGCAAAATTTTATTCAATAGATCCAGATATTGCTGATAATATAAAAAATTCTATTAGTAACTTTGTTAATGGTATATTTTTGTTGATCACAGGGCTTGCTAATAATATTTGGCATGTTACTATGGTAACAATCAATTTATTTGTGTTGATTTTATTAATACCACTTATATTATTTTATTTTTTACGAGATTGGTTAACAATGTCAGAGAATATAAACCTTTTACTACCTTTGAAAGGTAAAAAGAAAATTCTAAAAATATTATCAGCCATTAATACTTCCTTGTCTGCTTATATAAGGGGACAGCTAAATGTTTGTTTATTATTATCAATCTATTACGGAGTTTCTTTGTCGATTCTTGGTGTAGATTTAGGATTATTGTTAGGGGTTTTGTCTGGTTTTTCAATAATTATACCATTTGTTGGCATCTTAATATCCTTTTCTCTTACCATGATTGTTAGTTATTTTGCTTTTGGTATGGTCAGTACATTATTTTATATAATCATTATTTATTTGGTTGGCACAATAGTGGAAGGATATATTTTATCACCGAAAATTATAGGTGATAAGATCGGTCTACATCCTCTTTGGATAATATTTGCAGTTCTTGCATTAGGTAATATATTTGGTTTCTTGGGTATATTATTTGCTATACCAATTGCCAGTATAGTAAAAGTTTTGTTTTTAGCTGCTATCGATTTTTATAAATCTAGTAAGTTTTATAAGACTTAAAGATGAGAGATTCCCAACAATATGTATTACCATTATTTGGTAATGATCGATATGTTCTAGATAATTTTATTAATTCACCTTCTAATCAAATCGCATACAATTCAATAAAAAACTGGTCGAGAATTTGGGGCAGTAAACCCTATGAGTTTACAATTTTGCTTTATGGACCTCCTTCCTCTGGTAAAACATATCTTAGTAAAATATGGCAAAATTTGTCAAATGCATTTTTTATAAAAAAAGATTCAGATATACTTAGTGCAGAGCATGTTATGAAGTATAATGCTTTTATTATGGAAGATATAGAATTTTGGCAGGAAAGAAATATCCTCCATTGTTTTAATTTAATAAGTGAGTGTCGTAAATATTTGTTGATGACAACAGGAAGTTTAGCTAATAATTTTGCATTACAGGATTTATCATCAAGAATCAATTCTGTTCTGAGATTAGAAATAAATCAGCCAGATGATGAATTGATGAGTAAATTAATTTTTAAATATTTTTCCGATCAGTCGGTTAAAGTATCTGACTGTGTAATTGAATATTTATTAATTAATTTACCACGACAATTTGATCAAATAATCAAATTATTGGATGTAATAACGCACTATGCATTAGTTCGTAAGCAAGCTGTTACCATCTCTCTTATCAAACATGCACTTAAATAGGAAAATTGTATAGTTTTGATTATGTGGTAAAAATGTTATAAAAATTAGTTGATTTCTTTTATATTAGCTATTAACCTATAATTTCAATAATTAGTTTTAGGAAAAATTGATGTCTATAGATGTTCTTGTGGTTGATGATGAAGCAGATATTAGAGATTTAGTCTCAGAT
>JAJIYQ010000122.1 GCA_020881075.1 Rickettsia endosymbiont of Labidopullus appendiculatus
TAGTTGCCCAAAATACCAATAATATCGTTTTTCCTTCAAAATTATCAAGAGAAAATTTTTCACCTTTATCATCGAAAAAAAATACTGTATCCGGAACGGGAGATGAATCAAGCATTTTTACGCCTGACCTGCTATAATCTAATGCAAAACTATTAGTGATGCACAATAAGTATGCTACAATCAAAAAAAACAGTTTACTATATTTTTTAATATACCTATAAACAATAGAATTATTGCCAACTAATTTATTAATTATCATGAAAAACAATATTTTTTTACCTCTAATATTATTAAGCTGCTTAATTTTAACTTCTTGTGGACTAAAAAAGCCATTAGAAAATCCACCATCAGAAAATCCCATTGTAGAAGATTGTTGCGGATGTAAATAATCCAACCGTTAATATCTTTTGAATGTTCGTCCTGGCATCACAACCTTAAACTCATAAGTTTTGATGCCACTATGAACACTAGTCAGAACATGGCTAACTTCTCCGCAATTATCTAAATCAACCATTGAGTTAGATAAATATAACTTAGTCTGTAATTGCCCAAGCTCCAAATGCTCAACTCTAATGTTTACATTAGCAGTTTCACGACCAATTTTACTAGGGTATATAGTAACAAAATAGAACTCTCCTTTATTATTGGTAGTAGCCGTACCAGACCCGGTAAAACTTGATTTACTTACGAGATTTAGCATTTTTTTATTGATACGAGTACGAAGTGTTATATAGGGATATTTTCCATCACTTCCAACCTGCCATAAATATATTTTTGCATCTGATACTGGAACGCAATGCTGGTCTAACAATATACCCTTCACTATAATTTTTGTACCACGATAGACCGATTGTTGACCTGTGCTTCTAAGTAAGTTATTGGATAATTGAAACTCTAGCGGTTCATAATCATTTATTGTACTCTTAGTAATCTTACAGCAATTAAGCCTATTAGGATAATAGTTAGGTTCACTTGCTATAGCAATAGTAGAACACAAACAGATTAGAAATAATAACTTTTTCATTTTTTACCACTTATGTTTAATTAGTTATCACAGACAGCCTTCTAGGCAACACAACTGTCAAAAGTTAGAAAATGAAGTAGTTTTAGAACTCATAGTGACTAGAAATGAATTGCCACGACCTACTTGCGTGACTCGCAATGACGTTTGGGATAGTAAGACCCTGTTTGTCTTTACCACAAAGTGGCTCCACGGCATAATGCCAACCAGGTTAGCTCTACAAATCACCACAACATTGCTGGAGCAATAATTTTTTTCTTCATTTCCTCGTCATCATAATAGAAAACTTTTTTTAAAATTACTGGTTGTTCTTTGTCCATTAAAATAATTTGAGAATCTACTGGCAAATTCATGACTTGCTCCCAGGATAGCAGTTCTGTATTTTTCTCCCGATCTTGACATATTTCAGATATAAGATTCGCTGTTTTATAATCTTTAGCCCCGAATGCTATTTTAAACGTACAGTCTGATATAATATTTTCAGTTTCATTTTCACCATAAACTTCCTCTATTTTGTCAATATTTGACGATATCAAGAATAGTTTAATTTTGTAACCACGAAAATAAGGCAAACATGATGTAAACATTTCCAATTTGCCAACTGAATAAAACTCATCCATCAATAAGCATACTCCTCCGTTCTTCTCAGTATGACCAAGATTTTGGGCGATATTTATCAACCTATCTGCTATATGGTTGTAGAATAATTGCAATACTGGTTGCAGCCTCTTAATGTCTGCAGGGTTTACTCCGACATAAAGAGTCATTTTGCTTACTTTTAAATCGGCAATATCGAAGTCTGATTTTGAAGTAGCATAATCAATGAATGGGTTAGTCCATGGATATAGATAATGACTTAGCTCCTTGATTATAGCATTTTGTTCTTTACTAGTTTTGTTCAAAAAAGACGAGATTATTTCAAAACCATGCTCATGAATTGTACCTTTTGCCTTATCAATTCCATCTGATAGTTCTTGAGCTAAATTCCTTTGTAACATTCTTGCTATTTCACCTAACGATCTTGTTTTGGTAGTATCGTTGCAAAGATATAGAACCAATCCAGTAAATAAGCTTTTGCTACTAGCATTATCTTTGATCAATAAATCAGCAATCTTTTGAATGTCATTGATTATTTCTCTGGAATCCGAATTAATATAATCCAGCGGATTATATCTATGAGTTTTGTTTTTACCCGAGAGCGGATTGAAGACAAAAATCTTGTGTCCAATTGATGCTCTGTATCCACTTGTAAGTTGGTAATTCTCGAGATTTATATCATGAACAACACATGACTCGGAATAAGTTAACAAAGCAGGAAGGACAAAACATACCCCCTTACCAGAGCCATGTGGTGCTAGTAATAAAATATGTTGATAACCTTCGGCATATAGAGGTTTGCCATTTTCATGGTTACCTAAAAATATTGCATTTTCAGAGAACATTTTGTAAACCGGAATTAAAGATTGCAAGTAAGTAAAAATATCATACGAATTTTATTCGTCCACCCAAATATTTTAGGATATAAACTCGGCGGACAAAAAGCAATCATAATCATTTTAAAAAGTATCTTTTTAGAAAAGCTGTACTATAACTTGGACTTACGCTTATGATTTTTCCCTAAACTTACTAGAGTCCGGCAATCCCTTAAACTTTGCCAAGAAATTATAAATCATTGTTAGTAATTATAAATCATTGTTAGTAATTATGAGGTCAAATAAAGTATCACCGACAACTTATATGCAACAATACGGTTGGATGAAAAGAATCAAAAAATAGATAGTTGCAAATCTTGTACTTAACTACATGGGAAATTATAGGTAACTCTTAATTCTCCTGTTAATACTAATTCTAGTAACAGCATAATTGTTTCCAATTTTATCATATGCCCTATATTGTGTATTTATATAAGGTTGAGGTGAAGAACCAATTTGTTTAAATAACAAATCTGGAGTACAGTTTTTACAAGTGTTACTACATCTAGTCAGTAACGCTGATAATAATGACAGCAAAAGAAACTGGTTTATTGACTTCATGACAATACAATGTAATTTATTGTTTTATGTAAAATATTTTATTAGGAAAGGCTATCACAATTAATTTAGTTCCATAATAAGAATTGCCGTTAAAGAACACAGGGCTATCTTTACATCATGTTGTTCCTATGATACACTGACAGCAAATTGTCTAAAACAAACAACAAATGGTTATAAAAATATATAATTTATGAAAGAACATTTTAAAAGAACAATTATTGGGATAATGTCAAGCTTACTATTTTTCCCAATTTCAGTAATTGCCAGAGATTCAAACTATCCAAAAAGCGAACAAGAAAGACAGATGGAGGAAATGGGGTCGATAGTTGGCGGAAAAGGTTTGATATTTAGACCGGGCAGAATCAAGAATGAATCTACAAAAACAGAGATAGGTAACATCAATAAATATTTATGGCAAGCTTCTATAGAAACCTTAAATTTTGTACCTCTTGCTTCAAGTGATTCAATCGGTGGAGTTATTATTACTGAATGGTATAGTCCAAAAGGCAAAACAGATTTTCGATTTAAAATAAATATTTTTATAAAGGATAACGTTATTAGTCCGGATGCAATTCAAGTAAGAATATTTGAACAAACACTTAAAAATGGTCAATGGCTAGATAATCATACTACTCCAGATTTAGCTAATAGCATAGAAGGTAAAATTTTACGAAAAGCTAGGGAAATATATATTAGTGTAGGGAGAACATAATGTTATAGTATACTTACATACTAATAACTAACGTGCAAATTATGAAAAATATTGAGAAAAAATGGCAAGAAATTTGGCTTGAAGAAAAAGCTTTTGCCGCAAAAGACAACAGCGATAAGCCTAAATATTACGTACTTGAAATGTTACCTTATCCTTCTGGGAAAATTCATGTTGGACATTTACGTAACTATTCTATTGGAGATTGCATCGCTCGTTTTATGAAATCACGAGGCTATAACGTATTGCATCCCATGGGTTGGGATGCTTTCGGTTTGCCAGCAGAAAATGCTGCTATTAATAATAACTCTAATCCTAAAGACTGGACTTATTCAAATATCGCAACTATGCGAGATCAGCTAAAATCAATTGGCTTTTCATATGATTGGTCGAGAGAAATAACAACTTGTGATCCAGATTATTATAAGCATGAACAAAAATTCTTTTTAGAACTTTATAATAGAGGTTTAGCCTATCAAAAAGAATCTTTAGTAAATTGGGATCCTGTTGATAATACTGTTTTAGCTAATGAACAAGTAGTAGATGGTCGTGGATGGCGTTCAGGTGCTTTAGTTGAAAAAAAATATTTAAAACAATGGTTTTTAAAAATTACTAATTACGCTGAAGAGCTATTAAGTGAAATTTCGAAACTGGAATTTTGGCCTGATTCTGTTAAATCTATGCAGGAAAAATGGATAGGTAAATTGGAAGGAGCAAATTTTACTTTTAAAATTAAAGATCATCAAGCTAGTATAGAAGTGTTTTCTACTCGACCAGAAACTATTTTCGGGGCAAGTTTTGTTGCAATAGCCTATAATCACCCAATAGTTGGGCAATTAGTCGATAAAAATAACGATATGGTGTTGTTTATTGAAAAATGTTCACAATTACACACTAATGCTGCAGTAGATAAAGCTGAAAAAGAAGGGGTGTATACTAACCTTTTTGCCATTCACCCATTTGATTCGACAATTATTATTCCTGTCATAATAACAAATTTTGTACTAATGGATTATGGTACTGGGGCGGTTTTTGGATGTCCAGCTCATGATGAAAGAGATCATGCATTAGCAAAAAAAATGGGCTTGCCAATAAAGCAGGTAGTAATTAATAGGTTTCCTGCAAAAGTCGCTTATGCTGAGGGATTTGAAGGAGACTCGGAACGCAGAACCGCAGCGTACTCTAGTGTACGTGAGGATTCGAGTACCGAATCGACATACAAATCACCAGCAGAAGTAGAGTTTTGCAGGAAGCCTAAGGATGTTCAAATGGACGTATACTCGGAACCTTACACGGGTGATGGTATGATGATCAACTCAGACTTTTTGAATGATCTTGCTGTTCAGGATGCTAAACAAAAATCTATAGAAGAATTTGAAAAACGTGGTTTAGGAAAACGTACTATTAACTACCGTCTGAAGGATTGGGGAGTGTCTAGACAAAGATATTGGGGCTGTCCTATCCCAATAATATATTGCTCAGTTTGCGGAACTGTGCCAGTAGCTGAAAAAGACTTGCCAATAACTCTGCCAAGCGATGTTACATTTTATGGAAATGGCAACCCTCTTGATTCGCACCCTACTTGGAAAGGTACTAATTGCCCAAAATGTCAAAAACAAGCTATTCGAGAGACTGATACGTTAGATACATTCTTTGAATCTTCTTGGTATTTCATCCGTTATTGTAACGTGGCAGCAAAAGATATAACAGACAAGCAAGTATGTGATTATTGGTTACCTGTTGATCAGTATATTGGTGGAATTGAACATGCAGTAATGCATCTTCTTTATGCCAGGTTTTTTACCAAAGTAATGAACGAACAAGATTATCTTAGTATTCGTGAACCTTTTAATAATTTGCTAACTCAGGGTATGGTTCTACATGCTACTTATAAAGATGCTAATAATAATTGGCTTTACCCAGATGAGGTAATAAAACAGTCTGATAAGTGGATTAATAAAAGTACTGGAGAAGAAGTAGTTCAAGGACGAATAGAAAAAATGAGTAAATCCAAAAAGAATCTTGTGGATTTAGAATCAATATTGACCAACCATAGTGCTGATGCTGTTAGGCTATTTGCCCTCTCCGATAGTCCGCCAGAGAAAGATTTTGAATGGTCGGCAAATGGTCTTGAAGGCTGTTCTCGTTTTATTAGTAAGCTAGAAAATATGGCAGAAATACTAATTAATAGTGAAATAACGGAAGGTTCTAGTAATAAATCAAATAAATTAACAAAGCTTACCCATTATACTATTAAACATGTTACCGAAGAATTAAAGGATTTTAAGCTAAATAAAGCCATAGCAAGAATGCGGGAACTATTTAATGCTTTGTCAGATGAAATATCTAAGGGCAAGGAAAGCAATATTGATAGTAGACCTCTTGCAAAACTCGCTTATGCTGAGGAATTTGAAGGAGACGCGGAACGCAGAACCGCAGCGTACTCAAATGTACGTGAGGATTCGAGTACCGCATCGACGTCCAAATTACCAGCAGAAGTAGAGTTTTGCAGGAGGTCTAGTGTTAAAGAGGGGTTTAGAGTCTTGATTATGTTACTTAACCCATTTATTCCACATATTACAGAGGAAATTTGGCAAAAATTAGGTAATAAGGAAAGGTTATATCAAACTTCCTGGCCTTCTTTCGATGAATCATTGCTGGAGCTAGAATCTTATACCATGGCTATCCAAGTTAATGGCAAACTGAGAGCTACACAAGAATTTGCCAACGTAACGAGCAATATTGAGATTCAGGATATGGTAATGCAATTACCCGAGATACAAAAACATTTAAGCGGCAAAGAGCCTAAGAAAATTATCATAATCCCCTCGAAAATAGTAAATATCGTGGTGTGAATAAAAAATAACTATTGAATGAAAGACAATGTCAATAAAAGATGCTACAGTTAAAACAGCAAAGCAAAAAAAATATGCGTCAAATATTACTCTTGTTTCATTATTTGCTGGGGCAGGTGGTATAGATATTGGTTTTGAAAAAGCTGGGTTTAAGACAATTTGGGCAAACGAATATGATAAAACAATTGCTCCTTCTTATCAAAACTACTTTCCTGAATCAAAATTTGACGGGCGTTCTATTTTGGATATTCCAGATGAAGATATTCCAGTCGATGCAATAGGTGTTATTGGTGGTCCGCCATGTCAATCGTGGTCAGAAGCTGGGGCTAGGCGTGGGTTTGACGATCTAAGGGGGCAATTATTTCACGAATATATCCGGGTTATTAGACATGTGCAGCCAAAGTTTTGTGTTGCAGAAAATGTTCATGGAATAATTCATTCAAGAAATATTGAATCCTTTATGAATATCATAGATATGTTCAAAAAAGAAGACTATGAGGTTAGTTGGAAGTTGTTAAAAGCAAGTGATTATGGCGTAGCCCAAGATCGTGAACGTGTTTTTATAGTTGGCTATCACAAATCTTTGAACAAAAAATTTGAGTTTCCTAAACCTTTGGGAACCAAAATTACTTTAAAACAGGTAATAGGTGATCTAGCTAATCTAAAAGTTGGAACAACCAAAAAAGTTAAGAATCATGAGCTAATTGATTCGGGCTATTCTCCAATTTTTATGTCAAGAAATCGAGTACGAGGCTGGGATGAACAATCATTTACTATTTTGGCAACAGATAGGCATATTCCATTTCACCCACAAGCTCCTAAAATGATAAAAATTGATGGACAAGAATTAAGAAAATTTGCTCCTGGTTATGAAAATAAATATCGAAGATTAACCGTTCGAGAATGTGCCAGAATTCAGACGTTTCCAGATGATTATGAGTTTATTTATACCAATATCAGAAACGGCTATAAAATGATTGGCAATGCTGTACCAGTAAATTTGGCATACTGGGTAGCCAAAACAATTAGAGAAGATTTGGAGGGCTAATGGCTACACAAACAAACAATGGCAGAGCTTTCGAGTGGGCGGTAGGCTTAGTACTTAAATTACAAACAAATATGTCAATTGAAGAAAATGTTTACTCAGAAATTAATGAAAAAGCATTCTATAAAATAGCAGATAAGGAAAAATCTAATTTACTAAATGCAGCTACTATTGCCATTGAGCATATTTTGTTGAAAGAAAAGACCTTCTTTGAATCTGGTAATGATGGATTAATTTCATTTAATAGTGATATTGCAGGTAAGCAGGGTGATGTACGTGATGTATTGATAACAATAAATGGCAAAACATTCGGCATATCTTGTAAAAATAATCACAAAGCCTTAAAACACCCAAGATTATCAAGAACAGCTAACTTTATTAAAGAATGGGGTATTGATGATTCGGGTTGTAGTGATGAATATTGGATCACTGTCACAGCAATCTTTGATGAGTTAACTAAAATTAAAAATGATTCTAATGGAACTGCGTTATGGAGGGATGTTATTGATAAACCATCTCGCTTTTATTGGCCAATATTGGATGCATGGAGCGATGAAATAAGTAGGGTGTGTGCCATCAGCGAGACAAAAGAAATTGAACTTTGTAAAACAATTATATCTTTTATCATGGGACGTTTTGATTTTTACAAAATTATTAGAGAAGGAAAAAAACGGATTATTGTGCAAGGGTTTAATTTGAATAATACCTTATCTACCAAGCGTACAAAGTATCCAACATGTATTAATACAATAAACAATAAGAATGGTGGTCAATATTCAAAAACTATCGTATTTAACCGTGGTTATAGCATTAACTTTAGAATCCACAATGCAGAAAGCAAAGTAATTCCATCTCTTAAATTTGATATAACTGCTATTGGTTTGCCAGCAAATGAGATTTATCAGCAAACCTTTGATTTATAAGTGGAAGTTGGGGTTTGATTTCAGCAGTACTTGGCAATATGACTAATTGTAAGAATTTTAATGAAAAATTTTGGTGGGATAAGGATTTTAGCTTTTCAACATATTTAGCAGAAATAAATGGAAAACCGCAGAAATTCGAGATTAAAGATTCAGAGGGCAAAAAAGTCCTTGAAACTAGGAAACCTAAAATTATTAAAGAAAATAACCCACCGTCTAGTCACAATGAAGCTTTAGAACGTTGGGAAGAAGCTAAAGAAAATTTTGAAAAAACATTAAAAGCAAGTCGAGATGAACTCTCTAAATTACAAGAAACAAGAAATTTAGTTGAAAAGTTAGAAAATTTAGAAAAAAAGTTAGGAAAGGTAGAGGATATAGAAGATTTTTTATTAAAACATGATAAATTAAAACCACATATTATTTGGTGTATTCTAAATACTCCTTCATTTCGTGCCTGGAGAGAAGAAAGGAAAAAGATAAGGCAAAAGGTTGTTGATCTTAATTATAAAAAGAAAGAGATTGTAACATCCTCTAAAGAATTTGAAAATCATTTGATTGATAGTAGTTTATTTGCAAAATCCCCTGAAGAAATGCACCTAGTTTCCCCATGGTGTAACGAACAGACACAATTATTACGCGATGAGGTGTTTATTTCCGCTATAAAACTACATAAAGCATTTATAGGTGCAGCAGCCAAACCTTTACATCATAACCTTGGAGCTATGATGGGTCAATCATTTATTTTGTATAAGTTCTATTTTTTACACTCCAATAAATCATATTTAAAATCACCACAAAGTATTTCAAATTGATTCAAAGCTAATGACCAATCTATTTATGGGCATGGTTCATTTTTTAGCTGCATTTTGCAGAGCTAAAAATATTATTTCCTAAACTTATCTTTTCCAACTGAACTTTGAACAAAAACAATTCTTAAAGGACAGCAATTAGCTGAAGTAGGACCAAGTTTTGCTATATTATAAATTTCTTTCAATAAAATTTTATCAACTGGCTTATCCAAAAATTTATAGCACGTTCTATCTGAAAATACTTCTTTAACATTTCTTATTAATACCACTTAATTTTCTGGTATTTCTTTTTGCAAAGTATCAGTATTATTACTTTCTAAAGGTTCATCAGCGTTTACCTTACTATCTTCTAGTTTAAACTCAAGCAGATTAATTGAACCTATACGTATGCCATTATCAGAAAACTCAATATCAAATTTTACCTTTTCATAAGTTGCTACTTCACTATCATCTGTCTTAACCACTTCAGATACAGAAGAATTAGCAACTTTCTCAATTATAGCCTTGATCATTTTTTTAGGTAATAACAAATTATTAGGTATCAATTTATCGATGATATCATGATGATTAGTTAATTCAAAAGATAATTTACCTTTTGGTAAGTTACTCTCAAAAAATTGCAAAAAACCTATTAAAGCTATTTGGGCATTATCATCACAAGAGAAAGCTAATCGGTCAATATTTAAATTTTTGATATAATTGATATCTTTACCTTGATCAGTAGCAATATTTATTAGGGTGGCTAAATCAAGCTGAGCTGTTTTGAAATTCAAAAAATCTTCCTCGGCAGCGTATGACAAACGCAATTGTAAAGCTATATCTTCGCCATCCTGAGATTTTGCTTTATTGATTAAGAAAACCAAGTCACTAATATTAAAAATTTCCTTATCTTCCTGAATAATTGATAATAATTTATTGTTAACTTGCAAAAGCTTCGCGATAGATTTTAGATTATCTCCACTAGACAATCTATATATAGGTTTATTAAATTTAACTAGTGCGGCAATATCTTCCTTCGATTGAACACTATATTCAATTAACTTACCACCAAAATTTTCTTGTTGTTTTATTGTTTGTCCTAAAATCAAGTTAGCTTTTTTAAAACTAAAATCGAATAAAAATATCATTTTTTCAGCAGATATTTCTTTAGAATTAATATGATCAATAAATTTTATTTTTGGCTCAACTAAACTAATCTGCAAGCGGGAAGGGAAACCAGAAACTTTGACTTGGCTATAAGATATCTTAATATTATCTGTCTCTGAATTATTTATAGTACTTACCACATTACTTTTGATAGTATAAGCAACGGCAAACCATATTATGGTGTAAGTTAAACAAATAAAAAGTAAAATTTTACGTATCACTTTATTATACTCAATTATAAATTAATATTACGGGTAGCAGATGGTAAGCGAACCCTTATACCGTCAAGATATTCAGTAACAATAATCTGACAACCAAGTCTTGAAGTATGAGTAAGACCAAATGCTAAGTCAAGCATATCTTCTTCTGCCTCGGAAGGACTTTTTAATTTGTGATAAAATTCCTCATCTAAAATAACATGGCAAGTGGCACATGCTAGAGAGCCTTCGCATGCACCTTCAAGATCAATATCATTTTGATGAGCAATTTCCAAAATAGACAATCCTATAGGGGCGTCCACTATTTTCTCTGTCCCATCTTTATCTACAACAAAAATTACTTTAGGCATTAGTTATCATCCATCTTCAATTCACTTTAGTTTATTTCATTAATATGCTTACCTTTAAGTAAGCCTTCCACCGTGCTATTTAATCTTTCGGCAAGAAAATGCTCTGTTATATTCTCAAAATTTTTGCTACATTCTATAATGTAATCACGGTCATTTGAGTCTATTGCTTCTTTTAGAGTTTTAATTGCCATATCAATTTTTTCCATTTCATTTTTTGCAAGAAGATTTGGCATCTCTCTAATAGCATTTTCTATATTATAAAGCAAAGATTTTGTGTTAATAATTGTTTCTTGTAACAATTTCTTATTATGATCACTAGCCGCATTTTGATAAGCATTTTCTAAAATCTCGGTAATCTGACTTTCATTTAAACCATAACTTGGTTTTATTTCAATGTTATGCGATATATTACTATTTTTTTCTAGAGCTGACACTGACAAAATGCCATCTGCATCAATAGAAAATGTTACTTCTATCCTAACTCCCCCTGCTTTCATTAGTGGCAATTTTAGTTCAAATTTTGCAAGTGACCGACAATCCTCTACCATTTCTCTCTCCCCCTGTACCACATGTAGCTTCATAGAAGTTTGGTTATCCACATAATTGGTAAACTCCTTAGTAACCGATATCGGTATAGGGCTATTACGCAGAATAATTTTTTCAGTAATTCCTCCATTTAGTTCAATACCAAGTGACAAAGGCACTACATCGATTAATAAGGAATTAATATTTGCAGAAGTTAGGTTCTCTGCTTGCAGAGCCGCCCCCCATACTACCGCCTTATCTGGGTTAATATCTGAAAAAATAATAGTATTAAATGTTTGCCTTAAGCTCTTACTAATTAACGGTATACGAGTTGAACCACCAACCAGGATAATACCTGAAATATCAGGGTTCTTTGCCTGTTCTAGCGTATCTTTAGTAATAGCTATGGTACGTTCTACTAATGGTGCTATTAACCTCTCAAAATTTTCTATATCTAACTCCAACATCTTTTCTTCATATATATAGCTAACCCGATTAGCATTTATCCGTAACAAACTGGTGTCATTGCGAGGAGGGGCGAAGCCCAAACGAGGCAATCCATTTTTGGTTACTTTTATGGATTGCTTCGTCGCTACTAAAGTATCTCCTCGCAATGACTTTTGTAAATTGGGAGCAATACTAGTCGGATTATCTATAATACTACATTTATTTTGTACACTAAGTGTTTCTTTAACTTTTTTTGCTAATTTTATTAATTCGTTAGATGCTACTAATTTATATTTATCACAAAAATACTTCATCACTAAGTGATCAATATCATCACCGCCTAAAATATTATCTCCGCCAGTGGCAATAACCTGAAGTACGCCGGTTTGCATATTGAGAATTGATACATCAAAAGTTCCTCCCCCTAAATCATATACTAAATAACACCCTCTGCTTTCTTTATTTAAACCATACGCATAGGCTGCTGCTGTTGGTTCTGCAATTAACCGTAATACCTCAAATCCAGCAATTTTTGCTGCCAGCATTACTTCTCCTCTAGCAGCATCGTTAAAATGTGCTGGTACAGTTATTACCGCTTTTTTGACTTCTGAGTTTAATCTTTCAGTAGCTTGTTGCCTTAAATAGAGAAAGATTTGGGCAGCAATTTCCGGAACAGTCATCAATTTTCCAGCAAATTGCAGCCGTAATATTTCGCTATCTAGATCAATATAATCTTTTACTAAAGCAAAAAGTGCCGGGTTATTTTGTATATCGGATAGTTTCTTACCAAAGAGCCTTTTTATAGAGCAAAGATTATCAATTATATCATGATTACCCACAATAAAACTTTCACCATGGAAGGCTATTACTGATGGGATAAGTTCTAAATCTTGATCATTTGTGATAATTTGTACCACTTGTTGATTTGACAAAGCAATTAATGAGTTTGTTGTACCGAAATCAATGCCAACGGCTATGTTCTTATCATTTTCTTTATGCTGGGAAGAGCCAGCCTCACTAATTTCTATTATTTGCATGACTTGATTTTTAGCTGAATATTATTAATTAAGTTTTTAAGATATTTAAATCTTATAGTACTATCAATGGCATCTTGCATATTTTGATTTTGGAATGCAGCAATTAGAGATTTAGTAAGTTGTTGCTTTTCAAGAATTTTGTTATTTAGCATATGTTCTAACTTTGTTAAGTCTTCAGTAGTCTCAACAAACTCTAATTCACTCCACACAACATTTAATTGTTCCTTTGAAATACCTTGCCTAACCGTTAGGTCATCCAAAACTATATTGTTTAACAAGAGAAGATACTCAGCTCGTGCTAAATCGTCTTTAAGTGTTGAATAAGCCTTATTTAGCTCAATAGAGATAGCCAAATTTTTTTGCTTTTCGGTGTTAGAGTTAGTTCTATCCGGATGATATTTTAACTGCATAGCGAAATATTGACGATCTAAGATAGGCAAGTCAATATCATATTTTTTTTCTATGTCTAATAACTCAAAATAATTGTGCATAATCATTAGACCTTACATAACCTAATCTAATTGGTAATTTTGTTGTCAAAACTCGTCTCCGTTCCTCACATACATCTGAGTACGCTACGGTACTCGACTTCGTTTTTCCTAAAAATTCCTCAATTATCTTTAGGTTATGCAAGAGATCTATTGTTTAGTGGATTAATTGTCAAACCACGTGATTATATTATATACTAGAAAATACTGAAATGTTAGAGAAAAAACAGTAGAAGTGCTTAGCACGACAAAGCAAAACCCCCAACGTCATTGCGAGGAACCACCTTGCAGCAACGAAGCGATCCAGGAAAATGATTAGAAATGGATTGCCACAACCACTACGTGGTCTCGCAATGACGTTTTAGCAAATCATTTAAGTATATTTTTAAGTTATCTCTAACTCATTAATAGAACAATGTAGTATCTGATAAGCATCTACCCATGTTTTTATTACCTGCTCATGAGTTACTACTATTATATACTTATAGTTTAGATATCTTCTTAGAACGCCTTCTATTCTGTCTTTTATAGAATTCTTTGACTCCCACGTTTTAGGAATACCTGCTGGATATATACCATTATTTCTTTCATAATCATCTATTGCACTTTTTAACTGTATTTGATTGCTAATTCCTAACCCTAAATCCGGTTGCCATTCTCTTAACTCAAATTCTACAGTAATGTCTAAATCAATGTTCTTTGAAAGAATTGCTGCGGTTTGCAACGCCCTAGTATAAGGAGAAGATAGAATTAATTCTGCATTTTTTAATCTCAGATTTTTAGACAACTCATTGACCTGTCTAATTCCATTTGGCGTTAAACAGGGCAAATCCCTGTACCCGCCTTTTAATTGATGTTTTTCATTTAAAGACCAGTCTGTCTCACCGTGTCGGATTAAAAAGAATATTGTCATAAAAATAACCAATAATATATTAGCATAGCACTCTACAAAGTATTACAGCAGCATAAAAACGTCATTGCGAGAAGACACTTCAGTGGCGACAAAGCAATCTAATGAATGGAATTGCCACGACCTACTTATGTGGTCTCGCTAATAGACGTGTATGCACTTCAAACGTCATTGTGAATATAATATTTTTACAATATTTTTCTAATAACGCTTAGTGTACACTATAATTGTTGTATACTCATCATTAGAGCTTGACCTTTAGTTAAAAACTGATTATGCAAGAGATAGACAATTAATTATTATATACATGTTTCTATTAGAGTTAAAAAAAATAAATGGGACTCTTGACACTATGCATTTTATCGGCATTGGGGGGATTGGTATGAGCGGCATTGCCGAAATACTACATAATCTCGGATATAAAGTGCAAGGTTCTGACATAGCCGAAAATTATAATACCACAAGACTAGAAAATAATGGTATTAAGGTTTTTCTTGGTCATCAAGCTCAGAATATCACTGATGTTTCATATGTAGTGGTCTCGTCGGCTATTAATAAAGATAATCCTGAAATTCAGGAAGCTATACGTAAAAAAATACCAATAATTAGGCGAGCTGAAATGCTAGCTGAATTAATGAGGCTAAAATGTTCCATAGCAATTTCTGGTTCGCATGGCAAAACTACGACTACATCACTCGTTGCTTGTTTATTTGAAGCGGCTGGGCTTTGCCCAACGTTAATTAATGGTGGTATTATTAATAATATATCCACCAATGCATATCTTGGGTCTGGGAATTATCTAATCGCTGAAGCTGATGAATCTGATGCAACTTTCATTCACATACCATCAACGATCGCAGTAATAACTAATATCGATCCGGAACATCTAGATTTTTATCAGGATTTTGATAGTTTAATTAAAGCTTTTAAGAGTTTTGTAACTAATTTACCATTTTATGGTTTTGCCGTGGCTTGTATTGATCATCAAATTGTTAGAAAATTAGTAAATGACATATTTGAGCGTAGAATCATAACTTATGGAATAGACTCAAATGATGCCAACATACAAGCCTTTAATTTAAACTCTGATATTGAATCATCAACTTTTGATGTACGAATTAGTCTACCTAACGTAAATGGGGTAACAACTATCGAGCATATAACCTTACCTACTCCGGGAAGACATAATATCCTTAATGCTCTTGCGGCTATCGCGATAGCCGTAGAGCTTGATTTTGGTATTAAAATTATTAAAAATGGATTTAATAGTTTTAAAGGGATAAAACGCAGATTCACTAAAGTAGCCGAATATAATAACGCTACGATAATTGATGATTATGCTCACCATCCGGAAGAAGTAAAAGCTACACTTGCTACGGCAAAAAATATTGCTAATAAGCAAAATAGTAAAGTTATAGCAATCTTCCAACCACATAGATACTCAAGGGTTAAATATTTGTTTGATGATTTTATAACTTGCTTTTTTGATGCTGATCGGCTGTATATCACAGATATATATGCTGCCGGTGAACAGCCAATAGATGGTATAACGGGAAGAAATTTAGTAGACAAAATCAAGGATACTAAATCTCATTCGATGGTATCATTTATCGAGAATCATCAGGATATAGCTGGCATTATTGCCAAGGAAGCCATGCCAAATGATATAATAATTATGATGGGTGCTGGGAGTATTTCTGCTTGGGCAAATAATTTGCATCAGCAATTTGCTAACCTCAACAAATCTGTAAAGTAGATATTTTATAATTATGCAAATAGCTGGTGAATATAAAAATAATTACAATTTAAGTCATTTAACTTGGTTTAAAGTTGGTGGACCTGCGGAGATATTTTTTAAACCATTAGATTCATCAAGCTTAGCAGATTTTGTTGCACAAAACCAACAACAGAGACCAATAACTGTTTTAGGGGCTGGATCAAATATTATTATTAGAGATGGTGGTATAGATGGGGTTGTGATAAAACTTGGTCAGAATTTTACTAATATAGAATTAATGCCAGACCCCCAATTATCGCTAGGGCAATTATCGGTAGGAAGTAGTTGCCTTAATTTTAATCTTGCTAAATTTTGTCAAATACATTCAATTACTGGTTTTGAGTTTCTAAGTGGTATACCAGGTACTATAGGTGGTGGAGTGGTAATGAACGCCGGTGCCTATAACTCGGAATTTAAAGATATTATCCTAGCAATTGAAGCAATAGACTCTAGAGGTAATTTTATTACCATACCTAACGAAGAAATAGGTTTTAAATATCGAGGTAATAATTTACCACAAGATTTGATTATAACCAAAGCTATATTTAAGACAACGATGGGGGACAGTAATATGATCCTAGAAAAAATGAATGAAATAAGTAAAAACAGACTAGCAAGCCAACCAATTAAAGAACGTACTGGTGGTAGTACATTTGCTAATCCAGAAAATCATAAAGCATGGCAACTAATTGATAAAGCTGGCATGAGAGGATACAAAATTGGTGGAGCTTCTATCTCGCAACTACATTGTAATTTTATGATAAACCATGGCAATGCTTCTGCTGGTGATTTAGAAAATCTTGGTGATCTTGTTAAAAAAAGAGTATTTGAAAATAGTGGGATTGATCTAAAATGGGAAATTAAAAGAATAGGGAAATATGCATAAATATCAAACAAGTTTTATTGCTAATTCTAAGGTTACAATATTGAGTGATAAAGGAAAAAAACATGTGGCGGTAGTAGGTGGCGGTATGTCGGCTGAACGAGAAGTTTCTTTAGTATCATCTTCAGGAGTTAACAAAGCTTTGGTAGATAGTGGATATAAAGTTACTTTTATAGATATGGGAATAGACATTGCCTCGGTACTTTTACAGATAAAACCTGATATAGTTTATAATTGTTTACATGGTACTTATGGCGAAGATGGTTGTTTGCCTGGATTACTCAATATCTTGCGAATTCCTTATACTCATAGTGGGGTTCTCGCTTCTTCTTTAGCATTTAGTAAAATACATGCAAAAGCATGGTTTGTTGCCAATGATATTAAGGTAGCCAAGCATATTGTCGTTAATAAATCTGATAACATTAAGGCTGATCCTATGCCAAGACCTTATGTTATAAAACCTATTGCCCAAGGATCAAGTATAGGCGTTGAAGTAATATTTGCTGAAGATGATTTTAACTTTGCTGATTATGATTTTCCTTATGGTGATCAGGTAATGATTGAAGAATATATTAAGGGGCGAGAAATGCAAGTAGCCGTTTTAAACGGCAAAGCTTTAGGGGTATTGGAAATAAAACTCCTGAAACAGCGTTTTTATGATTATGAGACTAAATACACTGATGGATTTGCCCAGCATTTATGTCCAGCTCCATTACCGCAAAATATATATAATGAGTTACTAGAAGAGTCGGAAAGAATATATCAAACCATGAATTGTAGAGGTGTGGCTAGAGCAGAGTTTATTTTTGACGAAAGTAAGAATGAAATTTTTACTATAGAAATTAATACTCATCCTGGTATGACTTCCTTATCGATTATACCAGAAATAGCTGCTTTACAGGGAATGGATTTTCGCTCGCTAGTGGAAAGAATCTTAGAAACAGCATGTATTGACACATGAAGAGGAATAAAGCGTCTAATAAGAAGAAAAAAGCCAATATACCTTTACGACGAAAGTTGGCAATGGTGTATATTAGAGCGGTATTTTTTATTAAAATTACCCTAGTAGTTTTGTTGTCTTCATTTTTCTTTACCAGCTATTTTGCTCCTGTAAGACAAGAAATTATCCAAAATATTTATGAATTCACTTCTGATATTAGTTTTAGACTTGAAAATGTTTTAATAGAAGGACAATATAATACTAAGGAAGAAGATATATTGGCAACTTTAAATGCTGATAAGGGTACGCCTATTCTTTCTTTAGACCTTGGAACAATAAAGAGTAATTTGCAACGCAATCCTTGGATTAAAAATGTTGTAATTATTGAGAGAAGATTACCTAATACTATTTACATAAGATTAACTGAGAGAGTGCCAATTGCTATCTGGCAATTTAACGAGAAAGTTTTCCTTATTGATCAAGAAGGATATAAAATTACTACTGATATAGGTACTTTCACTAATCTTCCTCATGTTGTAGGATCGGATGCTAATATTTATACTAACAAATTAATTCAAGATTTAGCAAAATACCCTGAATTAGCTAAGAAAATTGTCTCTTCGGTACTTTATGGGAAAAGACGATGGAATTTAAATCTAGAGCAAGGTATAACTGTTAAAATGCCAGATTCTGGGTTTGATCGTGCTTTAGATTACCTTGCAGGATTGGATATGAAAAATCTATTATTTAATCAAAATTATAAAACTATAGATTTACGAGATTTGAGTAAGTTTTATATAGAAAAATATTAAGAATTATGAAAGCCAGATTGTCTAACTTTTTAACTCTTGACCTTGGTAGTAGTAAAATAGCTTGTATTGCAGCATATATTGACAAAAGAGAAGATGCAAAAATAATAAGCCAGGTTCTGCATCACTCAAAAGGTATTAAATCAGGAGTCATATTAGATTTAAAAGATGCGGAAAATAGCATAGTCGGAGCGATTTACGCATTAGAAAAAGATTGCGGTAAAAACATAAAAAAAATAACTATATCACTAACAGGCTATGGCACTAAGTCTTATTATGCAAATAGTAAAATAAAACTTTCTAATCAGCCAATTTCACCACAAGATATCAAAAAACTTATCAAAAAAGCCTTATTGGAATTCAAAATTAAAGACCAAGAAATTATTCATTATTTCCCTATAGAATTTACTCTTGATAATAATAATGCTATTGAAGATCCAATCGGAATGTTTGGCAAAGAATTAGGGTGTGAATTACATATTATCACAGCAAATTTTAATATGCTGATGAATATTACCAATTGTTTTGCAAAATGTCATGTGGAAATAAATAATATTATATTAGCAATTTATGCGTCAGGAATTGCTTGTCTTTCAGAAGATGAAAAAAATCTTGGCTCTATCATAATCGATATGGGGGCAAGAACCACCTCTTTTGGCGTGTTTGTCTCAGGCAAGTTAATATATACAAACTACATAGATATAGGTAGCTTTCATATTACATCTGATATAGCAAAAGTCTTCTCAGTAAGCCTGAACGTTGCAGAAAAACTTAAGATTCTTTATGGTAATGCTATGCCATCTTCTCTTGATAAAGATAATATTATTAATTTAGAAGATTTTGAAATGGAAATTCCTGACAGTGGCAGACCAACAATTACCTCAAAATATCTTGCATGCGTTATCAGTCCAAGAGTAGAAGAAATATTATTGATGGTTCAAGCCCAGCACGATAGAGTTGTGGCAGGTAATATGATCGCCTATCGCATTGTTATTACTGGCGGAGGAGCGATGCTCCGGGGAGTAAAAGAACTAGCAAGTAAAATTTTTGAGAAACAAGTACGAATTGGTAAACCGGAAATTTTACCAGGTTTTGCTGAAGATTATAATCCCCATATATATTCCACTGCTATAGGTATGGTAAAAAACCAATCTTTAAAAATACAAAAGAATAATTTTGATATTAATGATAATAATGATGCTAGTTGGTTTAAAAAATTTCTAATTTGGCTAAAAGAAAATATCTAAAAATAATCATTACATAATTGTCACTAAATTTGATATTTCCAATAATTTTTTTCACAAAAATACTTTACATATCAAATATATTTCTATATCATATAGAATGTATCATTTTATAAAAAGAGGCTCGGTATTGACTATAGCTATTTGTCTCAACGAAAAGGATAACATTCATTAAATTTATAAGGCAAATATTATGACTAGACTTACTGACATTATTAAAGATCTGCGTGCAGGAGTAGATATTAAGAAAATAAGGTTGTGTAGTAGCATGATAGGCAATGAGGAAGTTAAGTTATTACTGCAAGCCTTAGAGAAAAACGATACCGTGACGGACATAGATTTAAGTAGAAACGGAATAACTAGTGGGGGGGGCTAGGTTGATAGCATACTTCTTAGAAAAAAACCGCTCTGTAACACACATAGATTTGCGATGGAACGAGATAGGCAATGAGGGTGCTAAGAGTATACTAGAAGTTCAAGCTATAAGGAAGAATAGTACCATAACAGAAATAAATTTGAAATGGAACAAGCCTACTTATAATAACAAGATAGACTATACCTTACTAAACAATATAAGTACAACATTAGAGAAAAATATACAAGCTAAAAAAACATTATCTAAGAAGAGCGATCAAGGAATAGATTCAGCACAAAAAAAGCTACCTGCTAATGATATAGGGCTAAAAGAGAAACAAGAAGTCTCCAAAGGAATGCAACAATTGAAAAAAGCTGGACAAGAGAAGAAATCAGAACAGCAAGAAGGGATAAATGCAACACTTGCCAAAATAATAAATAAACAGGCTATGCAGGATGATATTTTGAAACTTATTATACAGAAATTAGATGTTGTGATAGGAGAAGTAAAGCTGCTGACGGAGCAATCCTCAATGCAAGTATGGCAAACACAGCTGACAGAAAATAGCTTAGGAACAGGGGAACATCCGGAATTGTTATTAGGTGTTGTAGCCGATCAATATTATAGCCCCGAATAGGTTGTTGATATTGTTATAGTCAATTGATGAGAAGTTGGTGACGTCGTCGCTCAATGCTCGCCTATTACTTATAGGCATCGCTCCTGCTACCTAATCCTCCTGTATTGACTATATATAATCATTTTACTATATATCTGCTTTTTAAAGACTTTTGTCCATAACCGTTTTATATAGGATTAGTCATAGGTTCACATGATTATTAAAGTCATTCAAGTATAACAACCAATTTACTATATTATCTACGCTGCGGGGTATAAAGGTAATTTTATTATAGAATGGGAATTGATGGATGGCGATATATCCAGTACACTAAGAATTTCAACAAGAGCTTTGGTAAGGTTCTGAATCATTTGATCAGTATGGTTGGGTGTTGGAATGATTCTTAGGCGTTCTGTGCCACGTGGTACTGTTGGAAAGTTGATATGCTGAACATAAATATTATAGTCGTTCAACAACATATTAGAGGCTTGTTTGGCTTTAATTGGGTCGCCAATAATTATTGGTATAATATGGCTATCATTTTTAAAATAATTCACTTTAGCTTGATCGAAAGATTTTTTTACCTTGGCTATTACCTTTTGGTAAGTTTCCCTTTCTATATTAGAATTTTTTAAATGACGAATACTTGCAGTTGCTGCCGAAGCAATAATTGGCGGTAGAGAGGTGGTGAATATAAAACCGGGGGCAGTAAGTCTTATAGAGTCAATAATCTTACGATCAGCTGCAATATAGCCGCCAATAACGCCGTAAGCCTTGCCGAGGGTTCCCTGGATAATATTAATTTTATCAGCACAGCCTTGAAGATCGGCAATACCAGCACCATGCTTGCCATATAGACCCACTGTATGTACTTCGTCAATAAAAGTTAAAGCGTTATATTTTTTAGCTAAATTCACTATTTTTTCTATTGGAGAAAATAATCCGTCCATAGAATAAGCTGATTCAAAAACAATAATTTTTGGTCTATTAATATCTACCTTTTTAAGTAGTTCTTCAAGATGTTGAACATCAATATGTCGATAAATATGTTTCTCAGCTTTTGAATTACAGATACCGGAAATAATAGAAGCATGATTTAACTCATCTGAGAAAAAAACTATATTAGGCATTATTTTTGCTAGTGTTGCAAGGGTGGTATCATTGGCAACATAACCGGAAGTGAAGACTAAAGATGATTCTTTATTATGTAAGGTTGCTAGTTCTTGTTCTAATTCTATTATACAGCTATTATTGCCGCCTATATTTCTTGTGCCACCAGAACCAATGCCATATTTGGCTATCGCTTCTAGAGCAGCTTTGGTAACATCTGGGTGCTTACTCATTCCAAGATAATCATTGATACACCACATGACAATTTCTTTATCAACATACCAAGCGGACGGGAAATTATCTGCCTGCCTTTGAACAGGAAGAAATTCACGGTATCTGCCTTCTTGTTTAATTCTAGTTATGTGATTATCAAATATATTATTATAGTTAAACATTATATTAACCTCAATTGCCAGTTGCTAGGAGGCTGTCTCCTAGACAAACAGAAAATTATAGAAATTTACGATTTTCATCAAAAACATAACAAACAATTTTTCCAATATTATACTAACCTGAATTTGATATAACAAGTTATTATAAATTCGGTCATATCTATAAATATAACAGATTTTTTTGCTACACTAATAGTTGTTTTTATTATTTTTGCAATATAGTCAATTTAGGAGAAATTGATAACGTCGTCATTCGTCTCTTGCCTATTACTTATAGGCATCGCTCCTAGCCCCAAATTGACTATATCAATTATGTACGTCCAAATAATCGCTCAATATCTTTGAGTTTGAGTTCAATGTAAGTTGGTCTACCATGATTACATTGCCCTGAAAAAGGGGTTTTCTCCATTTGCCTTAACAATTCATTCATTTCTTCAGAAGATAATTTACGACCTGCTCTAATAGAATAATGACATGCATATGTTTCTGTAACATGTTCAATCAATTGAATCAAGGAAATATTTTCACCAAGATCAGATAGATTATCTGCTAAATCTTGGATAAGTTGGCTTATATTGATATCTCCTAATAGGCTTGGAGCCTCTGATACAATGATGGATCGCTCGCCAAATTTTTCTATGCTTAAACCTAATTTAGAAAGGTCTGCCTTCTTATTATATAATAAATCGGCTCTTTTGACATCTGGTAATTCTACTATCTCAGGTATCAGTAATCTCTGCTTAATTAGCCCTTTATTACTTATTGTCTGTTTAATTTTTTCATATCCCAAACGTTCATGGGCTGCATGTTGATCTACGATAACAATACTATCTGCTGTTTGTGATATTATATAAGTACCGTGCAATTGTGCTCTTGCCGCTCCGAGTGGCACATTGTTACAATCGCTATGGGTATATTCAATTGATGAGAAGTTGGTGACATCGTCGCTCAATGCTCGCCCATTACTTATAGGCGTTCCATCGCTCCTGCTATCCAACTCTCCTGTATTGACTATAGAGTCCTCTACTACTTCTACTTTAGCATGAGGTTCAGTCTTTATTAATGGCTGTTGAATATTAGAACTATTTTGGTTGGATTTAGGGAGAGTTAAATTTTGGGTTCGATAAGTACTGCTATTATCAGATACGCTCAAATTATGTGGAGTTAAATTATCCGGATATATTTTTTTTGAAGAGCTAGGACTTTTTTGTAATGGTATATTTGTTTTAATAGCATTATTAGTAGTTGCCGTATTTCGAAAAAGACCTAAGGCAGTTGTGGCAATATTCGTTGAAACCATATGACTTTTCGTGGCAAGGGCATCCTTGATAGAGCTTACCAGTAATCCCCGTATGGTATTTGGGTCATGAAACCTTACTTCTGTTTTGGCAGGATGAACATTAACGTCAACCATTTGGGGATCTATTTGTAGAAACAGAACTGAAACTGGGTGTCTATCCCGAGCTAAGTAATCCTGATATGCTAGTCTTAAAGCGATTTGTAGTAATTTATCCTTGACCGGTCTATTATTAACAAATAAAAACTGATCCTCAGCAGAAGCTCTATTAAAGGTAGGAATACTAGTAAAGCCATATACTGAAATTTCTGGTCTTTGTAGATTAATATGAACCGAATTTTCAATAAAATCAGAACCTACTATATCAATTATTCTTTGCTTTAGAATTTCGTCAAAATTACCATCTTGCCCTTTTACTTTTAGAATATTTTTACCATCATGAGATAAATTAATACTGATTTTAGGATGAGCTAATGCAATTTTCTTTATTACATCTACTGACGCGGCAAATTCGGTTTTATCAGATCTTAAGAACTTTAATCTTGCAGGAGTAGCAAAGAATAAATCTCGTATTTCAATCTTAGTACCTTCGTTATGAATGGTAGGCTTACTTCCTTTATTACTCCCACCACTAATTTGCATCTGATATGCTCTATCAGCTCCACGTGCCTTTGAAGTAATCAGCATCTTACTTACATATCCTATAGAAGGTAATGCTTCTCCGCGAAAGCCAAAAGTGTGAATGTTTAATAAATCTAGCTCATCAAGTTTAGAAGTGGTATGACGCTCTATGGCAATATTTAGGTCATCCTCAGACATACCTATTCCATTATCAGAAATAACAATAAGATTTTTCCCTGCTTGCTCAAGCATTATATCTATCTTAGTGCTAGCTGCATCAATAGCATTCTCAACTAGTTCTTTTACCACCGAAGCTGGTCGTTCAATTACCTCTCCAGCAGCGATACGATTTATAGTGCTATCTGATAGGAGTTTTATCTTCATTACTTAATTAACACAAATTTTTTACTACAATAAGGACACATAATAGAACCCTTGGTTGAATCAATTTCTAAATAAATTCTTGGATGATCATAAGGCGACTCTCTGCCAGAACATGATATTGATGTAGAGATAGTCTCAATAATTTCTACATTTTGCATAAAATTAAAGCTATTTGAGAGTTTTTAGGAGGCTGCCTCCTAGCATGTTATCATTATAAAACATAAGTGGCATTTATTCAAAATAAAAATTAGGTGTATCCATACATGAGTAAATTAATTAGTTATTGCAGGCAGCCTCCTAGCCATTTTATTAAGTTATTGGCAAAAATTCTAAAAATTATTCTGCCAACTATTATAATTATTATGGTGATAAGGAAACTATAAATAATATCAGCTGGGTAGTGCATAGCAAGAGTAATACGTGATATCGCCACTAAAATAACAATCAAAATGGCTATAATTTTTTGTCTCATTGTTATATATGACCAAATACAGTAGGCAACCAATAATGCTAACCCAGAATGACTGCTTGGAAAACTAGACAAACATCTTTCAAGTTCAATATTAGCAATTGTTACAAAACTATTAATAGGCAATGAGCAAAATGGTCTAGGTAGATTAACCGAAAATTTAAGTAGAGCATAAATACAACCGAATATCGTATAAATTATACCAATCATTACCATTTTATTATATATAGCCCAAAATTTGCTCTGACGATGATTAAAATCTTGAATCTTTTTTATCTGAATGTAAAAATATACGCAATATATCAAATAAACGATAGCAAAATTGGTAATATTAAAACAATAAGAGATAATTTGTAGAATATAAGCTATTATGCTAAAATGGTTAGTTATGCTATTGATCCACAAGAATATTTCTTGATTAAGACCTTGGAAATTATATAAAAGTTCAAACATTTTCAATTTTAATTTTATTTGGTTTAAGTAAATAATATTATGCTAGAAATAACAGTACTAGGATGCGGATCATCGCTTGGTCTACCGATAATTAATTGTGATTGCAATACATGCACCTCGACTTCAAGTTACAATAAAAGAACTAGATCATCAATATATATGGATGATGGTAATAGTCAAATTCTTGTTGATTTTGGTTTCAACATTAAAGAACAATTACTACGAGAAAAGATTAGAAAGGTGGACAGTGCCATATTAACCCATTATCATGCAGATCATGTTAACGGTATTGATGATCTACGGGTATTTCCATTCTTTCAGAAACGACCTTTAGAAATTTTTACTGATAATGCTACAGCATTGAGAACTGAGCATCATCACCAACACTTGTTTGCTCCGGATAGGCTGATTGCAAGACCGGTAGATTTTTTTGCAAAATTTAAAATTAACACTATAGAGGTACAATTTTTTAGACAGCATCATGGTCCTATAGATAGTTTGGGTATTAGAGTGGATGATTTTGTCTATTCTAGTGATGTGGCAGATTTTCCGGCAGAGTCCAAATCATTCTTAAGAAACATCAAAGTGTGGATATTAGACTGTATGGCATACGAATCTAATAATTGCCATGCAGGATTAGATAAAATTTTACAGTGGAACGATGAATACAAACCGCAACAAATATTATTAACTAATATGAATCATTATATTGATTATCACGAGATATCAAAAATATTGCCAAGCAATATAAAACCTCTATATGATGGTTACAAATTTATAGTTTAGTATGATAGTAGTTGATAAGGTTTCAAAAAAATATAGTAAAATTTATGCTGTTAAAGATGTTAGTCTTGAGTTCAAAAAAAAGGAAACTATAGCGATTATAGGTTCTTCTGGTAGTGGTAAATCCACTTTATTACGAATTATTAATGCGTTAGAAATACCTACTACTGGACAAGTGTTTATTGATAACAAAAAGTTAACTCAAAAGAATAAAAGAAAGCTTTGCCTTAAAATTGGTATGGTTTTCCAGGCTTTTAATCTTTTCCCACACTTAAATGTTCAGGATAATTTAATATATGCTCCTGTTAATATTTTGAAAATGCAGCAGATAACTGCCATTTCTAAGGCGGAAAAATTATTAGAGCAATTTGGTTTAAAACAAAAAGTTACTGCTTTTCCTATCAATCTATCTGGAGGACAAAAACAGCGAGTAGCCATTTGTCGAGCCTTAATGATGGATCCAGAGGTAATGTTATTTGACGAGCCTACTTCAGCTTTAGACCCTGAAAATATTAAAGATATTATTGAAATTATCTCTTTATTAAAAAGTCAAATGACGATGATTGTTGTTACTCACCATATCAAATTTGCCAAAGCGATAGCGGATAGGATAATTTTTATGAATCACGGACAGGTTCTAGCCGATCAGCCAGCCGCAGAATTTTTTGAAAAGCCAAAATCTCATAGAGCAAGATTATTTTTAGAGAATATAGGTGACTTAATGTGAGTAATAAGAGTCTTATAAAGTTAACAATGCTTTTATGTATTAGTATGGTCATTACCTTCTTGATACGTAAATTAGTAGATGCACAATTTTCTGGCTTCTCTTGGAGTAGCCAGAAGAGTATATCTTGCTTTGTAATGATTTTGATTATTATCAGTATCGTTTATAATTCCTTTAATAAAAAGGGGATAAAGATCGTCTCTATTCAGCTATTAATTTGGGAGCTAATTTTCTTGATCATAATTATTGGTTACGCTTTCAGATTTGAATTAAATTATACCACACAACGAGTCATATCCGTACTAATACCATCATATAATTGGGTCAATAAACAAGGAGAATTAGTGATTAGCCGTAGTAGCGACGGACATTTTTACATTGACGTATTGGTAAATGGAGTAAAAATTAAATTTATGATTGATACCGGGGCAAGTGATGTTGCCCTTACTACTAATGATGCTAAAATGCTAGGATTTGACTTATCAAAACTACATTACACTAGAATTTACTCAACGGCTAATGGTACTAGTACAGCCGCCCCCGTGAAATTAGATATTGTAGTAATTGATAATAGAGCTTTCTTTAGAAATATTGAAGCTCATATAGGTACTGGTGGTCTCGATATATCACTACTAGGTATGTCAGTACTAGAACGTTTTAAAAGTTTCAGAATAGATCGAGATATGTTGACTTTAAGTTGGTGAAAGATTTGTGAGCGTTCACGGATTTTTTTGCTATTTTCTTATGATGAATAAAAAATCTGTTTGCCAAACATCTATTAGTGAGGAACTACTTTAGTAGCAACAAAGCAATTTTAAGTTAAAAGTATGGTATATAGATATTGAAGTCAATGTAAATAATGGTGTAGAAGTCAAGATTTGATCTTACAGACAGGATAAATTAACTTATCATCTTTTCGACTTCTAAAGAGCCATTGTTCAGTTCAGTTTTTTCATAAGCTAAGGTTTGTCTTATTTACCATCAATATTATCATTCTTTCGCATATTCCGGATCAGAATCTATTAAATTTCTACTTACCTGTGCAATAACAAAACCAAATTCATGTAATAATCCCTTGATCTCATTAGCAAGTGCAGTACGGTTTTTACCACTCGCTACCTTACTCTATGAATAAATAAAATATCTTGTTGCTCTGCAGTTTTGATAGGCACAAACCTTATATTAGGTCTTGCTACTGCCTCGCATATTGCTTCGCTATCTGCTTGAGCATTTTTATTAGTTTTAACATAAGGCTTAACAAATTGTGGGGCTATTAGTTTTACAGTATGCCCTAGGAGGCTGTCGGAGATAACAAAAGTAATTCTATATTTGGCTCTTTTTGGCTGCGAATAAACATGATTTTTTTGAAATAGGTATACTATTCCTGCATAAATCATATTTATTCTCGCCGAAAAATAGCTCAAAATATAATTAATTAGTTATCTCCGACAGCCTCCTAGAGGAAGCAATTTCTTAGCAAATATGTTTGACCTTGTGGTAA
>JAJIYQ010000123.1 GCA_020881075.1 Rickettsia endosymbiont of Labidopullus appendiculatus
ACTCCTTACCAATCAGGCTGGGTAAATTTCATTATGCACGGGGAAATTAAAACTGATATTGATGTGACTTTTAAGGTCGATAAACCTTATCCAGTTAGTATATTAAAAATCTATGCTAAGGCAAAAATCTTGCAAAATTATAAGGGTAGTGGATAAAACATAAGCTTGATAGGTAACCATTAAATTACTTGATAAAGGAATTTTATAAATCTATTGCAATTAGTAAAATAATATAGTACTTGTGATTCGAAAGGCTAGTTTTTAACAAAAATACATTGAGGTAATAATATATGGCAAAGTCACAAGCAAGTTTTGAGCCACTAAAAATAACTCCTACGCAAGCTAAAATAAAGGATGCACTAGAAAATTTGGCTAGTAGATATGACCAAACATTAACAAATTTTGATAATATTATAGAGAACTGGAAAGGGGACAGTAGTCGAAGATCTGATCCTGAATATATAAGAGCAGCAAAAGGAGCATTTAAAGCTATAGAAAAAGGAACGGAATATGAATATGTGGAAGTACATGGGCATGGGACTCACTTAATCCATCGGTCTGATCCTTATGAAATGCTGCATATAACATTTTGTGGTAGACAAGGTAAGCAATTCACAAAGATAATAGATATTTATTGTGTTAACAACTCACTGTTAAAGGACACATTAACTACTTTTGTAATTGAGCTAAATAACATATTACAACCCTTTGTATCAGATTTGCATAGCACTCGTAATGCATGCAAAGTTTCTCATACAGAAAAAGGATTAGATATAGAGTTTTCATCTGCTTGGATGGCAAACAATATGAAGAAGTATTATGCAACAAAGGCTGGGGAAAATGATCAACTTAAGGTTTTATTTGGAAAACAATTCGACCCAATAGAGTTACAAGAAAATCATATTGTAGTACGCCATAGTACAGGACTTGGTGATGTTGGGGTTTTTAAAGGTGGAAATTATAATGCAACACGAGGAAAGCAGCCAGCAGAAGTAGCCATTTCTTTCCATAACGAGCAGGAAAGAGATGCTTTCCTACATTTATTTGATGGTAGTTATGAAATAGTACGTACATATGATAATTTAAAAGCTGTGTATTTTTGTGATAATGATTCGCAAACTACTTTGCCTTATGATGATCATCATAAGATTATTGATTTTATAGGTAGTACAGAGGTTTGTGATTGGAATTAAGTAAGCAGAGTAATACAAAAATTAGGCTGTGTAATGCTTATGCTAGGAGTTACAGCCTAGATTCTTTCTATTTTTGCTTACCAATTTGGTAAGATTCTCTTTAAAGCGAGAGACCCCTAACTAAGGGGTCTCCGACCGCGTTCCCCAGTCCATGTTATCCTTGCTAGATAAGTACCAATCGGATAATGCCCTATTCTTCGAAAGAATCGACTGCCAAAAGCAGATTTTTCGGCACATTACACAACTGATACTAGTTATAGTATAACATATTTTTACAACAAATTAAATAGCTAAAAATCTTTAAACGGTAAAAAATACCAATGTTTGATCTCCTAAATTTTTTCTCGAGCGGGGCAAGTATATTTGCTACGGGAGCATCTTTATTTAATACTTATGCCCAACTCAGGAGTAACAAAGAGAAAACTAAGCAAGCCTTATATGAGCAGCAACATTTGTTGAGGCAGCAACAAGAGAATGTCAGGTTTGACCGTCAACAACTAATCGAAAGAACTGCAGAATATGGAGCAATATCAAGTTATCATGTTGATATGCTGAGGCAGGAGCAGTTATATAATCGCCAACAATTGGGATATAATATCCTGAAAACTGGTATTGGTATAACTGGTACTGACTCAGCTGGTTTATTACTACGGCATATGGCTTATATGGATGAGATGAAGGCAAGAAGCGTCGAAGCTGAACATTTTCACCAAAGACCAAGATCAAACTTAAATACAGCAATGATTGACTTAAACAAGGAAGCAATTAACCGTAATATTGGTTCAATCAGGTCAGCTTCACCTTGGCAAACTATTGGTACGGTTTTAAGTGGGGTATCTGATCTGGCTAGGATAGCAAGAATTAATGAAGGGACAACAGAGAAGTAAAAAAATAAGAATACCGCAAAAATAATGGCAACAGCTATTAGTGGATGATAAAAATCTGTTATATTTATAGATATAACTAAAGTTTAATAAAAAAGTGACACCTTGTCATTCCCGCGTAGGCGGGAATCTATCATATATCAAGGCTTTTTAAGCTATATTTTAGATCCCTGCCTACGCAGGGATGACATCTTTAGCAATGACAATAAGTGGTTTAAATTAGCGGAAATATAAAGATGAAATGGCAAGTTATAGCTGGGATAAGTCAGAAGATTAATGAAGAAGCTAAAGGCTATTTGATACGTAAACTGGAGAAAGATGCCAGCGTAGAAATGCCTAATTTATGGGCAGACTTTATTAAAGATACTACTACGCATTTGC
>JAJIYQ010000124.1 GCA_020881075.1 Rickettsia endosymbiont of Labidopullus appendiculatus
TAGGTGTTACACAATAAACTTTAGTGAAACTGACTACTTCAGCACTAATCTCTGAAATTAAAATACTATCTTTTAAAATTCTTAATATATTTTGGTTAAATAAGACACAGAACATCAAACCACACATCGGTATGAATTTCCCGAGTTCATGATTATGGATAGGCCAAAAGATAGTTCTGAATTTGCTGCTAAATGAATTTGACTGTATACTAGTCATAATAAGGGTTCCCTAAGACAAAAAAAAAACTCAATGCATGTATCAACTTAAAGAATGATCTTTTAATGAGTTGAAAATATTCAAGAGTTCTTCCTTAATTGCTTAAGGATTATTTGTACAAAATATACAGGTTAGGAACTTATATATTATTAACCTTCATATGTCAAGCTATTTAGATTTATCTTGTATAAGAAATCAAAAATTGCTATACCAATTAGTAATACTTTGTATAGGGGGAGAGCAATAGGGTTAGATATATGTGCAAATTGATTTAGGTAAATTAGCAGTGCAAAAATTTTCATTTGATTTACAATCTCAACATAAAAAAGCCAGAACTGGTATTATAACTACTAAGCATGGTCAAATACGTACCCCAGCTTTTATGCCGGTCGGAACGAAAGGTACGGTAAAAGCCATGTTACCAGAAGCGGTGGAATCTACCGGAGCTGATATAATACTTGGTAATACTTATCATTTAATGTTACAACCAGGGGCTGAAAGAGTTGCCAAGTTTGGCGGTTTACGTAAATTTATGAATTGGTCAAAGCCTGTACTTACCGATTCAGGTGGTTTTCAGGTAATGTCCCTATCAAAATTACGTAAGATTACAGAAGAAGGAGTAATTTTTAACTCGCATATTGATGGTAGTAAGCATATGTTAAGTCCTGAGCGGGCAACAGAGATACAATATCTTCTAGATAGTACCATTACCATGGCGTTTGATGAATGTACCCCATATCCGGCAACATTTGAGCAAGCAAAATCATCGATGGAATTAACATCTAGATGGGGAGTTCGATCGAGAAAAGCATTTGTTCAAAGAGAAGGTTATGGTCAATTTGGTATTGTACAGGGAAATATCTATCAAGAATTGCGTGCCGAGTCAGCAAAGAATTTGGTAGAATTAGATTTTGAAGGTTATGCTATTGGAGGGCTGGCAGTAGGTGAGGGACAAGAAATAATGTTTAAAGTGCTAGATTATGCTCCAGATTTATTACCTAAATATAAGCCAAGATACCTTATGGGGGTTGGTAAACCAGATGATATTATTGGGGCAGTTGCCAGGGGAATAGATATGTTTGATTGTGTTATTCCAACGCGTTCTGGTCGAAATGGTCAAGCTTTCACCAAATATGGTGTAGTAAATATTCGCAATAGTCAGTATAAGGATGATCAGGAGCCGCTTGAAGATGATTGCCCATGCCCAACATGTAAGGATTATAATAAAGCTTACTTGCATCATTTGGTAAAGAGCCAAGAGATTTTAGGAGCAGTACTTATGACTTGGCATAATTTGGTGTATTTCCAAGAATTAATGTCAAGAATAAGGCAATATATTCAACAAGGAAAAGACTTTGATTTTATGCATTAGACCTCTTGCATAACCTAAAGATAATTGAAAGACTATAAATTGATTACAGAATGTTGATATATAAACGTTATATAATAAGAAATATAGTACCATCCTTGGTACTAATTATTTTCTCAGTCACTAGCCTTGTATGGATTACTCAGATATTAAAGATGTTGTACTTAATTGATAAGGGAATAAAAGCTCAGGATTTCTTAAATTTAATTATTTTAATAATACCATCTTTGTTGTTTATTTTATTACCTTTTGCAACTATTGTTGCTGTTATTTATACTTATAATGCTTTGAGTGAGAGACGTCAGATAATTATTTTGCAAAA
>JAJIYQ010000125.1 GCA_020881075.1 Rickettsia endosymbiont of Labidopullus appendiculatus
ACCTAATGAGGAAATAAAATATATCTATGAAGCACGGATGCTTAGATGGCTAGCTGATCAATTAGAAACTGATGATTCTAGATATTATTCTCTTATCAATTTATTACCATCTGGAAAGATAGAAGAATTTGCATCTAGGTTGCAGGAATTATTGCAAAATGCTACAAGTTTTCATCAGGTAGGAGAGAAGAAGGCTGAACTATTTTATAGTGGTTTTATGCTTGGTTTGATTAATACTTTAACCACAGATTATGTAATAGACAGTGAACGTGAGTCAGGCGATGGGCGGTCAGATATAGTGATGATCCCGAAACTGGGTAAAGGAGATAAAGCGATGGTTATAGAGTATAAAATCGCTAAATCTTCGGAAGACTTAGTCAATATAGCCAAAACTGGCTTACAACAAATTCTGGATAAAAAATATGATACTAAAATCAAAGAGCATCAACATGTTAAAAATATAATCAAAATTTCTATGGCATTTTGTGGAAAAAATATGGAGTTGGAATATGAGGTAACGAAGCTCTAATAATAGAGCGTAAGCGTTTGAATCACGAGCAATTTAGTGTCTGATTGGGTTCGGAAATTGTTCACTACGCCCCGCCATTACTTATCAGCCTTTCAGGGTTTTATTACTCTTTTTAAGAATTTCATATGTATACCATATGTGCTAATCTTAAAATTTAACCTACAAAAAAATCTATTTTTAACCCTATTACAAGGGAAAAATATGACAAAATCATTAATTTCTTCTAACGCTTCAGTTGAAAATCCTGATGTTATCTTTTATAATTTTGTTGGTAATTTCGTCCCGCCTGAATGGCGAACCTTACCAATAATTTTAACGATTAAGTACAACCTCTCGTCGACTCCTGTCGTTGATAGTTTCTTGTATAAAAACTAATGGTTATACTAATTCCCAAATTTAATTTAGTAAATGATTCATACAACAAATAGATTGAATTAGCAAGGTATTTAAATTAACCTATTTTTTAAATATTACAATAATAATTCAACTAAAGGTATGGTTTAAAAATAGTGTTTTTCTATGATTTATCCCAATTTTCATGATAATTTACTAATATATTAGTTGAAATAATCTTTTAAATATTAACTAAAATTAGAAGAGAGAAGCTTATGAGTACTAAAGCTTTAAGAGTACAACCCAGTAACGGGGATAGTAACGTTGCAAAAGTACAAATTTTACTCTATACTCCTTGCAACGACGTCGGTTTGATACGAATGAATGTTAATCTAATTTGCTAGAGGCTATAATGAAAGAATTCACGCCTATTACAGTGGCTTATGGTGATGGTATAGGTCCAGAAATCATGCAAGCGGTATTATATATTTTAAAGGAAGCTTCTGCTAGAATACGTATAGAAGTAGTGGAAGTAGGAGAAAAATTATACCAGAAGCATTATACTTCAGGGATAGCACAAGATACTTGGCAATCATTGGCAAGAACTAAGATACTTTTAAAGGCTCCTATTACCACCCCTCTAGGCGGTGGGTATAAAAGCTTAAATGTAACTCTTAGAAAAGCCCTATCTCTTTATGCTAATGTTCGCCCTGCTATTTCTTATGCTCCTTTTGTTAAAACACTACATCCACATCTAAACGTAGTGATAGTACGGGAAAATGTTGAAGATTTATATGCAGGAATTGAATATCGCCAAACTCACAATGTTTATGAGTCTCTTAAGCTAATCAGCCGAGTTGGTAGCGAAAGAATTATTAGATATGCCTTTGAGAATGCAATAAAAAATAATCGTAAAAAGGTTACATGTTTCAGTAAAGATAATATTATGAAAATGTCTGACGGGATTTTTCATAAGGTTTTTGAGGAAATTGCTAATGAATATAAGCAGATTCAAAGTAACTATTATCTTATAGATATCGGCACTGCAAGGCTAGCAGCCCAGCCAGAATTATTTGACGTCATTGTAACTTCAAATCTGTATGGTGATATTATATCTGACGTATCTGCAGAAATTTCTGGTTCAGTAGGACTCGCTGGCTCTGCTAATATAGGGCAAAGTTATGCTTTATTTGAAGCTGTACATGGCTCTGCCCCGGATATTGCCGGTCGTAATCTAGCTAATCCTTCTGGTTTGCTTAACGCCGCAATTATGATGCTAGTTCACATCGGACAACATGATATTGCTGCATTAATAGAAAATGCCTGGAAAAAAACCATTGAAGATGGGGTTCATACTGGAGATATCTACAATGACAAAATATCTAGCAGAAAAGTTGGTACTACGGAATTTGCCGATGAAGTAGTGAAAAGACTAGGTACTGAACCTTCTACCCTCAAAGCAGCCGCATATTCCTCAGTAGTTGCTCAACAACAAACTATTGAATATATATATTCGATTAATAGTAAAGAAGTTAAAGAATTGGTAGGTAGTGATGTATTTATCCAGATGACAGCTTTGACCGCCCATGAGGTAGCAGAAAAAATTCAAACTATCAGTTTAGGTGACTTAGAATTAAAAACCGTATCTTCTATGGGACTTAAATTATGGCCCAGAGATGAGAGATTTGAATTATTATCTGATCATTGGTGTTGTCGCTTTATGGCAAAGAAGAATGGGGAAAGAATAACTCATTTATCTATAGCCCATTTACTTGAACTACTTAGCCAGGCAGAAATAGATTTTATTAAAATTGAGAATCTCTTTGAATTTGATGGGAGAGCGGGGTATTCGCTCGCTCAAGGAGAATAGTTAATAGTTATAAATTTAATTTTTGAGGATATTTATGATATCTATTATTGGTTATGGATTAACCCTACTTGGAATTATAGCAATATTTTCTGGCATTGTTGGACTTTTTCGATTTCCTGACTTTTATACAAAAATTCACGCTGCCAGTGTAATTGAATGTTGTGGAGTGCCTTTATCACTTGTTGGGCTTGCTTTTTTACAACATGATTTTACTAGCTCTTTTAAATTGCTTTTTGCGACCATATTGATTTTAATATTAAATCCGGTATCTACTCATGCAATTGGCAAGGCTTCCTTATTAAGCCCAAATAACCAAAAAGGATTAAAATGATTGATCGCTTATTTGTTATACCAGACATAATAAATTTCCAACTAGCTAGCTGGTTGCTTGTGGGAATCTTGATATTACTTGTTGTCGTATCAATTAAGCTGATATTTTGTAACTCTTTATTAGAAACAGTGATAATAAACTCTATGTTTAGCTTACTTATTGGTTTATCTTATCTACTGATGGATGCTCCCGACGTAGCAATGACTGAAGTAGCTCTGGGAGCCTGTTTATCTAGCTGTGTATTTTTAGGATTTCTAAGTAAATTGTCGACCGTACAAAACGATAATTTTAGGTCAACACGAGTAATAAGTTCAGCAATTATATGCATAATTTTTATAGTAGTACTCGCCTTCGCAGGGATTGATTTATTGGAATATGGAGCGATAGATTCTCCATTGCAAAACCATCTAACCAAATATTATATTGAACATACTAAAAGTGACATTGGCATTCCATCTTTTGTTGCAGCCCTATTAGCTAGCTATAGAGGGTATGATACTCTTGGAGAAACTGCTGTCATTTTAATTGCTGGAATAGCGGTATTATTACTATTCTCACAAAAAATTACTAAAGATGCTTAAAATAATGCTGAGAAATTTTATTATTATAAAACATTCTACTCTTTTTATCTTACCCTATATATTGCTATATGGTCTATATATTCAAATTAATGGTGATGCATCACCAGGGGGAGGGTTCCAGGCTGGTACTATATTTGCTTCTACGATAATTGGTTTTGATTTAGTCCATGGTCAATTTAAATTACGGCAATATTTCTCTACTGATTTACTAGTTGGTATGGCTACTATCGGAGTATTGATCTATGCCCTAACCGGTATGGTATCAATATTATTTGACGATAATTATTTAAATTATTATTCTTTGGCAGATGATAAATTGCTAGCTCAACATATTGGTATTTTTACCATTGAGATTGGTGTTGGACTTTGTGTTGCATCTGTTATGTGTTTGATATATTCTATTATTACTGCAAGTAATATTAGAGAATGATTATATGGAAAAATTTACCAATTACTTAAGAGAACAATTACAAAATAAGGCAGAAGTTACGGAGTATGTGAATGCTGCTTTAGAACAATATTTTCTAGATCGTAATAAGGAATTATTTTTGTCCACTTTAAAAGAAGCTATAGTTAATTCAGGAGAATTGGGTAGCAGGGGTAATTGTAAATTGTTATTCCCGCGTAGGCGAGAATCTAAGATCCCGCACTAAGCAGGGATGACATTAAGTCGGATGAGTGACGACGTCACCAACTTCTCATCAATCAATTCTACTATAGTTATATGCAGAAACTAATACAACTTATCAAATGGGAATATTTAATTCAAAATCGTATTAATAATCTTAGTAAATATCTATTTATATTCTTTTTATTTTGTATTTTCAGTACTGCTTTAATTAATGACCAAACAGATATTAAAAAATTTGGAATTATTTTTTCAGTAATTGTTTTGCCGATAGCTCTAATTGGTTTTTCTAGTCTAATATTTCAGCAAGATGTCGAGGACGGAAGTTTAGAGTTACTATTATCTAGCTTCAATGAGAGTGAAATTATTGCCGCTAAATTAATTACCATAATTTTTAGTTCCCTCACCAGTGCTTTATTAAATATGCCAATAATTTATATTATCTTCGATCTTGACATGCTAACAGTAAGCTATCTTTTGATCAATCTAACTCTATTATTAATTTTGTCCAGTAGCCTATTAGTTTTAATTGGAGCTGTTCAAAGCTATTTTAGGTCAAATACTAATCTGTTAGCAATATTAATCATGCCGCTACTAATACCCAACATCATACTTAGCGGTCTTGTTTTACAAAATTTTGATAATATCAATCTAATTTTTGTTATGATTGGTATCAATATACTCCTTGTACCAATAATATTTTATCTCTCATCCTATCTAATTAGGAATATTTACAACATTTAATTTTAATTATACACTATACTGACCCTTGCACTAATAAAAAAATTGTTATTTTTTTACAATTCATGTAATTTCTACTCGTAGATTTTTTAACTATTTTTCGGTAATTATATATATGTGGCAAGCTTTAAGAAGACTAATAGCAGCTAACCCTATGGGAATATTTTTGTGGAGTATCATAGCCAAATGGTACGTTATGATAGCTGTTGCTTCTCTGGTAATATTATTTTGGGTAGCTAAAGGACTCGAACAAATTGGACTTATCAGCTATATAACAACTGCTACCACTGAAATTCTTGATACGTCGAAATCAATTGCTCAACACTGTACTCCAAAATTAGGTCCCAACTTTGAAAGTTTAACCAATTTTTGGAAATGTTTAGGAGATCCACCAAAATATGAGGTTAGAGAAGAAACAGGTGAGAAAGCTTTAGAAGACGGATTAAAGAAGTTATTGCCTAAAGATGGAACTGTACCGGAAATGCTTCCTTACCGCAATCCTTATGATTCTCCTGATAATTCTAACGATAGCGATGGTAAATCAACTGATGGCAAATGAAAATAATATAAGTATAAGTTAGGGTAATCAATAAAAATTAGTATGTTAAAGGATGGATACATTAATGATTTTGCAACAAACAAAGCTGTAGATTTAAAAAAGCCTGAAGAAAAAGTACGACAAGAATATGAAAAGATATTGTATGACGACTATTTTTATGACAAAGAGCAATTAGATATTGAAGTCTCAATACAAATGGGTAGTGCTGTAAAAAAAGCAGATATTGTAATATATAAAAATAAATCAAAAAATAGAAATCAATATAGCGATATACTTGGTATTGTTGAGGTTAAAAAGAAAAGTAGAAAAGACGGTTTAGAACAACTGACGAGTTATATGCAAGCTACTTCTGCTTTGTTTGGAGTTTGGACTAATGGAGAAGAAATTGAATATTTATATAAAAATTCTAAAGGAGAAGTAAAAAAAGATTGTCTATTTAACATACCGAAAAAAGGAGAAACGATAGAAGCAATAGGTAATATAACAAAAGATAAATTAAAACCTGTTAAAAATCTAAAACCTGTTTTTAGGCGTATACTAAATACTTTATATTCTAATACAAATATTAGTAGGAAAGAAAAGCTTGGAAGCGAAATGATTAAACTAATCTTTTGTAAGATTATTGATGAGAAATATGAACTTAATAGTTTGCCAAATTTTAGAATAACAACAGAAGAAATGGAGACAATCAATAATGATAAAAGTGAAAATGAAGAAATTAAAATAGCACAATATGGTAAAGTTAAAAAACGAATACAAAAATTGTTTATAAAAGTAAAAGAAGAATTAGAAGATGATGGAATTTTTATTACAAATGAAGAAATAACACTTGATGCAAAATCAATTGTTTATGTAGTTGGAGAACTAGAGCAAATCGCATTACTAAAAACTGAAAAAGATATAGTAGGGGAGGCTTTTGAAACTTTTGCAGAAAGTAAATTAGTTGGTGAAAAAGGTGAATTTTTTACACCTAGAGAAATTGTAAAGCTTGCAGTGCAAATTTTAGATCCATCCCCAAATCAAACCATTATAGACCCTGCTTGTGGTAGTGGTGGTTTTTTAATATATGCACTTGAACATGTTTGGAAAAAAATGGATCATGATCGAACATATAAAAATTCAACAGATATAAATAGGTTAAAAAAGCAAATAGCTGAAAAGTGTTTTTATGGATTAGAGAAAGAAATAGATTTAGTTAAGATATGCAAAGCATATATGACAATTATAGGTGATGGTAAGAGTAAAATTGTTCAAGAAAATACATTGCATCCAATTCATGAATTCCAGGTAAAAACAAAAGAATTAATTACAACTCAAAAAGACGGTGAAATTGAACTAAACACTTTTGATTTTGTTGTTACAAATCCTCCATTTGGTAGCAAAATCAAGGTTCTAAAAGAAGACTGTAAATATTTTGAACTAGGGCATCAATATAAAAAAGAAGGTAATTCTTTCATAAGAACTAATAAAGTAAAAGAAACTGAACCTCAAGAGTTATTTATAGAAAGATGTTTGCAATTATTAAAAGATGGAGGTAAACTTGCAATAGTCTTACCAGAGACTTACCTTCATGCCCCTTCTAAAAAACACGTTCTAGATTTTTTAGTTAAAGAAAATAATATTATTGCAGTTATAGATCTACCTCATAATACTTTTAGACCTTATTGTAATGCGAAAACTTGTTTATTAGTATTAGAAAAAGGCAAAAGACAAAATAGTGATATTATCATGGCTGTTGCAGAAGAAATGGGGCATGATCATACTGGAAGATTAATTTATAGGTACGATAGTACAAATGAGGTATTTACAAAAGAAATTTGGGACGATACAGAAACCATAAGAAATGAGTTGTTATCTAAAAAATTCAATAAAAATACCTTTATAACTTCAAGTTCTGATATCACTAATAACGTTTATGTACCACGCTATTACTGGAAAAAAAAAGAAGAAGAAATAAAAGAGATAGCTAATAATCAAAAATTTAAACTTATTACAATTAACGAATTATTAAAGCAAAATATTTTACAAGCATTTAACGGACATGGTTCACCGCCAAGCGAGTATAAAGGGACTGGAACAGTCCCTTATGTTAGAGTGGCTGATATAATTAATTGGGAAATTTACAAGAACCCAACTGCATTAGTACCAGAACATATATATCATAAAATCAAAGGTAAGAATGGTTTGTCTTTACAACAAGAGGATGTAGTCTTTGTTCGTAGAGGAAGTTATAGGATAGGGTCTGTTGCAATGATTTCAAAATTTGATACGAATGTTTTATTGACTAATGAAATTACAACTTTTAGAATTATTAATCAACATAACATTTACAATATTACATCGTATTATTTTCTATTTGCTATGTCTCATTCAATTACACAAAAACAGCTATATAACAAAATATTCATAGACACAACACTGCCAAATATAGGAGATAGATGGAAGGAACTTTTAATACCTATTCCATTAGATAGAAATAAAACTTTAGAGATTTCAAATAAGATTAAAGATACATTTACTCAAAAATGGCAAGCTTTGGACAAACTATCTTTTTTAAGGGATGAGTTTGGCGATATTGTAACATAGTTACATCCAATTCATATGAAAATATTGCTTAAGGTATCTAAAACTTATTAGGAGCTATATATAATGCTGTTAATCTTAAGCTATCCTTGATTTTTTGTTACTTTTATAGTAACATATTATGTAGATATCTATAAATTATACTGATCAGTTTATGTCAAATACTAATTGTTATGATAAGGCAACTCGTAGAGATTTTATAACCTTAACTGCTAGCAGTATGGTTGTGGTTGGAGCAGCGTGTGCTACCTATCCTCTTGTTAATTCATTTAACCCTTCAGCAGATGTTCTTGCCCTATCTTCAATAGAAGTGGATTTATCTCAAATCCAACCAGGGCAAACTGTTACTGTTAAATGGCAAGGCAAGCCGGTTTTTATTACTAATAGAACTCCAGAAAAAATTGCTGAAGCAAGAAATGTAAATCTCGCCGAGCTAATGGATCCTGAGCTTGACCAAGATAGAGTTAAATCTGGGCATGATAAGTGGTTGGTGACTATAGGCATTTGCACACATTTGGGTTGCGTACCACTTGCAAACCAAGGCGATTATGACGGTTGGTTTTGCCCATGCCATGGATCTCAGTATGATTCATCTGGTCGGGTACGAAAAGGACCAGCCCCTTTGAATTTGGCTGTTCCACCATATGAATTTATTTCCGATACAAAAATTAAAATCGGATAGTTATTTATGAATGAAAGTAATTATCCTGAGGAATCCAATCCAAACAAATCCAATCCGATCATAGAATGGATCGACTACCGACTCCCTATTTTCTCGTTCTTTAAACATCTAGGCGAATATCGAACACCCAAAAATTTGAGTTACCTATGGAACTTAGGGTCAATAGCTGGTATTGCCTTAGTAATTCAGATAATCACTGGCATTATTTTGGCTATGCATTATACCCCTCACGTCGATTACGCCTTCGAGAGTGTTGAAAAAATTATGCGTAACGTCAATTATGGCTGGCTAATACGTTATATACACTCAGTTGGGGCATCAATGTTTTTTGTTGTCGTTTATCTACATATCTGTAGAGGGTTATATTATGGCTCGTACAAAAAACCTAGAGAGTTATTATGGCATATAGGCATAATAATTTTTCTTATCATGATGGCTACTGCCTTTATGGGATATGTGCTGCCTTGGGGACAAATGAGCTACTGGGGAGCAACTGTAATCACCAATTTATTTTCAGCTATACCTATCATTGGCAAATCGATAGTTACCTGGCTTTGGGGAGGTTTTTCAGTTGATAACCCTACACTTAACAGATTCTTTGCTTTACATTATTTATTGCCTTTTATTATAGTAGCTTTAGTCTTACTTCATTTAGTAGCCCTACATGTTCATGGTTCAAATAACCCCAAGGGTATCGATGTTAAATCCCCTAAAGATACTATTCCTTTCCATCCATATTATACTGTAAAAGATTTTGTTGGATTTGGTGTTTATTTTCTAATATTTGCTTTTTTTGTCTTTTTCAAACCAAATTATTTAGGACATCCTGACAATTACGTACCAGCTAATCCTTTGGTTACGCCAACTCATATAGTTCCAGAATGGTATTTTTTGCCATTTTATGCTATTTTACGGGCAGTACCGTCAAAGCTAGGTGGGGTAATATTAATGTTTTCTAGTATTTTGTTATTATTTGTTTTACCTTGGCTTGATAGCTCAAAAGTTAGAAGTGCCAATTATCGACCAATGTTCCGTATAGCTTCTTGGCTGTTCATAGCTGATTGTTTGGTACTTGGATATCTTGGAGGAAAACCAGCCGAAGACCCTTATATTACCTTAAGTAGATTTGCTGCTGCTTACTATTTCTTTCATTTTTTCGTTGCAGTACCACTAATTAGCAAGTATGAGAAAACTTTGCCATTACCGAATTCTATATGAAAGATAATAAAATTACCTCTTATATCAAATTTTACCTGTGTTTGTTAATTTTGTTAGTATCCAATACTATCACTGCCAACGAAGCATTACCTACAAAAAAGATTGCTTGGTCATTTGACGGAATTTTTGCTAGCGTTGATAGAAAAGCTGCCCAACGTGGCTTTCAAGTCTATAAAGAAGTATGTAGTGTGTGTCATGGTCTTTATAATTTATATTATCGTAATCTTAAAGATATAGGATTTTCAGATGAAGAAATTAAAGAAATAGCCAAAAATTATACGGTTCAAGATGGACCCAATGATGCAGGAGAGATGTTTGAAAGACCAGCTCTACCATCTGATCCATTTGTTCGCCCCTACTCTAACGAACAAGCAGCAAGAGCAGCCAATAACGGGGCAGACCCACCTGATTTATCATTGATCATTAAAGCAAGACCTGATGGGGCAAATTATGTATATTCTATACTTACTGGTTATACTAATCCTCCTGAGAATTTTAAATTAATGCCAGGATTAAGTTACAATCCATACTTTCCGCATAGTCAAATTGCCATGCCAGCTCCACTGACAGATGGACAAGTACAATATATAGACGGAACAAATTCATCGGTTGAACAAATGGCTATGGATGTTACCGTATTTTTACAATGGGCTGCTGAACCTGAAATGGAAAACCGTAAATCTATGGGTTTGAAGGTAATGATATTTTTAGTAATTTTTACAATTTTCTTTTATATTTCTAAAAATAGAATTTGGCAAAATGTTAGGAAACCTCATGAAAAAAATGGATAAAACTTATAGTTCTGTTAACAGAACCTAAAAGACAGTCTAATTCAATCACTTTTACTATATGTATGTTAAACTTTCTATAAGTTTAAGTCTTGGAATGCCGCCATGACATGGAATACATTTTTTAGTAGATAAGTCAATTTCACAATTCATGTTTTACCTTTTTATTTTGTATTATTTAGCCTTGTCTTTATTTATTATTTGTAATAAAACTGCAGCTTGCTTATCACTTAACCAAATAGATTGAGATTTAAGGAAATCTTTCTGCAATCTAGATATCTCTTCTATAGATTTTTGCTCTCCAACTGTATCATAGCTATATTCTATTAGAATTATATTATCAACCTTATCTTTAAGGTATTTTTCAATAGAATCTAAGTTTTTAGACATATCGTCTATTACCACTATCTTGCTATAATTAGCCTTTTGTTGATCAAGATATGCTTTAAGCACTAATCCTTTTTCATAACCTCTGGCAAAAATAATGCCTTCGATAGCTTTTGGTTGAGGTCGGCTTTGTTCATCAATTTTTACCATACCTTTATATTTTTCATCAAAAATTAATCCTTTATCTTTCAGCACATCAACACGATCTTGTTCTTGATCAAAATATGGATTATTTGGTCCTATTGATGTTAGGGCAACAATATCAGAACCATTAAATCTTAAAAACCAAAAATGCTTTACGAAACTTGGTTCAATTAACTTATGCTCCATTTGCGAGATAATAAGCCCATATATATTTTTTTTCTGTGCTAGACCTTGTGATTTTTCAATATCATCAAGAAATTTATGGTGTACTTCTCGATTATCATGGCTTAAATAGCTGTCTTTAGGACAAAGAATGACTCCATCAATGTCAAATACAATTAGTGTATCTTTTTCAACTTTGATTATCTTAGTTAAGTCATCAAAAGAATGTAGCTTAATTCTTTCAACACTTGATTGTGCTTCCATTACAAAAAGCTGCAGAATTAGCATAACTAAAATTCTTTTCATAGAAATTCTATCCTTTATATATTTGGTTGTTAGTTATTGGAAATTCCATACTCGTTTATTCTTTGGTAATTCTGACTTAATTGAATTTTCTGCACACCATGCAAGAAAGTGATTCACCTCAATAATTTGCTTTGTTTCTTCACTATAGTCAAGAGTTAAAATATGACCTAGCAATTTTTCCATGCCCATGGCATAAACATACACTTCTTCTGTACCAGAAAGTGTTACAAGGCTTTTTGCTTGCTCAAAATCAGAACCTTTAATCGCCTTACTTGATCAAATTTATATGGTATTTTATAAGGGAATAAAGAGCCATAAAGCCAAGACATTGGTACTCCTTAACATTCCATCCCCAGAATAATATGTCCAAACTATGCAAGTATGTATTAAACCAACTCTTCGCGGTAATTTAGTCTATATCATTTTAGCAATTTTTAAATTGTCTATGAATATCTCTCCACTACTGTAATATATGGCAAAAGTTTCCACTGGCATCAGATCGATTTTTAGGTTCTGTGAAAAAAATTTTAATTGTCTAGATTTTGAGTGTTTTTAAGCGAAAATTAATAAGATTTTTGCAGGAATAGTGTACCTATTTCAAAAAAAAAAAATCTTATAATTTGCAACTAAAAAGAGTCAAAATCTAGACAATTAAAATTTTTTTCACAGAGCCTAGTTAGTAACTGTAAAATTATTATTGACCAAAGCTAATTTTAGCACTTCATCTACAGTTGATACTGATAAAATTTCTAAACTATTTTTTATATTCGGTGGAATATCTTCTAAATCTTTAACGTTATCTTGAGGTATTATCACCGTTTGTATACCACCTCGACTAGCGGCTAATAATTTTTCTTTTAGTCCCCCAATTGGTAATACTGTCCCCCTTAGGGTGATTTCTCCAGTCATTGCTACAGTTCTGTTTACCGGTATTTTGGTCATAAGTGAAACAATAGTGGTAAATATTGCACATCCAGCAGATGGACCATCTTTTGGAATCGCTCCAGCCGGTACGTGCAAATGGATATCAAGATCTTTATAATCTTCATATTTTAATCCAAAACTACTAGCTCTAGAACGAAAACAGCTATAGGCTGCTTGAGCAGATTCTTTCATTACATCCCCAAGTTTGCCAGTAGTTTTAATATCTCCTTTGCCATGGAATGACAAGGCTTCAATGGTAAGTAATTCTCCACCAACTTCTGTATAAGCAAGTCCCGTAGTACTACCTATTTGATCTTCTTTTTCAGCTAGACCAAAATTATATTTCCTAACTCCTAAATATTCTTCAAGATTGGCAGATGATATTGATATGCTTTTTATTTTTTTGTTACTCAAGATTCTTTGCAATACTTTTCTTGTAACAGAGCCAATTTCTCTCTCAAGCGATCTTACTCCTGATTCTTTGGTATAATATCTGATTAATTCTAAAATTGCTCCATCATCAATAGTGAGTTCATTTTTCTTCATTTCATGCATTTTCAATTGCTTTGGTATTAAGTAGTTTTTGGCAATTTGTAATTTTTCTTCTTCAACATAACCAGAAATGTTAATGATCTCCATACGATCAATTAGAGCTCGGGGCAGATTATAAGAATTAGCTGTTGCAATAAACATTACCTCTGATAAATCATATTCTACTTCTAAATAATGATCAACGAAATGACTGTTTTGTTCAGGGTCTAAGACTTCAAGTAATGCAGAAGCTGGATCACCTCGAAAATCAGAACCCATTTTATCAATTTCATCTAATAACATAACGGGGTTATTAGATTTAACTTTTTTTATTAAATTTATAATTTTTCCTGGCATAGAACCAAGATATGTTTTCCTATGCCCCCTAATTTCCGATTCATCTCTAATACCGCCAAGAGCAAATTTAGTATATTTCCTACCCATTGCTTCAGCAATGGATTTGACCAATGAGGTTTTCCCAACTCCTGGTGGACCGATTAAGCATAATATAGGTCCTTTAATTTTTTTAGAACGTTGTAACACTGCTAAATATTCAATAACACGCTCTTTGACTTTCTCAAGACCAAAGTGATCACGATCCAAAATTTCTCTAGTTTTATTTATATCAGTTTTATTATTATCAAATTTCCCCCATGGCATGGCTAATAATGTATCAAGGTAATTACGAACAACTGATGATTCACCTGACATTTGATTCATAAGCTTTAGCTTTTTCAGTTCTGCCTCAGCTTTTTCTTTTGCTTCTTTTGAAAGTTTTAAGGTTTTAATCTTTTTTTCTATATCAGAGAAATCAGATTTATCATGTTCGAGTTCTTTTTGTATAGCTTTCATTTGTTCGTGCAAGTAATAATCACGCTGAGTTTTCTCAATTTGTTTTTTTACTCGCAATTGTAAAGCTTGCTCTGCATCTATTTGAGCCATGCTAGATGTTAATGTATCTATTATAGTTTTAATTCGTGATTGAGGTTTGGTCTCCTCTAACAAAGTTTGTTTTATTATTAAGGGTACAGTCAAATAAGAAGCTAGTACATTAGTGACATAACTAAAATCTGTTGGATTTTTTGCTATTTCACCAGTTATCGTTTCTATTATTTCTGGATTAATTTTTTTATGAGTCTTAGTATATTTTGTAAATAACTCGATAACATTTGCTGTGGAAATTTTTAAAGACTCTACATCAATTACCTCTTCATCATGTAGTATGCTATATTCAGCTTCAAATATTTCTTTATTAGTGATGTTATGTAGGGTAACCTTATTGATTGCCTCAACTAGAATTTTGGCATTATTCTGTAACCTTACTGTTTGTATAATTTTAGCAATTACCCCTATAGAATGAAGATATTGAATATCTGGAGTATCTTGATCTTGTTGTTTTTGTAATACTAATAATATATATCTATTATTATCTATAATTTTAGTATTAAACAAAGCTTTTAGAGACTTTGACCTACCGACAAATACAGGAGCGATCATACCTGGAAATATCACCATGTCTTTTAATGCGAGTAAGGGTAATTTTTCTTTATTTGTCATATTAAAAACCTTAAGAAATTTATATACTAAAGAGGATGTTAGCTATATAATACCGTCTTACTATGATTTCAAGCTACATTTAGTTTTATATATGCATTCATCGTCTCAATCTTCCAATAGACCTCTTTCTAAACTCGCTTATGCTGAGGAATTTAAAGGAGACGCGGAACGCAAAACCGCAGCGTACTCTAATGTATGTGAGGATTCGAGTACCGCATCATTGTCCAAATTACCAGCAGAAGTAGAGTTTAGAAAGAGGTCTAATATCATATCAATAGCAAGCAATAGGGTAAAACAATATCTTCACTTGACTCCAATAATTCAATCTGAAGTTTTAAATAAAATGCTTGGTCATAAACTCGGTCATGAAATTTTTTTTAAAGTAGACTCATTACAAGAAACTGGAGCATTTAAGGTTAGGGGAGTATTAAACCACTTATTAGAGTTGCAAGAACAAAATTGTTTACCAAATAAAGTTGTTGCATATAGTACAGGTAATCATGGAATTGGTCTTGCTTGGGTAGCAAAAACCCTTAACCTTAATGCAAGAATTTATTTACCAGAAAATACCTCTCCAATTAAACAACAAACAGCAAAATATTATGGAGCAGAGGTTATACTAACTAAAACTAGACAAATGGCAGAAGATAAAGCAAAGAGTGACATAGAAAATGGTTTTTACTATTTGCATCCTTCCGATAGTGATTCTAGTATAGCTGGGGCTGGTACGATGTGTTATGAAGCATTGCAACAACTAGGATTTAGCCCAGATGCCATTTTTGCTTCTTGTGGAGGTGGGGGGTTGCTTTCTGGATCATATTTAGCGAAAGAATTACTATCTCCATCTAGCTTGCTGATAGGTTCAGAGCCGCTTAATGCCAACGATGCTTTCTTATCGATTAAGCAAGGTTCGATATATAGGTTTACTGATTCACCAAATACTGTAGCAGATGGTTTACGTACTTTAGCAGTTTCACCACGTACGTTTAATTATCTAAATAAACTTGATGATTTCTTTCTTGCTGATGAACATTCTATATATTATTGGACCGCTTGGTTGGTTCATTTGCTACGAATTGCCTGTGAACCATCATGTGCTTTAAATATGGTTGGAGTAGTAAATTGGTTAAAGAAACAGTCAAAACCTAAGAAAGTTTTAGTACTTATATCAGGTGGGAACATTGATCCTATTATTTATCAGGAGCTTTGGAAGGGAGAATATCTTGCTAATTTACCTAGGCTATTATAATTACTTATTGTACTCAAATCATTTGAGTATATACACTCTACAGAAAAGCTATTTAGGGGAGTATGGCGTCCCCCAAGGCGTTAATTCTCTATACCGCCAATATTCTTTGTAAATACCGTCTAATTGTTCTATCTGTGCTTTTTCCACACCCCCAGCCCAAGGTTTTGTTCCTGAATAATGTAAAATAAATTTTGTATAATAATTTGTATTGGTTGTGCTTGATCTATAACTAGGTGTATGATTCCATTTATGTGAAATATGGTTAATTCTATCGTTAAAAGCTACATTTATTATATCTTGTTCAAACATTGAAAGAGAACATACAGTATTGTTTAATGAATTTATTAAACAATCTTCCGCTTTATTATTTCTCATATTTTCTAAATTAAACCACATAACACCGGCATTTATATAAAAATACGGTAAAGCATGATTACAGCCAAGTTCGTTATGACCAGGATTACCGGCATCATAGCTACCTGCCACAAAATAATCCGTCATATCAATAGTTTTAAAATAGCTTAAATCTTTTAAAACTATTAAATCAGCATCCAACGATAATACCGAGGTTAAATTTGGCAAAATTTTACTAAAAAATGGTCTATAGCTTATTAAAAGAGGCCAATCACAATTTTTAAATTTACTTTTTATTAATTCTATCGGCAGTAAATTATTATCAACATTTATAAAATTTATTTTGTAAGGCTTTATATCCTGCATAGATGAAAGTTTTTTTTGCGATTCTATAGATATAGGGTCTTCCTGATCCATAACAAAATAAAAATCATAGAAGCTATCTAAGTCTGAATTTAACAAAGCCGATGCAATGGTAGTTGCCGCATGTACTGCATACTTATCATTTATAACAAGAGCAATATTAGTAATATTATTAGCCTCTATTCCACTTAAATTAGCGGCTCGTTGATAGTGAGCAACGGCTGTCTTAAGGTCTATGTTCGCTTCCTCTAAAACAGAAGATCGACCTAATATATTAATCATGCTAAGCCTATAAAAAGCTTTAGCTGATAATTCAGGAATATTTAATGCTATCAGCTTATTAAGAAAAGCTACTTCATCTTGCATGTAACCACTAAAATATTTTAGTAAATCTTCTTCTTTTAAGTCTTTAATAAAAGAAAAAATCTGTTCTTTATGATCTTTAATAATAATATGAGCTAAATTAAGGGCATATTCTGATTTATATAATAAATCTAAAGAATAGCTGCTATTTTTTATGCCCCTATATAATTCAGCTTTTTCCTTTTTTAAAAGTTGTAAACGTGATAAACAATCGTAACCTTTGGCAATTGATATCCTATCTACCGCTTCTTCAATTTGGAAAAGACAAACCTTTTCAATGTAGTCTTTTCTTTCGTCAGTTAAAAAATTATGGTTTAGATCATTAACCACCATATCAAATTCAAAACGATTTTTTCTTAAATTTGAGTAAATACGAGAGTAAGCATAATCACTTACTCTTTCGACAACTGATATTTTCCCATTTTGAATATTATCATTATTTTGCAGTGACACTAAGTCATTTGAAAGTTTTTTTATTTTTATTTTTCTTTTGTCATAAGAATAACCTCCTAATATACATAATGATATTATTAGAAGAGCTAATGCATATTTATATTTTTGTAATATTAATTTTTTATTCACTATTTTTCTCAATTTTATTTAAGTACTCAGACCATATTCAATATAGAATTGATTAGATTTAATATATTCAATATCTGCTAAATACAGAAGATGATGGTTATCTTGTATATTTGCTGCAAATGTTTTGTTACCTTCTGCTGCTTGACTAAACATAAAACTTACTAATGCTTGTAGCCTTTCGATAATCAAGTCTATCATCCCATTTTTATCTTTTTCAGCTAAACCATAAGCTTGGCAGAATAAACATGCTCTTATAATTTGCTCATCTATAGAGCCAAATCCATCTTTATTATTAGGATTTGTCAGTGGAGCCCATCGGTAAAGAGCATAAGCAATATCCCATAAGCGTGACCCTGGATGACAAGTATCAAAATCAATTATTCCAACTGCTTGTTCTCCATTCAAAACAACATTATAAGGAGCAAAATCACCATGACATATGACTTCTTTTGGATGTCGAGATGGCAGTTGCCAGCATTTTTCATCGGAAACAACTTTAACTAAGAAATTTTGTGATGCATCATGATATTTACGTAGAAGACTAGCAGCAGATGTAAGGGCTTTTATCGATGCAGCATTACTGCTGAGGGGGTAGTTACTTACCTCTCCTTTTAAAAAGCTAACTATTTCTCGTCCTGAATTATCAAATCCCACAGGCTTGGGAGCCAAAAGAAAACCTTCACTACGAATATGTTCTAGAAGATTGTGAACTTGTTTAGTCCAGAACCCAGCGGGACGGTAAATATAATCGCCAATATTAACTATTTGATCTTCACGTCTTAGGTGTTGCGAATATTTTTCTTTAATGTGAATAATGCTCACAACACCCTAAGATATTTTGATGACAAAATTGCCTCTAAATTAAAAAATATCAAAGAGACCCTATTGCAACTGAGCCTTAGCTTGAGCCACTATATCTGCAAAACATTGTGGGTTGTTAACTGCCAATTCAGCTAGTACCTTACGATCAATATCTATTGCAGCTTTTTTAAGCCCACCCATAAATTGGGAATATACTAAATCATGCTCACGCACTGCTGCATTAATTCTTTGTATCCAAAGCCCTCTAAAATCACGTTTACGATTTCTACGATCCCTATAAGCATATTGTAGAGCTTTTTCAACTTTCTCAATTGCTACCTTAAAGCAATTATTAGACCGCCCTCTATAACCTTTAGCAAGTTTGAGAATTTTTTTATGGCGATTTTTTGAAATTTTTCCTGATTTTACGCGTGACATATCTCGCCTATTTCCTTAGTTAAATTGTTAAATTCCATATGGAAGGAAGAATTTTTTTAAATTCTTTGCATCTTGATTACAGAGAATCGTTGTTCCTCTAAGGTTACGAAGTTGAGCTTTTGTCCGACGTCTCATGAAGTGTTTTTTACCAGCTTGAGTAGCACAAACTTTACCAGTAGCGGTAAGCTTAAAGCGTTTTTTTACAGCTGATTTTGTTTTTAACTTAGGCATTATTAATTCCTTATATTTGGTATTTTAAGACTGTATAGCAAAAATTAGGCATACCAAAGCCATATTGCTATATGGTGAAATATAATATTTTTTATGAATTATTGCAAGTTAATTTTTTATACAACACTAGGAGTCTGTCGGAGATAACTAATTAATTATATTTTGAGCTATTTTTCGGCGAGAATATATATGATTTTTGCAGGAATAGTGTACCTATTTCAAGAAAATCATGTTTATTCGCAGCCAAAAAGAGCCAAATATAGAATTACTTTCGTTAT
>JAJIYQ010000126.1 GCA_020881075.1 Rickettsia endosymbiont of Labidopullus appendiculatus
CACATTAGAAATTTTTATTAGGAGTTTATATAATATGGACATAACGTCTCTAAAATTTATTGGTGTAGGTCTTATGGCTATTGGTATGCTAGGTGCTGCCATTGGTGTAGGTAATATATTCAGTGCATTGCTAACTTCAATTGCTCGTAACCCTTCAGCTGCTGAACAATTACAAAAAGTAGCATTAATTGGTGCAGGACTTACCGAGGCTATGGGTTTATTCTCATTTGTAATTGCAATTTTGCTAATATTTATTTAAGAACTATGCCTCAGTTTGACGTTGTTTTTTATTGTTCGCAAATCTTTTGGTTGGTAGTTGCTTTCAGTTTCTTATATCTTCTAGTTCATAAGTTCATCGTACCGTTAACTGAAAAAATTCTTAGGAATAGGAAAGATTATATAGATACTAATGTTGCTAGTACAAAAGAACTTGCAGCAAAAGCTGATAGTCTGCATAAGCAATGTGCTAGTAAGCTGGAAGAAACATCAAATATCGTAGAAAATATTAAGAAAGAAGCTAAAGATGCGATGGAAGCTGCTTTTTTGTCAAAAAAAAAGCAGCTCCATAATGAATTGAAAGTACAAATTGAAAATAATCGTCATGATATAGAAACAATTAATAAGTCGTTTTGGCTTGATGAAAATGATGCATGTGTCAATTTAGCAAAATTATTAATTCAAAAAATTACTAATCAACAGGTTGATATAGAATTACTAAAAAAGTCTTACAAAAAGATAAAATGATGGGATAAAATGATACAATTATTTGACGAAAGATTTTGGCTGGCTATTTGTTTCCTAATTTTTGTATATTTAGTCTATAGACCAATAAAAAATATAATTTTAAAATCGTTAGATGACAAAATTATTGCTATCAAAAACCAAGTCTTAGAAGCCCAAAAGCTTAATGAAGATATGACCTTATTATTTGAAGATGCTGTAAAGCAAACACAACAGATTGAGGTTCTAAGAGAAGAAATGCTCAGAGATGGCAAAGAAACTGCCAATAATCTAATTGAACAACAAAACGCAGAAATTGATAAGTTTCTAGAAAGCAAGAAACTCGAGACTATAGACTTAATGAATAGGCAAAAACTAGAAGCTTCTCAAATGCTGCAGTCTGAGTTTTGCGATAAAATGGTAGAATTGGTAGCTACATATATGCAATCTACAAAAAATAATAGTATGTCAGATAGTGAAATAGCCAAAAATCTCATGGAAAATTTACCTTCTGAGAAATTTGTAAGAGGTTGAGATTTGAACTTACAAACCAGCAATTATAAGTGATCGTTCACAGAAAAAAAGCTAAAGTACAAGAGGTCTAATCTAATTATATGCGGATTGCCACGACCTACTTGCGTGGTCTCGCAATGACGTTTTTATGCTGTTTAATACTTATAGAATAAAAATTGTAGGGTATTGGACAACGTCCCCAACTTCTCATCAATTGACTATATCTATGGCAACTAATTCATTGAACTTATACTAAAGAAATTTTAGAAAAAATTATTTTCTTTTGTCTTGATTTCTTGCCCACTATACTTTAAATTATCTCTAACTAAATGGGTTTTTAATATATGAGCAATCATCATTCAGTAGAATCTTCTAATAAGAGTGTAACTAAGAAATCTTATAATCTGTATTTTGCAGGTCCATTATTTACTAATAAGGATCTTATAGGTAATTTATATTTAGCTTCTGCCATAGAGGAGGCATCTAGTGGTAAGTATAAATTTATACTACCTCAAAATTTAGAGCAAAGGGATACCCATGCTAAACACATAAAAAATAATGATTTAAAAGCTATAAAAGAAGCTGATGGAGGCATATTTAGTTTTGACGGTACAGACCCAGATTCTGGTACAATAGTAGAATTTATTCAAAGTAAATTTTTAGATAAACCTGCAGTATTATATAGAAGTGATATTAGGTTGGGGGGAGATCAGAAAAGAACTCAGGGTCATCCTTGGAATCTGATGATGTCAAATTATCCGCGTGCTAAAGTTGTTATAATTGAAGATATAGTGATAAAATATCAAGACTTCCATAAGGAGCATTCAGGTGATGTACACAGTATATCAAAAGCATTATCTCTTCTTATAGCTCAGCCTATTATTAAGGCATTAGATGAAGTATTTGCTACACCGCCGTTAGTGTTGCCTGATAACTTAGATAAGAACATTCTAGATAAGCACTTTCATATACTTAATGATTTAGATACACACTAGGAGCCTGTTGGAGAATAGAGAATTTACCATAAATACGGTCAATTTTTATTCTCCGATAACCTCCTAGAACAAATAGTTCCCTAATACTGAAATCATTCTTCCTCTCCTTAAGTCTGAATAACATAAGTAATATAGTTAATTCAGGAGAATTAGGTAGCAGGAACGATGGAGCGATGCCGTCACCATCAATTGACTATATGGATAAAACAATTAAGTTAAGTAAATATGACAAAAAAATATAATATCGCAGTGATTGGGGCAACAGGTAATGTTGGGCGAGAAACTCTAGAAATTTTATTTGAGAGAAGTTTGCCAATTAATAATATCTATGCTATAGCATCGAGTGAATCTAATGGTAAAGAGGTTAGTTTTGGAGACGGTACTATAAAAATATCTGATATAGATAGTGTAGATTTTAGTAAAATTGATATTGCTTTTTTTTCAGCCGGATCAGAAATATCAAAAAAATATATACCCATGGTTACCAAGCAAGGCTGCGTAGTTATCGATAAATCATCATTTTTCAGACTTGATCCTGATGTTCCTTTGATAGTTCCAGAAGCTAATCTGGCTAGCCTAAAAGATTATACTATTAAAAATATTATAGCTAATCCGAATTGCTGTACTGTTCCTATAGCTACCGCGTTAAAGCCTTTGGATAATGCCGTAAAGATTAAGAGACTGGTTATATCAACCTATCAGTCAACTTCCGGAGCAGGTAAAAAAGGAATGGAAGAACTGTATGAACAAACCAAGGCAAAATATGTTTTTAAGGACATTGAACCTAAAGTTTTTCCACATCAAATAGCTTTTAATTTATTCCCGCATATAGGTAGTTTTAATAAAGATGGTTCTACTAGTGAAGAATCTAAGATCGCCCTGGAATTAGAAAAAATTATAGGAACACATGCTAAAGCTAGTGTAACTTGTGTTAGAGTACCGGTGTTTGTTGGTCATGCTATTTCAGTTAATGTTGAATTTAGTGGGGCAATAAATGCGGAAGAAGTAAAAGAGATTCTTAAAGAATCAGACTCTATTGAGGTTAATTGTCATTTAGATCCAATACAATATGTCGCTCCCAAAGATGTAGTAGGTACGGATATGGTCTATGTCTCACGAATTAGACAAGATCATAGTCAAAAAAACACCATTAATTTATGGATTACAGCCGATAATTTACGTAAAGGAGCAGCTTTAAATGCTGTGCATATTGCTGAAGAGCTAATCAAGCATATTTGACAAATAATCAGAATAAATTGTGGATAAATTTGTGGGTAAATAAAAAATACTTATTTTGGGTAACTATGCTAAGGTCAGTTTTATATGTTATTGATAGCCAAGATATGTTGCAATAATTGCTTAAAGTATAGATTAAAGCTCATTAACATTTTAATTAAAAATATATAAAAAGTCAATATAATTTTCTAACTTTTACTTAGTGCATAACTTTTTTGGTGTATAATTAAATTAATTAATCAATAATAAAATAATGAGACAAATACAAATAATTTCCGTTGGTAAACTTAATAATTATTATCAACCAATTGCCAGAGATTATCAAAAATTGATAAAATATAATATAAAATTTATAGAAATTTGTTATTCAAAAAAATTACCAGCTGAACAAATCAAACAATTTGAAGGTAAATTAATTAATGAATTTTTAGAAGAAAAATCCTGTAAAATAGTACTAAACATTATTGGTCATAGTTATAATAGTCATGAATTTACAGAATCAATAGCAAATAATTTGCAATCAGGCAAAAATATACAATTTATTATTGGCGGTGCATTCGGTTTAGATAAATCCATTCTTGAACAAGCAAATATCAATCTTAGCCTTTCAAAAATGACTATGCCCCATCAAATGGCAAAAATAATATTATTAGAGCAAATATATCGGACTCAGACCATAATAGAAAACCATCCATATCATAAATAGGTATACTACTCTATGAAATTTAACAATTATCTTTTACATATTAGGCTCCTAACAATTCATACAATCTTCCTACCAGTTATTTTTATGTCCTTATCAGCATTTGCTAATTCAGAATTCAACAAGAATAATGCAGAATTTATTAATTTATTGAAAGATACAAAAATTACTGTTGTTGCTCCCGCTTCAGGAGCCAGCAATGAACTATTATCTAATTTGAGAAATATTGCTTCGTTAAAACTAAATATTCCAAATGATTGCTTTAAAGGAAAAAGCCTATTCCATTCTTCCGATGATCAAACAAGATTATTATGTTTGGAAAAGGCCTTAACTGATCAATCAAATAACGTAATATGGGCTCTTCGTGGGGGATATGGTTCAGCCAAATTAATTTCTGACTTACAACGCTTAAAGAAACCGATAAAGGAAAAGTTTTTTATAGGATTTAGTGATATGACAGCTTTACATATTTTCTTTTCGCAAGAATGGGGGTGGAAGACAATTCATGGTAATGGTATCGTTGAAATACTTAATCCAAATAAAGATCGTCAAAATTTTATAAAAATAGCAAAAATAATTTCTGGTAAAGAAACTCAAGCTAAAATTAAAGGATTATCAGCACTTAACCTTGCGGCAAAATCCAGTAAAATCGTTACAGGTAATCTTACGGGCGGTAATCTAAGCATTGTACAAACATCTATAGGTACATCATGGCAAATAAAAACGGCAGATAAGATACTTTTCTTGGAAGATGTTTCTATAAAGCCATACCAACTAGATCGTATCTTATATCATTTAAAACAAGCAGGGCTGTTAGAACGAGTAAACGCTATAATATTTGGAACTTGTGGAAATGATAACGAGACCATTATTATTACTCTTACTGATTTTGCTGCTACCTTAAAAATCCCAATATTTAAGACTAATAGATTCGGTCATGAACGAATTAATGATCCAATTATCTACAACACTGATACAAAAATTATTGTTACTGATGGTAATCAGTTTGAATTAATAATGCAATGCTATTAAATAACCTCAACATATTTGATCCATTTCTGGTCGTTTTTTTGGATTGCTTCGTTGCTAATAAAGTAGCTTTTCGCAATGACGCATAGGTGTTAGTTTAAGGAGAAAAGAAAACATGCTATAGTCAATTGATGAGAAGTTGGGGACGTCGTCACTCGTCGCTCGCCTATTACTTATAGGCGTCGCTCCATCGTTCCTAGCCCCAAATTCCCCTGAATTGACTATATAAACCGCATATCTGAACGGTTGAAGGTCTGTTTTTTCTCCTGGATTTTTGAGCAAATTTTTGCAATTTTAGTAAAAATTTCTCAAGACTTTTAACTAAACCTTTTATTAAATCATTATAAATTCTTCCTATCATCTCCTTACAATAGCTCATAACCTTGTATAAGCTTATTTCATTTTTATTAGCCTTAGTAATATCACATTGTAGATTTTTACTTAAAACCTGTAGGTAGCTTATAATTTATCTAGCACCATTTCTGCTACTCTTATAAAGCTCAGCTAGTCCTCGATTTAGCTTTATTTCACTAGAATCCACTATTATTTGTTTTTATAAAAAAGTAAAAAAGATAATTGCTGATGCCTATGCACAATGACGGAGGAACTATCTAGATTTTGTTCACAGAGTCTAGAAAATAGAAAACTCTCAAGTAAAAATGATCTTTTTTCTTGGAGGTATATAAACAGTTCTATCTTGGTCATTTATAGTGTGGTCATGCTGCATCTTTTCCATGACACCAATAAAATAATTACCATAAGGTATTAACTTTACTATTGCCCAACCATCCTTAATAAATTGAGTAATTTTTTCTAAGTCAGACTTATTTTCAGAGAAAGATATAATTTTTTGAGGAGTCGTTACCCTTATCATAACATTATTTTTTATTAAATTTTTATAAAAATGCATGTTTTACCTACGACTCACATTTAACTGTAAAAAAGGTACGTAGGCGAATATCCTCGCAGGTATATTTGCGGTATCAATTCTTCAAAGCAGGAGAGTATACATATTTATTAAGTAATTGCAATTACTTAATCTTGGAATATTTATTATTATTCTTCTTCCATCTATTATGAAACCAGAACCATTGACCTGGGTTTTCTTTAACCCAATTACCTAAAATTTGGTTAATAGTAACCATTATGTTATAACAATCTGTTTGATTATTATTAGTTTTTTGTAATTTTATTGGCGGATGAATAATAACTTTAAAATAACTGCTATTACTATTAGTGCGAACCACTTGTAATGGTATAATTGGGTAGCTGAACTGTAAGGCAATTTTGGCAATTGCCTGAGCAGTCATGGCGGGCTGACCTAAAAGTGGCACTTCAATGCCATTATTCATTTTTTGATCTACCAGCATGGCAATGGAATACCCTGATTTGATGGCAGATATTAGCTCTCTTGCACCTTGTGTTCCTTTGGGAATTAGCTTTATATCATTACTTATACGCGTATCGTTAATTAGTTTGTCAACATAAGGATTATTTAATTTGCGGTAGATAATAGCAAATTTATGATAAAATTTATTGCTAATTTTAAGAGCAAAATCCCAATTAGCAAAATGTCCGGTAAAGAATAAGAATGGTTGCTGTGATTTCTGGAATTCTATTATATTCTCAAGACCACTTATCTCTATTCGTCTAGATAATTCTTCCTCTGACATCTTATTAACATATGGAAATTCTCCTATAAAACTTCCAAAATTATCCCATACTTGATTAACGATTGCTTGAGAATTTATAGACCCTTGATTTGTGTATAGATTATTGCCAAGAATATTTTGAATATTTTCTTTTGCAACTTTATTGACTGGTAACAAAGGACCTATCTTCCTTGCTAAATATCGACAAATATTTACAG
>JAJIYQ010000127.1 GCA_020881075.1 Rickettsia endosymbiont of Labidopullus appendiculatus
ATAGGGTAAATTTAAAGTGATTTATTAACTATAAGCCGGATACATGACTGCATTCGATTTTTTTGCTGTTATATATTATTTTTTTCTTGCATTATCGGGTAGGTCCATACATGACTATATACTGTTGTTCTGTAAGCTTAGTACAAAATTTAAATGCCTCATCTAAGCTCATATGCATTTTCCAATTAACAATAATAAGTTTTTTCATAAAAATTACTTGCAGATATTAGTGGACGAACTATTTTAGTGTATTATAAACACTTAAAGAAGAAAAATTTTATATTTATGTTAAATAATATTAGAAACGCTGCTGATAGTTTTGTAATGCGTATTCTACTTGGCGTAATTGCCTTCGCCTTTGTTGGATGGGGAATTAAAGATGTATTACATACTAGCAATAATTTTGATTTGATTACCTTTTCTGATGCAAATAATATTAGTCAAGAAGATTTTCTAAAAGAAAAAGCCGAACAAATTCGGGCTATTCAAAGACAAAGTGGCACAAATCTTAGTGAAGAAGATATAAAACAGTTAAATATTGATAATTTTATTATTAAAAAACTTATCAATAACCGTATTATCAACTATTTAGTTGGCTATTATAATTTAGATTTAACTGATGATACTGTGATCGAGTTAATTAAGGAAAATCCTAATTTTAAGAATGAACAAGGTCTATTTGACATAGAGCGATTTAAAGGTTTTTTAAAAAATTCTTACATTAATGAAGAAGATTATTTGTCTGACATTAAAGAACATACTTTAAAGAATCTTCTAATTAGCATTTTTATAGAATCATTTCCTACACCAAAGATAATGGTCAAAAATATTGTAGATTACATAGCTGAAACAAGAGATGTAGAACTTGTACAAATTGATCTACGACGTCAATCTAAAGACTTAGTAATAACTCCTCCAACCACATCGCAGTTAGAAGATTTATACCAAAATAACCTAACATTGTTTGAAGTACCGGAAAAGCGTAATTTGTCTTATGTAAAAATATCAAGTGAAATGTTATGCCAAAAAGTTCATAATAATGATGAGGAGTTATTAAATTTTTATCAGGACAACAAAGAAGAATTTGCTAATAAAAAGTTTAGCGAGGTCAAAAAACAAGTTAATGAATTATTGCAACAACAAAAAGCAGAAGAATTAAAACTATTAATGATTAAAAATCTAGAAGATGACGTTGCATCTGGTTCAAGTTTAACAGAGATTGCTGGGAAATATGAACTACCCATACAAAATTTAGAGTCTATAAGTTATCAGGATTTAGCAGTTAATAAAATTGATATTACCCAAAATTCGGACAGTATTTTTGATCTTGCAGAAGGGGAATTATCAGATCCAATAGAATTAACTGAAAAAGGAGCTTTTATATTGGTTGAGATTAAGTCTATTCAACCAAGCAAAGTGCAAGAATTCTCGATAGTTAAAGAGCAAGTGCAGAAACTATGGAATGAACAATATTTAAAAGATCTAAATTTAAAAACCATAGAAACTATTGCTAAGGGGTACACCCCAACTAGGAATAAAGAATTTTTGAAAGTTATTACTAGCCAATCTACAACTTTTTCTAGGTCTGAAATTCATAATAATCATCAGCTACCAGCAGAATTATTATCAGCAATTTTCCGGACTAATATTGGCTCCAATACTCCAGTTTTTCAGTCAAAAGATAAGGCGTATTTTGCTTATATAAAATCAAAGAAAATTGATAAGAAAAAAAACCAGGAAATTCAGAAAAAAAATGAGAAGGATATTGCAAGTGGCATACAAAACAATATTATTGATGAGCTGATTAGCTATGCTATCAAGAAAAATAACATGAAACAGGCGGGATCATAAACATTTTTAATTAATTTTCCGCCTAAAGAAATTTGCACTATCATATTAGAACATAATATAAATCAAAGAGGTTATAGTGGACTCAAAAAGATAATTGCTGGTGCTGTTGGCTTGTTTATGTTATAATTTCTTAAAACAAATGTTTATAGTAACTACTCAAATGTAATAGAATAACGTGATCTCTAAACTTTCTGATCTTAATACAACCGATCAAGATATTCATATCTGAAGTAATAAGCCACATAGGGGTTTAGTCCCAGGGAGTAATGGTTAGGTTAATAATAAATTTATTTGGCTCAGAAGTCCATGTTTTTACGATAAATTCATAAGGAGTTAAACCTTCAAGAGCTTTAAGTCTTTTTATGAAATTGTAGGCATTGATAAAATCACATAAATGTTGTTTAAGTTGCTAAAGAAGTCTATTGATAATTTACATTTAATAGAGGGAACTAATACTAATTATCTTTGAATACAGGATTAGCTATAAGTTTTATCTTTTAATAATTCAGCTATTGCCTGATAAGATTTAATAGCTTTTTCTGGATCAGTGGCAATCATTTCTGCTCCAAGCTTCTCATTATTACTCATATTCCATAAACGACAATTATCAGGGCTGATTTCATCTGCCAACATTACCATAAATTCTTCACCATTGAACACTCTACCAAATTCTAGTCTGCATTCAACAAGTCTTATTCCAATACCTGCAAATAATCCACTTAAAAAATCATGTATTCTGATGGTCTGATGTTTCACTGCATCAATTTCTTGCTTATTTAACCAACCAAAATTCAGTATTTGATGCTCATTAATTATAGGATGCTTTAATTCTCTACTTCTAACTCTGAAATCGATAATTGGGTGATCGAATACATATCCTTCTTC
>JAJIYQ010000128.1 GCA_020881075.1 Rickettsia endosymbiont of Labidopullus appendiculatus
CATTAGTTATCAATGAATTAAAGCCAAGTGCTAAGAAACTTTTAAATAAAATAGCCTTAATAAATAATCAAGGTTTCTCGAAAGATCTTTTAAAAATTATTACGGATAATCAAAATACTCTTGATGATGATCTATATCAATTATCTAAATTTGCTTTAATATCTAACATTGACTCAGATGACACTAACCCTGTCTTTGAAATGCATGATGTTATTGCTCAGAAAATAATAGAAATGAATGGAGTAAAAATTAATAAACCTTACTTAGAGGATATTGTTGTTAAATTAATTGATGCTACCCCAAAAAGTGGAATAAAAGGTCGTATTTTTAGAACTGCTAAGACTATATCTGAAAATCTTGAAATAATTTTAAAAAATTCAGAAAAATACAAAGTTAATATATATAAGATTCTTGGATTAAAGTTATATTTAATACTACAATATCTTAATTCTTGGGATAACTATAATGCAAAGAAATTAGTTGATTGGTTTAATAAAAATGATCAAGAAGGGCAATTTAAGTTATGGTTAATGAATAATGATGAAAAACATATATATGGAAGATATATAAAGTTTATAGGATCGTATTATAGGAACTGTTCTAACAATCAAGTGGCAATTGAATATTACATTAGAGCAAAAGAAGTTTTTGACAAAGTAAAAGATTACGAAACTTTTAAGTGTAACGTATTTTATGCGTTGGCAACATCTAATATTGCATTAGGTAAAATTCAAGAAGCAAAAAAAAATATACAAATTATGAAGCAAATGTTTACTAGTAACTTGGTAGATAAGGGTGATATAGGGTTTCTGTATTTTGTTAAATCACAGTTATTTTTTATACAAGGAAAATATCCTAAGGCACTGGATCAAATTAATCAAGACATAACAGAAAGTATAAAACAGGGATTAAAACCGAATGATTTTTTTCTTACAAGCCGTTATATGCTTAAAGCAGAAATATTAAATTATCTTAAAAAATACCAAGAAGCACATGTTGTAGTCAAGCAATTATATGATATGCATAAATCCTCTAAAAAAGAAGAACATGAAATATTTGGTCGCATTTTTATCCAAATGGCAAGAAGTGAGTTAGGGCTTGGTAAGTTAGAGCATGCCTTAGAGCATGTTAATAGGGCTATCACCATATTTTTAGCCGATGAGCATAGGAATCCTAAAGGTGCAGATTATTCCGAAGATATAAACTTAGCAGTGAGTTATGTAGTACAAGGTGATGTTTTGTTTGCTCAAGATAAAATAAAAGAAGCAATAAAATCCTATAATAAAGCTTATAGCATATATTATTATTTATATAGAGATAATCGTAAAAATGTGGCACAAGTTAGTGAGTTGTATAGTCAAGGAGCTAAAGCTGCCTGTAAAGCAAGAGACTTATATAGTTATAAGTTTTTTGGTAAACAGCAAGTAAAAGAGTTCGGAGTAAATCACACTAATACTGTATCTATGTTTGAGTATTGCAAACAACATAATATGAATTTATGGGAAAAAAAATAGATTAGGCTTTTATATTAGATTTTCAAGATATAAGAATCTAGGTTCTGTGAAAATATTATGTTTTTTTGAGCATTTCCTTATATAAATTTAAGGTTTTACTGAGCATTAAGTCAAGGGAGGAATTATCGATTACTGATTTTCTTGCTGCTTGTTGTATTTTTTTGCCTTCATTGGTTTTAAGTATAGATAAGCAATGTTCAATTTTTTCTGCCAAATCGATAGGATCGTTTGGGTTGACGTGAAATCCAGTTTTTGTATTTGATATTGTTTCAATAGCCCCACCAATATTTGTAGCAATTACTAATTTTTCCATTGATTGTCCTTCAGTTATAGTCCTACCAAATGCTTCTGGTTCAATCGAAGTAGATAATACTATATCTGAAACACCATAAAGACTGAGCATATCAATCTCATTACCAAAAATTTGAATTTTACTTTGTAGTTTTAATACGTTTATAAGAGATTTTACTCGATCTGTAAAATTTGGGTGTTTAGATAAATCCCCAACCATGAGACAGTAGAAATCTAGATGCTTTAATTTGCCAAGTGCTTCAACAAGGGTAATGTGTCCCTTCCAACTGGAAAATCTTGATGGTAACAATATTATAGGAGTACTGTTAGATATACTATATTTCTTTTTATATTTTAATAACTTTTCTTCTGTAACATTTTTGGGATCAAAATAACGATAATCTACTCCTCGACGTATTACAGTAATTTGATTTTCTA
>JAJIYQ010000129.1 GCA_020881075.1 Rickettsia endosymbiont of Labidopullus appendiculatus
AAAGATTTAAGTTTGGTTGGTATTATAACAGATGGAGATTTGCGTAAACATATTAACGATAAAATAAATATGAAATATGCATGCGATGTAATGACTGCTAATCCACAACAAATTTCTTCCTCGAAATTAGCAGGAGAGGCCTTAGGTGTCATGAATAGCAAATCAATTACTAGCATACCGGTAACTGAAAATAATATAGTTATTGGTATTGTGCATATCCATGACTTACTTCGGGCAGGAATTAGTTAATGAATGTCCATGATAATGTTGGTAGTATTATGGTTAAAATTCCCTTCATCGATAAAAGTAGTAGTTCGATCATTTCATCTTATAGACGTTCAATTAGTATATCAAAAATCTTATCTTGTTTAGGGCTAGTACTAACCTTATACTTAATTTATATCAATTTTAATCCAATTAATAATAATTTAGAATTAATTGAAAACAATAGTGGGGATAGCTCTTTTACCCCAAGTGATAAAACAAATTATGAAATAAAAATTTCAAATTCAACTTTTAAGGGGTTAAGTAAAAACTTAAATCCTTACCAAATTCAGGCTGTACAAGCGGTTAGGACTTTAGATAATAAATATGCATTAGAAGAAATTAACGCTAAATATAAAATAAATGACAATAAACTATTAGTGATCAATGCAAAAAATGGTATATTGAATGAGAATAGTCATATGTTAGAATTAAGAGATGATGTCGAGTTTTTTTTAGGAGAAAGCATATTAAAAGCACAAGAAGCCCAACTTAATTTACTAAATAAAGAAACATTTAGTAGAACAGGCGTGATATTGTCTTATAAAAATTGTCAAATTACTTCTGATAATTTTAATTCCACAAATGACAATAATATTATAAATTTCAAAGGTAGCGTATCAACGATTATTGATGTATCGGATTTTTAGCATGATTTGTTATATGTTGCTTTTCCTAATAATGAACTCAGCAATAGCTTATGGAGCCCCCCCATACTCAAAACATTCTAGTATGGATAAATTGTATATTAATTCTGATAATTTAGTAATTGATCAGATTAAGCAGCAAGCTTTTTTTACGGGTGAGGTGATTTTATGGTTTGATGGTATAATGGTGAAAACGACTAATTTAGAAATCTTTTATAAAATAGTTGATAATAAAAAAACTATTAATTACATATCTATACCGTCAAACTTGACTGCTAAGAGGAATGATGGTCAGGAATTATTAATTGCTACTTCTGCCAAATATTTTGTGGAAAGAAAACAGCTAGTCCTGCTTGGTAATGTAATAGTACAAAATAATAATGGTATTATAAGAACCGATAAGCTAGTATATTATACCAAACTCAATAATGTAAATTATAGTAAATCCAAGAATTAATTGGAACGAAGAATTATGTCACCTTTAATAATAGATAAATTACAAGTAAATAGTATTTCAAAATCTTATAATAAGAGGGTGATATTAAACGACGTATCTCTTCAATTAAAAACAGGAGAAATAGTTGGTCTTTTTGGTCCAAACGGTGCAGGTAAAACTACCTGTTTTAGTATTATTATAGGGCTTACCAGACCAGATAGTGGGGCATTATTTTATAACGATCATGATATTACTCATTTACCAATTTATTTACGAGCTAGGTTTGGTTTTAGCTATCTTCCTCAAGAACCATCAATTTTTCGTGGGTTATCTGTTGGAGATAATATTAGATTAATGCTAGAGGCTTTAGAAAATGATCAAGAAATTATCGAACAAAAAACATTAGATTTGCTTAAAGAATTTTCTATTCTCCATCTAAAAGATATGCCGGCAACAGGATTATCCGGCGGAGAAAGACGTAGGCTAGAAATTGCAAGAGCAATAGCATTAGACCCTAAATTTATTATGCTTGACGAACCACTTGCAGGTATTGATCCACTAGCGATCGAGGATCTTAAAAATTTGATTGTACACTTACGTAACCGTAATATCGGCATCTTAATCACTGATCATAATGTTAGAGATACCCTCAATATAGTGGATAGGGCATACGTTATTTACAACGGAAAAGTCCTATTAGAAGGAACCCCACAAGAAATAGCTACAAGCTATCAAGTAAAGGAAGTATATTTAGGACAATCTTTCTCTCTGTAATAGGCTCTGGTGACGATATAACCATTACTTACTATAAGACGTCATTGCCATGAGGCGTGAGTCGACGAAGCAATCCATTTTTGATCAGTTTTTGGATTGCTTCGCTCACATATGTTCGCTCGCAATGACAGAATAATGTTAGATATGGTTAGCTATAAAACCAAACTAAAAGATACTTAAAGAAGAAATATTATATGCAAAAAGCTCTAACTTTTATAATTGCTGCCGCAATTATTTACTCTATTGTGCAAATGAAAATGCAATCTCCACCTGAGGAAAATGCCCCTAAGGTTCAGACAACTGAAGCTGAAAGTAATAACAATACTAGTACCCCTGAGCAAGCAAATATACCATTAACTGGTAATTTCCTTGAAAAAACTGTTTCAAAAGTTTTGATCAATGCTCTTAAAACAGAAGAAGGTCGACTATTCTTTGAAAATTTACTACAACCAACTAATAAACCTATTGCTGATGGTAAATATACTATAGAGGTTAATAGAGATTTAATTCAGCCAATGTTTAAGATTAACACCTTTGGTAATGGGACTGTCGGTCCAGCGACTTGTGGTCATGTAGTCACATTACATTACCAATTATTGGATATTAACAATAATTTACTCAGCGAAAATACCAAAACCTTTACTCTTGGTTCTAGAGTGATTATGCCAGGAATTGATTCTGTAGTAGTAGGGATGATGGTTGGACAAACCAGACAAGCTATATTGCCTACAAAATATACATCTTCTAACGAAGAAAATAAAGACTATGATGCACCTTATAGGGTTAATATTGTCTTAAATTCAATATTACCTAATAATTTTGTTAATAGTAATGAAGTAAAGATATTTGATGATGAAATAGCTTATAGGATGCCATTATTATGTGGAGATAAAGTAGGAATTGACGCAAAAATTACTAAATTATCGAATGGGCAAGTACTTTATGATTCGACACAAGAAGGGAAAAAGCTAGATATAAAAATTGGCGATATTAATTACCCATTAATTGTATCATATGCTCTACATGGTAAAGTACCAGTTGGCACTAGAACAGTAATCGCTAAAGGTAAGTTATTTAAAGCCCTTGGTTCTAATATCAATAAAATGCTTAATCAAAGTAAGATTCCTGTGGACGAATATTTAATGCTGGAATTAACAAATTTTCAAACAAGACTTCCTGGATAAGTCAAAAATAGTTGAGGGATTTTTAGAAGAAACGAAGCCGAGTACCGCAGTGTACATAAACGTACATGAGGAGCGGAGGCGAGTTTCGACGACAAAATCACCAACTAGATTGGCTTATCCAATAAGTCTACAGATTAATTGAGGAAAAAAATGCACGATACTACTTACAATACTAAAAGAGCAACTGTACCAGCTCTCGAACAATTATTATTTGAACCGATAAAAGTACTAGATCATGGTTTCATTAGAGTTATTGATTATATGGGGGATGATAGTAGCATAGTACAAGCAGCACGAGTATCATATGGTAAAGGGACAAAACAACTAAGCCAAGATAAGGGGCTAATTAATTACCTGATGCGTCATAAACATACAACACCATTTGAAATGTGTGATATCAAATTTCATATTAAACTACCTATTTTTGTTGCAAGACAGTGGATACGCCATAGAACTGCTAGTGTTAATGAATATTCAGCTAGATATTCTATATTAGGAAATGAATTTTATTTACCAGAGAAACAGAATCTTGCTGCTCAATCTACAATAAATAAGCAAGGAAGAAGTGATGAAAAAATTCCAGAAAAAATTGCAGATAAAGTATTAGTGCTACTAGAAAAAGATGCTAAAATATGCTATCAGCATTATACTGAAATGATGAATCAGGATGAACATGGTAATATTATTGATGAAAATACCTTAGGTATCACTAGGGAACTGGCAAGAATGAATTTAACTTTGAACTATTATACAGAATGGTATTGGAAAATTAATTTGCATAATTTGTTAAATTTTCTGTTACTCCGAGCCGATTCTCATGCCCAATATGAAATCAGAGTATATGCAGAAAAAATGCTAGAAATAGTACAAGCTTGGGTACCTTTTACTTATGATGCCTTTAAGGAATATAGGCTAGAGGGTAATAATATTTCTAAAAAAGGACTGGCTGTCATAAAAAGACTAATTAATAAAGAAGATGTCACGCTAGAGTCTAGTGGTATGACCAAAAGAGAATGGGATGAATTAATGCAAGTTATAAAATAAGTTAAGATATAATGGACTGAAAAAACTATAAGACTTATAATTATTTCCGTGATAAATACTGGGCTAGTTCTGGAGCAAGTAGAACTGTGCATGTACCTAGGAGTCTGGCGGAGGTAACGAAAGTAATTCTATATTTGGCTCTTTTTGGCTGCGAATAAACATGATTTTCTTGAAATAGGTACACTATTCCTGCAAAAATCATATATATTCTCGCCGAAAAATAGCTCAAAATATAATTAATTAGTTATCTCCGAA
>JAJIYQ010000130.1 GCA_020881075.1 Rickettsia endosymbiont of Labidopullus appendiculatus
AACGCGCAATTTCAGCACTTTGCATGCAATTTTACATTATTTGCTTCAATTTGTGCAATATAACTGAATCTCACAAGACTACCAAGGCATAGAGGTTATACAAAAATATTATAAAAATTATGATATAAGATATTTACCAATCTATCATGATTTTAGGAATCAATTATTTAAAGCTCTTTCAATAGTAGGTATACCAACTGCTATTCTAATTAGCCCAGATGGAAAAATGTTAGTAAGTTTTGCTGGTATCATTAATTGGTACGATACAGAAGTTCGGAATATTATTTTGTCAAATATTCCTGGGAATCATCCAGAACCCAAAAATAGTTACCGAGAACAAACGATTAATCAACCAGTTAATAAACCGGTTAATAAACAGTTAGAACCTAAAGAGCAAAAAGATAAAAAACTAGAAATACAACAAAACATAAAGGAAGATCATAATGCTTCTGAAGAAACAAAAAAGGAGTAACCAATGCGTAAAGCACATAATAAAAATTCAATTGCCGACGCGAAATTTGAACAGGTAATTGCTAAACGTCAAGTAGGTAAGTTAGAACAATTATTTTCCTTGTTACCTATAATAGGTTCTGGGGCATCGAAGCCAGTAGTTGCGGTTCTTCGCCTTAGTGGAGTTATCGGTAAAGTAAGCTCAGTAAAATCGGGGCTAACTATTGAGTCACTACATGAGTTAATTGACAAGGCTTTTGAAATCAAAAATCTTGAGGCTCTATGTTTAAGTATAAATTCTCCAGGTGGTTCACCTGTGCAATCTGAGCTGATTAGTAAACGTATAAGGTTGTTAGCTCAGGAAAAGAAAATACCCGTGTATAGTTTTGTAGAAGATCTAGCAGCATCTGGTGGCTATTGGCTTGCCTGCATTGGCGACCAAATATATGCATCTAAGAGTTCAATTATTGGTAGTATAGGAGTTATTTCGACTGGTTTTGGGTTCCCCGCTGCTATCGATAAGCTTGGTATAGAAAGGAGAGTCTATGCAGAAGGTAAAAATAAATCTATCCTTGATCCATTTCAACCAGTGCAAAAGGAAGATATTAAAATTATTAAGCATCTACAAAAACAGATTCATCAACATTTTATAGATTATGTTAAAGAACGTCGAGTCGGTAAGTTAACTCAAGAAGATGATATTTTATTTAATGGAGAATTCTGGTCTGGACAAACTGCTGTTGATTTTGGTTTAATTGATGGTATAGATGATATGTATAGTTTTATAAAAAAGAAATACGGGGATGTCACTATTAAATATGTAGCTAATAAACAATCATGGATTAAGAGAAAGCTTGGTATGGTCAGGCATGATTTCGTGCAAGAATTTTCTGATAGCTTGATTGAATCGATAGATAATAAAATTACCTATGATAGATTTAATATACGGTAATAGATTGCTTCGTCGACCTTATGGACTCCTCACAATAACGTATATAAGTAATGCTAATCTGGTTAGCTATAGAAATAATAAAAATATTTTTCACAAAACACTTAGCGTACATTATAATTAGTATATACTCTTCAAAGCAGAAAAGTATACTTATACGTCATTGCGAGCGAACGTCTGTGAGCGTGGCAATCTATGGAACTATCATATGGATTGCTTCGTCGACCTCATGGTCTCTTCGCAATGACGGTTGTGAAGCTTGCAATATCTTTCAACGTAATTGCTAGGAGTCTGTCGGAATGCTCAACTTTTAATAACTTGAAATAATAAATTATGAATTTTATCGATGAAGCTAAAATATATTTAAAAGCGGGTAATGGTGGTGATGGAGCGGTTAGCTTCCATCGAGAGAAATATATCGATATGGGAGGACCTGACGGTGGAGATGGTGGTCGTGGTGGTAGCATTATTTTTAAGAGCAATTCTCATATTAATACTTTAGTAAATTTTAGGTATAAACTACATTTTAAAGCAGAGAATGGTGAGAATGGTAAAGGTGCAAACCGAACTGGTAAATCTAAACCAGCTTTAGTCCTACAAGTACCAGTTGGAACGCAAATATTTTCAGAACATAATGATGTTCTACTATATGATTTTACTTCAGATGAACAAATTTTTGAAATAATTAAGGGTGGAAAAGGAGGGCTTGGTAATAGCCATTTTAAGTCATCCATTAATCAAGCTCCGCGACGTAGAACTGAAGGTATCGTAGGAGAAGAAATGTGGGTAAATTTACAGCTCAAACTACTTTCAGATGTTGGTCTTATAGGTTTACCTAATGCAGGGAAGTCAACTTTTCTTGCAGCAACGACATCAGCAAAACCTAAAATTGCTGATTATCCATTTACCACACTAAGCCCAAATCTTGGTGTTGTTTATGTGGATGATGAAGAATTTGTGATAGCTGATATCCCAGGCTTAATAGAAGGAGCCCATTTGGGACATGGGCTTGGTGATAAGTTCCTAAAACATATTGAGAGGTGTAATTTATTGATTCATTTGATATCAGCAACAAGTGATAATTTACTTGCTGATTACAAAACTATTAGGAATGAACTTGAATCATATTCAAGCTTATTAAAAAATAAGACGGAAATAATCTGTTTAAATAAATGTGACATTTTGTCAGAGGAAGAAGTTCAAGATAAAATTACCGAGTTACAAAAAATTACCAGTGAAGAAATTTTTGTAGTTTCTGCCTATACAAAAACTGGATTGAATAGGATAATAAAAAAAGCCCTTGAAAACATAAAAAACACGATACTCCAAAAATAATAATGTTATTCGTGTATATTGATCATAAATAAAAGGTTGCAATGGTAGAAAGAATATAGTAGGGTTTTTGTATTATGAATAAAGTATATATCACTAAACATAATTGGTATTTTACAATCAACAATAAAGGAAACTTTATGGCAAGTTAAAATACAAAACGTTTAGACGCTTGGCTTGAACATTCACGTTAGAAGCGATCAAAGGTAACACAGATAATAGGACTTCAGTGCTAGAATTAACAAAATGATTAACTGGAATTACGGCTGCTGATAAAGGTTATATCAAGAAAATTTGTTCTTAAATTTATATGAAAGAGGCTTAAAAATGATTCATGGAATTAAGAAGAATATGGAAAATAAATTAACGGATTTAAAAGAAAAACTATTACTTCGAAGGCATTGCTTAATTGAAAAAGTTTTTGATTATATAAAAAATAAAATGGATATTGAACACACTAAACATAGGTCTTCGATAAACGCCTTTGTCCATATATTATCTACTCTTGCTACCTATTCGTTAAAAAAACATAAACCTTCAATAAAGCTTGACTTTAATCTACATATTCACAACATCCTTATCCCGACATTAATTACAAGATACCTTAAACTCTTACAACCGCTTAGTTAACCAAACAACATTGTACAAAAAGCTGATTCTATGTGTTAAAACCCTGCTATATCTATCACTTTTATGCTCTGATACTGCTTTTGTTAGATAGTTTTTCTAATAGGTTTATATGCATATATCCTTTTTGGAGTTGTTCTCACAGGAATTAGACCTGAAGTTCTAGGACTTAATGCCACATATAACTGTATCTCTCCAATTTAACCCAAACACTAGCGTGTTTATGTAGGTATAACATCCTGGAAATAACGAATTATTTTTTTATAAAAATGGAGAACTATGGCTAAAAAACAAAAATTCTTAAAAAATTTGCTGACCAGTGTATCAGTTGCCTCTGTTATAGCAAGTATGGGATGGAACAATGTTGCTTTTGGTACAGTAACCCATGGTTTTAGGATGCTCAGTAAGAAGGGTATTGCGTTATCAGATACGGCAGATAAGAAGAACTGGAAAAGAGTAAAGAAGGATGGTAATCCTGTGGGAGATTATACTGCAGCACCTGGGGATAACACTGCATTTCTCTATAGTGGTCCTGTTACACTTGATGCTAATGTACATGGTCGTATAATTACTGCTATCAATCTAGTTGGCAACAAACCCGGAATGCTTACGGTTAATAAAAATTTATCAATCGGTTCTATAGTGAGAGGTAAAAAAGCACAAAAAGATAATATACAAAACGTGTTACCTATAACTATAGCAGCTGGCAAAACCTTAACTTTAACCGGTACTAAAGCTATAGATATAAAGCATGGTTTCACTACACATGAAAATACCTATACTGCCTTGGGTAACATAATCCTTAATGGAGTAGACTCAACTCTTGTAATTCGACCTGCTAACGATTATGCTGGTAATCCCGGAAATATATCACTCACTGGTAATATCACTACAAATATTGATCGTGAGGGAATATTAACTTTCGAAGGATCTGCTACAGTAACTGGAGAGATTGGTGCTAATAATGCTTTACTCTTTATCAATATTAATGGTGGTGATGTTGACTTACAACAAGATGTTTCTACTGAAACGCTCCACTTTGCTGTTGCCAATAGAACTGTAAAAATTGGTGGTAATTTTACAGGTGAAGTTGATTTTGCTAATGCTGGCACTTTAACATTTTACGGTGCTGATCCTCATAGTTTCAACGCAACAATAGCTAATGGTGATAATGGTATTTTAAATGTTCAAACTGATCTCATAGCTACTCATGAAGATATTGGTAATATTAAGACTATAAATATTGGTATACCAGGTGAGGTTGGTTTCCCTGTTGTTGATCCTGTTGCTAAGGTTCTAGCAATAAATGCCTCAGATAATAATGTTCATCTCCTTACTCCTGCTGGTGCAGAAGTTAACTTCTTGCACCCAGAGTCGAGATTAGAATTATTTACTATAAGACAGGATCGAATTATAATCTTTGAGAATAACTTACCAGGGCATGCTGCTGTTGGTGGTGGTGGAATAGTATTTATGAGTGGTATCAACGATGCTACTTTAACTGTACAAGCTAATGGTAACAAATCTCTTGGTACAGTTGCTAGAAAGCTAGGACACATTGCAGCCTTTGGTAAGGTGACTATCAAAGGAGATAATACTAATAAAGTTGATATTAGTAACACGGGGAAATTGAGCATTGTTCATGATACAAAGTTTGTTACAGAATTTATCGATGAGAGTGGTACTTCAGCCGCGATTGCTCGAATCGATATTGGACAATCTTATACTGGTGCTGGTGGTGTTGGCACTGCTGTTACTGGTCCAGCAACTTATGTACTGGATGCCAAACATGGGGGTTTTCATATTTTAACTGATGCCACTCATCGGATTAATTTCTTGGATCCAGATGCTAAATTAATATTACGGAATAGTAATAATGATGACAAGACTATAACTTTAGCAAATAATTTGGTTCCAATTAATGATAAAGAAGGTGTAGTTGAATTTAATTCTCCTGTTGTTAACACAATGTTAACGATTAATAAAGTAGGAGATGCTAGTTTAGGTACTGCTAATCTTAAGCTAAAGGAGATAATTTTCTCTGGTACAGGGGATCTTAATATTACTCCCACCATATATGCTCATACTATAATATCAGATATAACTGGTACTGTAACAACAAATGGTATTCATGGTGATGTGCTTTTGAGTGCTGCTAGTCATTTAACCGGTGCCGTTAATGGTAGTGTGGGTTTTACTGCTACTGCTCAGTTAATCGGTAACGTTACTACTGATGTGTTATTCAATGCTAATGGTAAGTTAGTCGGTAACGTTGGTGGTAATGTGATTTTTGCTAGTGCTGGTACTACGACTGGTACTGTTGCAGGACATGTGGTTATTCGTGATGGTGGCGATGGTATAGTTGGTGGTTTGATTAGTAACAGCGTAACTTTTAATGGTGATGGTCAATTAACTGCCAATGGTAGTATCCAAGGTAATGTATATTTTGATCATAAGAAAGGTACAGTTACGCTGGCAGATAAGCAGAAAATCGGTGGTATTATAAAAGATGGTGAAAATGCAACTTTAGAATTCCTAGGGGATGGAGAAGTAGGCGGTGCAATTGATGGGTTAAAACTATTAACAGTAGGTAATGGTAATGTGACATTAGCCGCCTCTGGTAATCATAGTGTTACTGAAATCCAAGGTAATGGTGTACAAAAATTAACTCTTGCTAGTGGTTTTAATTTAGCAGGTGGTATTAACTTAACTGGTGGACAGGCAGTTGGTTTAATATTCGAGGGAAATAGCAGAATTAGCGGTGTTGTCGGAACAGAAAAGAATCCCGTCGGTAATATCCAAATTAAAGCTGGTATTGTAAGGTTTGATGATTCAATTAATGCTAAAGATATCAATGTACCAAGTGGAACTATTGAGATTGCTCAAAATGTCGCTGCCAACACTATTAGTGGAGGAGGCACGACTAGATTTATTAATAAAAAATATCTTGACATTAATAGTGAAATAAAAACTGAAATGGTAGAAATAACCGAAGGTAGTGTAAGTGCCAAGAAAGTTTCAGCGGGTAATGTTTTATTCTCTGGTTCTAAAGATGCAATTTTAACATTAAAAGAAGATAGTATTATAAGTAAAATTACAACAGCTGGCAATGGTTTACATAGTCTAGCATTAAATGCAAATCTTACTATTGTAGGTGATGTTGGATCAGATAGTAACAGATTAAAAGAGATTAAATTACTAGGTGATCATACACTTAGCATTACTAACAGTAATCTCTATGCTGCTGTGTTAACTACAACTTCTGATAGTAGTAAAGTAATATTTGAATCGAGTGGTAGCGTTGCTTATGGTAATCTAGGGTCAGATAAGTTTAGATTGTCTGATGTAACTTTTGATAGTGATTCCACGGTAAAAGCCGATATTTACTCCAAGAAAATAACCATTAATGATAACAAAACTGCAACTTTTGCTGGTATTGGGGAAAGAACTATGTCTATTCCAGGAGTAAATGTAGGTGGAGCTGAATTACCAAGGTTATTGAAAGAATTTGCCTATCGTACACGAATTGATTCGGAAAATATAGATGCCAGTTCATCGTCCAAGATGAAATTTGATAATGCAGCCTTGATTAATGCCCCAATTAATGGTGGACAGGTGGTATTATCAGATAATGTATGGTTTAAAGAAGAAGTAATGTCAACAACCCCTGTAATCTTTGTGCCAGATAAGTATGTAATATTAGAAAAAAATATTGCGTTTTCTAGCATTGAAGCCAGTCAAGCCAAGCTAATTATATTAGCTGAAAACAAACTATCACTGGTGATTTAACCGCTAAAGATTTAACCATAGATCTTGGAACTAGCCAATTAAAATATGCTGGTAATGCTAAACTAACAGGAACGCTCCAACTGAGTATTTTCTATGACACCTCAAAAATGGCAGGTGGTAATATAGAAGTTCAGAAAGATAGTAAATTGGATGTATCACAACTAGACAAGCTGGTTGTAAAAATAGTAGCACGATCTGATATTAACAAAATTTCTGACGATACTAAATATGTTCTGATTTCATCAGTTGATGGCAATGGTGTTAGTGACTTGGATCCAAGTAAAATTACCTTGGATATAGCAGGTGAACAAAATCGCTTTGTTAGGTGGACCATTGAGCCTAGTGCTATTACCCTGCATGCAAATGAGATTTCCCCTGGTGAAGAAGATAAGGTTTTAGCACGTCAGGTGGACATTTCTAAGGAAGTTTTAGAGAAAGAATTTGCTGATAAGCCTAAAGAAAAAAAGCAGTTTATTAAGCAATTGGAGAAGGCAGCGGAGGCAGATATTAACTGTGATGCTGCTAAGTTTAGAAATGACCTTGGTTGTATGGATAAAAATAATGCCCAATTGGCAATAGAGAAACTATTGTCTAGTAATGAAAATTTAACTTCAATGAAAGATGGTCTAGAAAGTTTAAAATACATAATAACTGAAGTAATTTTTCAAGCTACCCACCAAATTACTTTAAGGTTTGAAAACATGCAGGTTCCTGTAGCATCGGGTGATGATGATAAAGTAATATTATATGGAGTATGGGGTAGTCCATTTTATAGTATTGCTGATCAAAAAATGCGAAAAGGAGTTAGTGGTTATAAATCGAAGTCAGCTGGTGGGATAGTTGGCTTCGACAGTTTGATAAATGATAATTTGCTAATTGGTACAGCTTATAGCCAAATTAACACAAAAATGTTTCATAAAGATCAAAAAATTGGTGATAAAACTAGTGGTAATACTAATGTCTTTTCCATATATGGTTTATACAAATTCTCAGCTAATTGGTTTGCTGAAGCGATAGCATCATATGGCATAACTAATGTTAAAAATTTGGAAGGACGTGTACTCCCAACTGATAAGAGAACGGTTACTACTCTAGGTATAGCTGTTGCTAAATATAAATCTACTTCTTATAGTGGGCAACTACTTACCGGATATAGTTATCAACCTTCTGAAAAGTTAACCATTACGCCAATAATTGGGCTAAGATACTCACAATTTATAGATGCCGGTCATGTGGAAACTGGTACAGCATGCCAAAACCTAATTGTTAAGAATAGGTTATACAATAAATTTGAAGGTATTTTGGGTCTAAGAACTGCAACAAATATACAACTTAACCAATTACTGCTAATACCAGAATTGCATGGCTACATTAATTATGAACTCAAAGGGAAATCACCCATAATTGAGACAAGGTTAGGTGGGATGAATGAACCATTACAAACCAAATTAGTTAAATCTGCTAAGATATTCTTCACTGTTGGTACTAGTTTAGCTGCAAAACACAATATGATGGAATATAGCGTTGCCTACAATGCTAACATTGCAAATAAATATATTGGTCACCAAGGTAGTTTGAAAGTTAAAGTGAATTTCTAGGGAGTAAAAATTTGATTGCCAAGCATCACGAGGAAGGCATATATGTGTCCCGAATGTCATTGCGAGGAGGCATAGCCGACGAAGCAATAAAATTTAAACCAAATTTATTTAAATTTTTATTGCGAAACATAGTTGATCCATTCCTAGTCATTTTTTGGATTGCCGCGGTTCCTCGCAATGACATTGACCACATACAACTTTTAAACTATCCTGTCTAAAACCTCTTCCTCTTCTAACTTCCGACAGTTGTGGCGGAAATCCCGAAGTTTTGTTAAGTCAATTCTTCAAAGCAGAAGAGTATACCGTTTACACTCCATGACGTTGTATTATTTGGCTTTTTATTTCTGCAATAGCTTTAGCTGGATTTAAACCTTTCGGACAAGTTTTGGTACAGTTCATAATTGTATGACAACGATATAGCTTAAACGGATCTTCTAAAGCATCTAAACGCTCTCCATTATACTCATCCCTAGAATCAGCAATCCATCTATAAGCTTGTAGTAAAATCGCAGGACCTAAATATTTATCACCATTCCACCAATAGCTTGGGCAAGAGGTGGAGCAGCACGCACATAATATGCATTCATATAAACCATCTAACTTTTCTCTATCTTTAATGGACTGCAATCTTTCACTATTGGAAGGAGGAGAAGTGTCAGTTTTTAACCAAGGTTCTATCGATTCATATTGAGCATAGAAATGTGACATATCTGGTACTAAATCTTTTACTACCTTCATATGTGGTAGGGGGTATATCTTGATATCACCACAAATTTCTTCAATAGGATTAATGCAGGCGAGTGTATTAGTTCCATCTATATTCATTGCACAACTACCACAAATCCCCTCACGACAAGAACGTCTGAAAGTCAAACTAGAATCTATTTCATTTTTTATTCTAATTAAAGCATCTAGAACCATTGGACCTGTCTTGTCTATATCCAACTCATAAATATCAATTCTAGGGTTTTCCTCAGAATCTGGATCATACCTATAAATCCTAACATTACGTAACTTAGTCGCTTTCCCAGAATATTTATGTACTATACCTTTACCGACTTTAGAATTAGGTGGTAATCTAAGTTCTGCCATATCTATTCCCCACTCTACAAGTCTTTTTTCCGACTTGGTTTTTTAATTTTTATAATACCATTTTCATCATTTTTTGCTGGGAATAAATTTGTTTCCTCTGAATTCATAGATCTGCCACTAAGCAAGTTTTTAATCTGTTGACCTGACAATGTTTCATGCTCAATTAATATTTGAGCTAATAGATGGAGTTCATTAATATGCTCAGTTAGTATATTTTTTGCAAAATTATAGCCTTGTTCAATAATTTTTTTAACCTCTCCATCAATTAATTCTGCGGTATGTACAGAAGTATGACCTGCTCCCCTACCACTAGCATATATATCTTCATTGCTAGAGCCATGGTATACTGGTCCTATTGCATCACTTAACCCCCAATCAGTTACCATAGCTCTAGCCATTTGGGTTGCCATTTTAATATCGGAAGAAGCACCAGAAGTAACTTTATCTTTACCAAAAATAAGCTCTTCAGCAACTCTGCCTGCCATTGCTACCGCTATGTCAGCTTCCATTTTATCACGCTGTATAGAAAATCGATCATTTTCAGGTAATCTCATTACCATACCAAGTGCTTTACCTCTTGGAATAATGGTTGCTTTATGAATTGGATCAGAAGCGGGGCAGTAAAGCCCAACTAATGCATGCCCACCTTCATGATAGGCAGTAAGTTTTTTTTGCTCATCTGACATAATCATAGAACGTCTTTCCACGCCCATTAACACCTTATCTTTTGCCTCTTCTAGCTCCAACATATTAATTTCTTTTTTGCCTTTACGGGCAGCAATTAATGCCGATTCATTAACAAGATTAGCAAGTTCTGCCCCTGAGAATCCAGGAGTTCCTCTAGCTATGATTCTAGGTACTATATTCTTGGCACATTTTATCTTCTTCAAATGTACTTGTAAAATTTGTTCCCTACCATCAATATCTGGATTAGGCACAGTAATTTGACGATCAAATCTGCCAGGTCTTAGCAATGCTGTATCCAATACATCCGGTCTGTTAGTTGCCGCAATAATCACTACTCCTTCATTATCCTCAAATCCATCCATTTCAACTAACATCTGATTCAATGTTTGTTCACGCTCATCGTTACCACCGCCCATGCCAATACCTCTGTGACGACCTACAGCATCTATTTCATCAATAAAGATTATGCAAGGGGCATTACGCTTCCCTTGTTCGAACATATCACGTACACGGCTTGCCCCCACACCAACAAACATTTCAACAAAATCAGAACCAGAAATACTAAAGAACGGAACATTTGCCTCACCTGCTATAGCTCTTGCTAACAGAGTTTTACCTGTTCCAGGTGATCCTATTAACAAACAGCCTTTGGGGATTTTACCACCAAGTTTCTGGAATTTACTTGGATCTCTAAGAAAATCAACAATTTCAGTTAATTCTTCTTTAGCTTCATCAATACCAGCTACGTCTTTAAAAGTAACTTTCGCTCCTTTATCTGAAACTAACTTGGCTTTAGATTTACCAAAGCCCATAGCTTTTCCGCCACCCTGCATTTGACGCATGAAAAATACCCAGCCACCTATCAACAAAATCATTGGAAACCACGAAATGAATATGCTAAATAACAGGTTCATTTTGGTATCAGGAGGTATTACTTCAATATGCACACCATTACTATTTAGGCGGTTTATTAGATCTGGATAGTCAGGAGCATAAGTTGAAAAAGCTGTTCCATCACTTAGAGTTCCATCGATTATTCTGCCCTGAATTTTAACAGAACTGATTGATTTCTCATCAGTTTTGGTTAAAAAATCTGAGAAAGAGATATTACTCTTTCCTCCCATAAAACCATCATTTTGAAATACATGAAAGACAAGTACCATTAAAACAAAAATCGATACCCAAATTAGAACATTCTTACTTTGATTATTCATCTACAACTCACCTAACAGAAATGCGTAAAACGCGATACAAAATTTGGAGAAAAAGCAACATCAAGCCCCTTACTCAACCCCTCATCATTATAGTAGGATATATGGGGTATGGCTATAACTTTTTCAAGTATCTTGACTACTGGTAGAGTGAATAAAATAGCCACATGGTTATTGAAACTTGTCTCTTTTAGTATTGTTAAATCTAAATCTTTTCTTATTTTACTATAATCCTTGATCGTTAAATTACTTACTAAGTAGCCTGAATTATTTGCAAAGCTTCCTGTAAAACGGAATCTACCATCCCAAACATCTACATTGTTAAGTTTAATGTCCATCGGCAAACTTCTGCCAAATTCCCGGCAAATTATTAAATTATTATTAATTTTTTTTATCACACAACCATGTAATGTTTTAGTAAAATTCATTTGTTGTTGTAATAATATCACTATTATCCTTATTGACTCTGATCTACTACTACGATTTTTACCGCTAATAATGATAAGAACAAAACTAATTAACTGTAGTATTATCTCGCTAGAAAATCCTGTAATCTGTAATAAATTTATAGTAGCAAAACCGAATTGATAAATTTTTACTGATTCGGCAATGCAAGCGATTAATTCAGGTTGCAATTTTTCTTCTACTAATTGGTTAATTGTAGATTGCTCAGAAATTATTTGATTTTTTACATATTCTCCTTGTTGAGCTAGTTTTTTTCTAATGATATTTCGTTGGTATTTGTCGGATTTATTCGATTCATCTTCAAACCATTTTATATTATTGGCAATTAAATACGTTACTAACCGTTGTTTTGGTATGTTAAACAATGGTCTCACTATTTTAACATTATTATACCAATTAATAGGGCTACCACTAAGTCCAAATATACTACTTTTTTTTTCTAATCTCAGACAATAATTTTCTATATAATCATCCAAATGATGGGCTGTCAAAATTGTTAATATATCTAATTTTTTACATAAATCGGTCATTAATTGATAACGCCCTTCTCTTGCCCTTGCTTGTAAATTAGAAAAATTATTTTGGTGATCGAAATGAAGTAGGTGGTATTCATGCCCCAATTTATGGCTTAAATCCCGTACATACTCATGCTCTAGCTTAGATTGTTCCCGTAAATGATGGTCAACTAACATCACAACCATACTAATATTTTCATTAATACTATTAGTGCTGACCCATTTATGTGTTAACATTAAAAGGGCTATGGAATCAGACCCTCCAGAAACAGCTAAGGCAATAGACCTCGTCTGAGGTCTATCACCAATTAGCTTTTCTATATTCTGCTGAAATTGTTGATAAAGCATTATTTCTTGTCAGTAGATTTAGGATTTTCTTGATTTTTTTTCAAATCTGAAATTCTTTTTTTATATTCCCGTTCTTTAGCAAGATAGTTTTGAGCTTCTTGTGAGATTTTTTTATATAATTCACGTTTATGGTTGTTAATTTTAGCTATTTCTATTCGATATTCTTTTATTTCTTCCCTCAATTCTGCTGAAATTCCTGCAGCATAAGAACCGAACTCATCAATAATTTTTTGTAATTCATTATCGTTATTAACAATAGTTTTGCTAGAGTTTGACGTTACAGGTGGTGTGGTATTTGCTATACTATTTGAACTTAATAACAGCAGCCCTATTATAGTAGTAATTAATCTCTTTTTTTTTATCATTTATACACTCCTAAAATATTTTTATATAACTTTTAAAATTTAATTGCTAAATGTGAAAACTAGCAAAATAAATATACATTATTATCTTTCTTAACACTAATCATAAATATATATGATATACGAAAAGAATTAATCATTTTATTTGACTTTTCTTATATAAGTCTATATAAGTGCACTGATTATATAATGAATAAAACAGTATGGATAAGGTGAAAGATAATAGTTATTTCTCAGAATTAAGAAGAGTGGTTTGGCCAATTGAAGGGCATGAAAATAAGAAATTTCTGCCTATGGCAGCTATGATGTTTTGCATTTTGCTCAACTATTCTACTCTTAGATCGATAAAAGATGGATTTGTCGTAACAGTTATTGGTCCTGAATCGATAAGTTTTGTAAAAACCTATGTCGTTTTACCAATGGCAGTACTGTTTATGGTTGCTTACGTAAAGCTTTGTGACCTTTTAAAACAAGAAAATGTTTTTTATGCTGTGACTGGTTTCTTTCTGGCATATTTTATGTTGTTTAGTTTTGTATTATACCCATATCCAGAGTTGGTGCATCCTAATCCTGAAACAATTGATACATTAAGTAATGCATATCCCAATTTTAAGTGGTTCATTAGGGTAATTGGTAAGTGGAGTCTTGCAATCTTTTATGCTATGTCAGAGCTTTGGGGAGCTATGATGCTTAGCTTATTATTTTGGCAATTTGCTAACCAAATTACTAAGACTGAAGAGGCAAAGCGTTTTTATTCTATGTTTGGTATGCTAGCAAATTTATCTTTACCAGTTACTGCATTAATACTTGGCTATTTTTTAAGTAAAGAAACTCAAATAGTTTCAGAAGATATGAAATTTACTCCGCTACTTATTATTATGATGGTTAGTGCCCTAGTTATCATGTTATTGTATAGATGGATGAATCAGCATGTTTTAACCGATCCTACTTTATATGACCCAACAAGTAAAACAAACAAGAAAAGCAAGGTTAAGCTATCCCTTATAGAAAGCTTTAAAATGATTTTTAGCTCAAAATATTTAGGACTTATTGCTTTACTAATTATATCTTATAGTGTGTCAGTAAATCTCGTAGAAGGTGTATGGAAGTCAAAAATTCAGCAGCTATATCCAACTAAAGAAGAATATACCATGTATATGGGACAGTTTCAGGCTTGGCAAGGTGTGACAGCTATATTATTTATGATTGTTGGCTCTAACATTTTAAGAAGGGTTTCTTGGTTCACCGCTGCGATGATTACTCCTTTGATGATGTTAATTACTGGAATTGCTTTTTTTGCCTTTATCTTCTTTGATAGTACTATTGCGATGTATGTTACTGGTATATTCGCTTCTGGACCTTTGGCAGCAGCAGTGATGATTGGGATGGTTCAAAATATTTTAACCAAGGCAACAAAATATTCACTATTTGATGCTACCAAGAATATGGCATATATCCCTATTGATAAAGATCTTAGAACAAAAGGTCAAGCAGCAGTAGAAGTTATAGGTAGTAGGTTTGGTAAATCTGGTGGTGGTATTATCCAGTCAACATTCTTTATCTTACTCCCTTCTTTTACCTTCGTTGAAGCTACACCTTATTTCGCTGGCGTATTTTTTGTTATCGTAATATTGTGGCTATATACGGTTAAATCACTTAATAAGGAGTATCAAGCTCAGCTATCTGATAATAAATTGTAAGTCTAAAAACGTCATTGCGAGCTTATATATCCCCACGAAATTGTTGCAAAATAGCAAGAATTGATAGAATATCATACGTATATTTGTCTCACAACGAGATAGGCTATGAGGGAGCGGCGGCACTAGAAACGCCCTACAGAGCAATAACACTTTGCAAGAACTAGAATTGAAGCACAATCAGATAAGCAATAAATTATTACATGATATAAATGAACTATTAAAGAAACACGAATTACAAGCCATAGAAGAATTACAAGGAATAGATATCGTACAAGAAAAACAAACAGAAAAATATAGTTTAGAATTAAAGATTGCCGATGATCATACTGAGGTACCGTTTCTTGGTGATGAAGATTCTTTAGGCATGTAAGGATTTTTTAAGTAAAATTTCTATATATTACAAAAAGCTGAAGAAGTATTATGGTAATTTTTATTATTCAGGTTTTTGTATTTGTTATATATAGCTAACTCGAAAAGGTTTTGTAGTCAATTGACACCTATTATACTTATAGGCGTCGCTCCTGTTACCCAATTCTCCTGAATTGACTATATTTGCCTCTATAATAGGTAATTTACTTTGTAAATAGTTGACTTCGTAATAATATACCATTGCTAAAATAAATTCCCTACAGGTTGCTAATGAAAAATCATAGAAAATGATAACGAAGCCATGCGGTTTTCAAGGAGAAATTTTGTAGAAATTTAGTCATTTTTTATAGATGCGACAAAACCAGGAAAAGTTATTGACTCATAATTACTTTATTAGTATATTTTTTCCTTTAATAAGGAATAATTAATAGCTATATGAGAAATTTTATTACTATTTTTACATTAATATTTTGTTTTTCAACTTATACTATTGCTGATAGTTCAAGTAATACAGTGCTAGTTACTGGATCAACTGGTGCATTTGGAGAGGCAATTTCCTCATCTCTGGCATCAGAAGGATATAATTTATTAATCACTGGCAGAAATGAGAAAAAATTAAAATCTCTCAAAAATAAGTTACAAACAAAATATCCAAGTACAAAAGTTGAAACACTAAAAATAGATTTTTCTGATTTTAAAACTATTAAAGCTGCAGCAAATAAAACAGACGGAGTATCACTCAAAGCAGTTGTGCTGATTGGTCCAAGACCATCATTACGTAAAAATGGTTTTCCAAGTACAGAAGAATGGTCTGAAGAATTTAAAAAAACTTTTATTGCTCCACTTGAAGTACTGCGTACATTTGGAGAAAAGATCGAAAATAATGGTAGTATTGTTATAATATCAGGTAGTAGTTCTAAAAATTATTTGCCTAATTATCAGAATACTAATGTATTACGGCTTGCTTGGATAGGCGAAGTAAAAAACCTTGTACAATTCTTTGCTGTTCGTAAAATTCGTGTTAATGCAGTCTCTCCAGGTATAATTTTAACTGAGTATCACAAGAAGAGAATTGAGGAAAAAGCTAAGTTGAATAATACCACTTTTCAAGCACAGCTATCTTTGGACACAGCGGCTATACCTCTTAGATCATATGGACATACCGACGATGTAGCCAATTTAATATCTTTTTTACTTTCAGATAAGTCTGCACACCTAAATGGCTCAAATATTCTACTTGATGGGGGTGAATCTACTGCTTATTAGGGATATAGTCAATTGATGGGAGTGACGTCGTCACTCGTCGCTCGCCTATTACTTATAGGCGTCGCTCCATCGTTCCTGCTACCCAATTCCCCTGAATTGACTATAGTAAATATTTTTAGTGATAATATTCCCTGGTTCTTTTGCGATTCTAGGAGGCTATCTGCGATAACTAATTAATTATATTTTGAGCTATAGTCAATTGATGGGAAGTTGGGGACGTTGTCACTCATAAGCGTTAGTTTAAGAAAATAAAGTAGAAAAGTCCTCTATTAGCGAGCCACCTTAGGTGGTGTGGCAATCCATTTCTAATCACTTTTCTGGATTGCTTCGTCGACCTAAGGTATCATCGCAATCTGATATATCCCCACAAAATTAAGCACGACAACGCTCAGTCTTTATAATAGATGCCAGGGGTTCTACCAATGGTTTTATGGCATGCAAATAATTAAATTCAATAATAAATTTCCCAAGGGTAAAATACGAATAAATCTTTTTATCTTTAAAGACAAATTCTGACTATATCGCAAGCCTTCTGCAACATCAAGTAACGCATTTAAACGATTATTATGTATAAAAGGACAATGTTCTTTTATTACTTCATTTAATACTGTTTTTACATCCATAACCTACTATCTTCACCATCATTAAATAATGAAGATATTCTATCAATTCTTGCTATTTTGCAACAATTTTGTGGGGATATATCAGATTGTGAGGAGAGCTTAGGTCGACGAAGCAATCCAGAAAAGTGATTAAAAATGGATTGCCACGCCACCTAAGGTGGCTCGCAATGACGATTTTCTACTTTATTTTCTTAAGCTGATGCCTATGCACTCCTTGCTCTTAGCCCCAAATTCTCCTGAATTGACTATAAACTAATCATCCCAGAAGGTAATAAAAGATATTTTGCTAAAATATCACATGACATTAAGGGGGTATTAACTATCAAAACCATATCCCATGCGAGTAAAATATTAGATATTGTTCTAATAGAAAAATATCTAATTTTTCTCATTAAATAAGTTGACTTCTAATTTAAAATCGATTCTAATGATAATTAAAGTGGTTGCAAAAAGGTAAAAATAATAGGTTATTGCATGAAAGATATTAACTGTTGGGATAATTCAAAATACAGGTCTTGTACTTACGCTGAACGGTTACTTACTAAACTTGAACAGCTAAATAAACAAGTAGTTGCACCGGTGGATATTGATGAAGTCAAAAAAGGCATTTATTGTGCTAAAGAATATCATGGCAGTCAAATGAGGCAGTCAGGCGGGCCGTATTACTCACATCCGATTGAAGTGGCTTATATGGTTGCTGAATATACTGCTCTAACAGTTCCAAAATTGTTTAGAACCGACATGATTGTTACCGCATTACTGCACGATACCATTGAAGATACAGAACTTACCGAAGAGATGATTGCGTACACTTTTGGTAGTAAGATTGCTAGTCAAGTAGAAGACTTAACTAGGGTCAATCCTCATGGCAAGATTAGCTCTGCAGAAACACTAAATATATTATTTCAGCAAAAAAAATATGATGTGGCATTGATTAAAATTTTTGATAGAATTCATAATCTAGAAACTGTTGGTGTAAAATCCCCTGAAAAAATTAAGAAGATTATAGAGGAGACGGTAATACATTTTTTAACTTTATCTATGCATTTAAAAATACCAACAGTAACAAAACAAATTATTGAATTATGTTGTCAACATTTAGCTATACCACATTCTGTTCACCATGATCTATATAGGACTTATTGTGGATAATTCCCAGCCTTTTTCTCCAATTTTTCAAAATGAAATATTCCAAATGTAAAACCTATGCAAACTGGAAACAATATCATCATTATCCCCCAATGATGCCAATATTCAGTTAAGTAAACAATTGCAAAAGAAGTAACTAAATACATCAAGGCACGAGATATAGCAAATGTAATGCTAACACAACTAAACCGTTTAAAGACAGGAAAATATCTATAAAAGATTGGATGTCCTATACTAGGACCGATAGGTGCAAATAATATAATAAATAATTGAATTAAAAAAACATCAAGGGAGCTATTAATGTTATTTAATAAATAAGGGCAAGCTAAAGCAAATACACAAAATATCAATAATAAGGTTTTTAAAATCTTTAACGGATATATTTTATAACTTAAATATGCTAATACCAAAGTGCTTAAGAAGGAACATATTGAGATAATAAAATTTTGATGAATAACCTGTGCAGCACTATAGTCAAAAGAAGTTTTTAAAAGATTTCCGCAATAAATATAAGCAAAATAAAAGCATACAGGACACATGCATTCTACTAGAAACAAGGCTATTATTGTTATTTTATTAGCTTTTTCTGTCCATATTGGATTATTTTCTAGTTTTTTGAGATCTATGCTGGCAACATTTGAAGTCTGCTGAAAAGTTTTTTTTAGTTGACGTTTGGCATCAGCAAATTCTAGCGTTTCTCTAAGATTTCTTCTGGCTACTGTACCAACTAGTGCTATGCCTGCTCCCATCCAAAATGCTAGACGCCAATCAAATCCATAGGAGGTTACTAACGATGCTATTCCTAAAGCAACAACATCTCCTAAAGTACCAAAAATCGACACTGATGAAACAGCTGGATATTGGATTGGTGGATTTATAAGTTCAGTTAAATAAAGTTTTGCTCCTACTACCTCTCCCATAGAGGATATTCCTTGCATTATACGGCATATTGTAATCAACCAAGAAGCTGTAATACCAATTTGGGCATAAGTAGGCAGATTAGCCATAGTAAGACATGATAAAGCCATGATAAAAGTCGTTATGATAACGGTAGTCTTACGTCCTATATTATCACCTATCCAACCAAAAATTAATGCTCCAATTGGTCTAAAAACAAAGGTAGAGCAGAAAGCTGTAGCTGAATAAATAGCGGTAGTATGAGGATCATATTTTGGAAAAAACAATTCATTAAGAAATACAGCCATATGTACATAAAGCATCAGGTCAAAATACTCTAAGAATGTTCCAACGGACAGTAACCCTACTGCTTGTTTTTGCTCTTTAGTTAGGCTTCTTTGTTCTTGCTGATATCCTATCATTAATTCACCTTAATATTTATTAACACTAATAATTATAGTGATGATTTGATTAATTAATAGCAAGAGAAAAATAATATCGAAAATTGAAATAATAAATTTTGGTTGTAACAATATCACAATTCTATAAACTAAATTAGAAGGGGAAAAAGAGATATTTGGTAAAAATATAGGCTGAGATCAGAGAAATGTTGAATATCAAAACCATATCGAGTTTTTGGAAAAAGAAGCACACATAGCCAATGCAATGCGAGAGCAAGAGCTAAGCCTACAGGGAGTGTATGAAAAAACTAGAAAGGTGGAGGAAAGCAAGAAATATCAGACTGACTCTAAATTCAGATGAAAGTGGTTTTGCTCATGATATGCCTTGTACTCATGGTTATGCTGTAAAAGGATAAAGATGTTTTGGTTAGCAAGATTGGGAGGCTAAAGGACGAACTAATGTTATAGGTGCATTACTAGGAAATACACTATTAACAGTTAGTCTTTTTGCCTTATTGCTCATTAAATTGCTCTTTAATAATTCGATTTTCAAGGCTATTTTTTTTATCAAATAGTAATTTGATCATCTTGTTTTTTGCTAATTTAATTAATACTGACTTAATATCATCAAATTCCTGAAAATCGGCAGCTGCATTTACTGGTCTTTTATTACTTTCTAAAATTTCAAATCTTATAATAGTGGAAAATGGTAATAATGCACCGTGCCAACGTCTTGGACGAAAAGGACAAATTGGTGTTAGGCATAATACATTTGACTCAAGTGGTAAAATAGGACCCCCGGCAGATAAGTTGTAAGCACTGCTACCAGCTGGAGTCGCAACCATTGCCCCATCAGCTACTAATTCACTCATACGTTCAACTTGATCAATTTCAATCTTAAATTTAGCTGCTTGGTTGGTTTTACGAAATATCGAGACTTCATTAATAGCTAGGGCGGTATAGGTTTTACTATCTACAGTTTCTACTTGCGTCTCTAAAGGGTATAAATGAGAAACTATTGATTCTTGTAAATTATCTATTAATTTTTCGATAATAATTGAATTCATTAAAAACCCAATATTGCCAGAATTAATTCCATAAAAAGGAACGTTCAGGTGCATATAACGATGTATCGCATGTAATAATTCGCCATCTCCGCCAACTACAATAATTACTTCTGCTTCTTCCACTTTGCAAAATTTATAGCATAGTTCGAGCTGCTTAACTAGTTCTAACGATTTTGTGGAATTGTTAAAAATAATTGCAATTTTATTTACATTAATTTTAGTTTTTGCCAACATAAATACAATATATGGTTAATTATTAATACAAAAAAACATGAGGCTAATACATCACTTAAAAAATGCCCCCCCATTAATATACGACTTAACCCAATTAATGAGCCAAAAATTAAGGTGATACTGTAGATTCTTGAGAAATATATAACAGGAGCAATATACGCAAGGCTAGTTAAACTATATCCCATAGCTGCATGTCCTGATGAAAATGAGCAGTTATGTACACATTCATTAGAAATTGAAAAAGCTCGAGTAAAATTTTTGGAACCATTAAAATTTTTAATTTGTACAGGACGAGCCCTGCCAAAATGTTCTTTAAATAGATGATTCACCAACAATCCAGGACCTATTGTTGTAGATAAAATTATATAAAAGCTTCCAGAAATAATAAGTCTATTAAAAGTTTTATGCTTAACAATTAAGTAAATTAAGTATAATAATGTTACTGTAAGTAGTAGTTTAGTTAATATTGGAATAATTTCAAACAATAATTGGACAATGATATTGTTACGGTAGATAAATCCATCTTGACTGTCGTAGAATAAATTTGAGAAATCTATATCAAAATTAGGAAATAGTACGATCAATAATAAGACTATACCAAAGGCAAATATGTTCGCATAAACTAAGTTAGTATTAATCATAGACTAAAAGCCGAAAATAAGGTATAAAAATATACTTAAACCATACATAATATAGAAGTTAACATGCCATTCAACATTAAAAACCATAAAAATGCTTTACTATTCTTACCACTTGGCGGGTCAAATGAAATCGGCATAAACGTCAATCTATATCATTATAAGGGAAAGTGGTTGATGGTTGATTGCGGTAGCGGCTTTGCTGATAACTATTTACCAGGTGTTGATATGATAATTGCTGATATTAGCTTTATCGAACAATATAAAAAAGATTTGTTAGCTTTAGTCCTAACTCACGCACATGAAGATCATTTGGGAGCAATCCAATATTTGTGGAGCAGTCTAAAATGCTCAATATATGCCACTACCTTTACTGCAAATTTTCTGAAACTTAGATTAGCTGAATATGATTTTGCTAAAACTATAAAAATTCATGAAGTAAAACCTTCGGCAAAAATAAATCTTGATCCATTCCAATTAGAAATGGTACCGCTTACCCATTCAGCTCCAGAAATGCAAGCAATTATAATACGCACAGAAGCTGGCAATGTTTTTCACACTGGAGATTGGAAGTTTGACCATGATCCTTTACTCGGTGAAAAAGCTAACAAAGATTTACTAAAATCCTATGGCGATGAAGGGGTTTTAGCTTTAGTTTGTGATTCAACTAATGTATTTAATGCTGGGACTTCTGGTTCGGAAGGAGAAGTGCGTAAAAGTTTAATAGATATTATAGCAGGTTGCCCCCAAATGATTGTGGTAACAACCTTTGCTTCAAATTTGGCACGGCTTGAAACTATAATTCATGCAGGTCAGATGGCAGGAAGAAAAGTAGTGCTATCAGGAAGAAGTTTGCATAGAATTTTGCTCGCAGCTCAGGAAAGTGGTTATATGAAAGATATTGCCCCTTTAATTGATGAGCGGGATGTTGCAAGATTTAAAAGGCAAGAACTTTTAATTATTGCTACTGGCTGTCAAGGGGAACCTCTAGCAGCTACTGCCAAAATGGCAAATAATAGTCACCCTAGTATCAAGTTAGCTCCTAAAGATACAGTTATATTTTCTTCAAAAATTATTCCTGGCAATGAAAAGAAAATTTTCCGTATGTTTAATATTTTCGTAAAAGCAGGAATTGAAGTGATAACTGAACGAGATCATTTCGTTCATGTTTCTGGACATCCATCAATTGACGAACTCAAGCAAATGTACGCCTTAATTAGACCTCAGATTTGCGTGCCAGTACATGGTGAACCGGTACACATACATGAGCAAGCAAAATTAGCTCGTAAAAATGGTATAAAGCATGCTATTGAAGTAGAAAATGGTAGCCTAGTATTACTTGATCCTCATAATCCCCGTATTTTAACTAAAGTAACAACGGGTTATTTGGCTGTTGATGGCAATTATCTTTTACCAGCTGAATCATCAATTTTTAGAACCCGCAGACGTATGCGTGATGATGGTATAGTAGTTGCTTCTCTGATACTAAATAAGAAGGGTGAACTTACTTGTAGACCTATTTTATCTATGCCAGGACTTATTGACTCTAATGATGATGCACAGCTAATTAGTCTAATCAAAGATAATATTGCTGAAACAGTAGAAATTCAGAAAAAATCAAAAGGTAATCTCCTCGATGAGCAGGTCGAAAATGCGGTAAGGTCAGCTATTCGCAAAATATTAAAACATGAAATGAATAAATCGCCTCTTATCATAGTTAATGTGGAGAGAGCTATTTGAATTAGGCTTTATTACTGATATCCGTTGTTTAATAAATATAAACACAAATTATTTCTGTTAATCCAAAGAGTATTTTTATGATAAAAAATAGAATTTTTACCTCTGAATCAGTATCTGAAGGACACCCAGATAAAATTGCTGACCAAATTTCTGATGCAATTTTAGACGCAATTATCACTCAAGATACTAAATGCCGTGTTGCATGTGAGACTTTAGTGAAAACTGGTATGATTTTAGTGAGTGGAGAGATTACTACAAATTCTTGGGTTGATATAGAGCAAATAGCACGTGATACAGTAAGAGATATTGGTTATAACGATCCAAGTCTTGGGTTCGACGCGGATTCTTGTGCTGTTATATCCGGTATTACCAAACAATCAGTAGATATAGCTATTGGTGTGGATAACCAAGATGAGGATATGATTGGTGCTGGTGATCAAGGGATGGTATTTGGTTACGCCTGTAATGAAACAGAAGTTCTGATGCCAGCTCCAATATATTATGCTCATAAATTAGTTAAGAGGCAAGCTAAGTTACGTAAGCAAGGAATTTTGCCATGGCTTGGTCCAGATGCAAAATCACAAATTACTTTACGATATCAAGGCAATAAGCCGGTTGGTGTTGATGCGGTTGTATTATCAACTCAGCATTATAGTAATGTAACTCATAGCCAGCTAGTAGAAGCAGTAATGGATGAAATTATTAAACCAGAACTACCAGCAGAATGGATTACTAAAGACACAAAATATTTAATTAACCCTACTGGTAGATTTGTTATTGGTGGACCTGTAGGAGATTGTGGGCTTACTGGTAGAAAAATTATAGTAGATACTTATGGGGGAATGGCTAGGCATGGTGGAGGTTGTTTTTCTGGCAAAGATCCAACAAAAATAGATCGCTCTGCTGCTTACATGGCTCGCTATATTGCTAAGAATATTGTAGGAGCTGAGATAGCGGATCGTTGTGAAATACAAATATCCTATGCAATTGGAGTGGCAGCTCCTGTATCTATTTTAGTTGACACTTTTGGTACTGGTAAACTAACTGATAACGAAATAGCAAAATTAGTAAATGAGCATTTTGATCTAAGACCAGGTAGAATTATAAAACAACTCAAATTGCAAACTGCTTGTTATCAAAAAACAGCGGTATATGGGCATTTTGGTAGAGAAGATCAGAATTTTGCTTGGGAACAATTAGATAAAGTGGCGTTATTACGTACTGCCTCACTAAAAAAATGACTATGCTTCATTTGGCTGATCCGCTGTTACTGCATCTCTAAACAATAGGTTTCCCATCTTTTTTATGGTCACTAATTTTATTTTGAAAAATCAATTTCTTTTCTTCTTTGGTTTTGGGATGATTTATAGTTTTTTTCTACGTTGTCCATAAATTAAAAATTCCTGGTTGCCTTTTGCTCCTAGAATAGGGCTGGGTATTACCCCAAATATGTTAAAATTATAATTTGATTCTAGCCATTGTTGAATTTTATCACATACTCTTTGATGTAAGAGTTGGCTTCTAACAATACCACCATTCCCGACCTCATTCTTGGTCACTTCAAATTGCGGCTTAATTAAGGCAACTAGACGGCAATTATCTTTTGCTAAACCAAATGCAGTGGGTAATATGGTAGTAAGGCTAATGAAGCTGGCATCACAAACGATAATATCTGGTGGTAAACTAATTTGCTCAATTGTTAAATACCGGGCATTAGTTCTTTCAATTACTGAAATTCTAGGGTTATTACGCAGTTTATGATGTAGTTCGCCATATCCGACATCTACTGCAAAAATCTTTTCAGCCTTTCTACGAAGCAAAACCTCAGTAAAACCACCGGTGCTAGAGCCTATATCTAGACAAATCAGCCCTTGTGGATCAATATTGAAATGGTCTAGAGCAGCAATTAATTTTAACGCCCCTCGTGATACATAATCATGTATCGGGCGTTTTATAATAATATCACGAGTATCAATTGATATTCCAGTACCTGGTTTAGTATTTTGCTGCTGATTAACATATACTTTGCCTTGGATTATTAAGCTTCGTGCGATGTTAATATCATCAACTAATTGGCATTCTACTAAATGCTGGTCAAGCCTTATTTTTTTCATCAATCAAATTTATAGTATCTTGAATACCAAAAAGTTTAACAAAAGACCCAAGCCTTGGTCCTTCAGTTTGACCAAGTAATATTTGATATAATTCTTTAAAATAATCTCGCAAATTATGATAACCATGATTATTACCTATATCATAAATTTTCTCCTGAATCTGTTCGGAAGTACTATCTACTGGTAAAGCAGATAACATAGTGCTAATTTCTTGTAAGATAACTTTTTGCTGAACATTAGGCGTTAAATAGCACTTATTCGCTTTAATAAAGTCATTATAATAACCAATGGCAAAATCTGTTAAATGATCAAGGTACGGAGCATTTTGCGGCGTCGCATCTGGAGCGTACTGACTGATGAATCCCCAAAGTACCGATTTATCTTCCGGATTGCAAACTGATGCTAGATTGAGCAATAAGCTAAAACTAATGCCAAAAGTTTCAATAATAGGCACATTCCCATGATGAATATGGTGTACTGGATTAGCAAAACGTTTTACTTGATCAGTTTCTAAATGGTATTTTTTATTAAATGTAATATATTCATCAACATTTTTAGGTATTACATCAAAATGTAAACGTTTGGCTCTTGTTGGATTCTGGTACATAAATAATGCCATACTTTCTATAGGAGCATATTGTAGCCATTGATCAACTGTAATACCGTTGCCTGTAGATTTAGAAATTTTCTCTCCATCTTCATTAAGAAATAATTCATAAAAAAATTGTACTGGTTCAATGCCACCCAAAATTCGACAGATTCCAGAGTATAACCTGGCGTTAGTCATATGATCTTTGCCATACATTTCATAGTCAACTTGTAGCGAAGCCCAACGCATACCAAAATCAGGTTTCCATTGTAGTTTGCAATGCCCCTTGGTCACAGGAACTTCAACCAATTTTCCTTCTTCGTCTTGATAGCTAATAGTGCCGTTTAAACGATCAACCTTGCTAATAGGTACTTGCAGGACAATACCGGTTTTTGGACAAATCGGCATGAAAGGCGAATAGGTTGCTTTTCTTTCGGCTCGAAAGGTTGGTAACATTAGAGCCATTATCTCCTCATATTTGTCTATGACTTTTAGCATCATCTGATCAAATAAACCGGATTTATAACATTCTGTACTACTAACAAATTGATATTTGAAACCAAATTTATCTAAGAATGAGCGGAGTTTAGCGTTCATGTAATGCCCATAACTTTCACACTCACCAAAAGGATCTGGCACAGATGTTAGAGGTCTACCAATATGCAATGCTACCATATCAGGATTGGGGATATTACTTGGAACTTTACGTAGACCATCCATATCATCAGAAAAACAGAACATCTTCGTTGGAATATTCGATAGCTGTTTAAACGCTTCTTGCACCATTATAGATATAGCAACCTCTGCAAATGTACCAATATGCGGTAACCCTGACGGTCCATAGCCCGTTTCAAATAATACATAGCCTTTAGCTGGGGTTTTACCACCCAATTGATCTAATATTCTTTTTGCTTCTAAAAAAGTCCAAGCATTTGATTTAACAGCATCTTCTAAAATTTCTAATTCTGACATCTATAATATCCATAAGTTTGATTCGATTTACCAAGATTATAAATATACATGGTTTTTTGTAAATTTATAAATATATCTCTTGAATTTTTTATAATATTCTTAGACAATAGCCGATTAAAAATTATTATTTACTTATGGCTATTCTTTCTATTGTACATTTTCTTCGTAAAGATAGCTTTAGAATTTTACATATAACCCTAATTTGCATATGCATCTTTGCCTTATCTTTAGCTTATTTTGTTGAATATATATTACATTTTACACCTTGTCCCTTATGTATTTATCAAAGATTCCCATATTTATTTATCATCAAGATTTCAGTTGTAGCATTAATTATTAAAAAAATAAGCAAATATACTTTATTTTTTATCACTCTAAATTTATTAGGTGCTTGCATATTAGCAGGCTATCATAGTACCGTAGAAAGAGGAATAGTTAATCCAAGTGTTCTTTGTTCAACTTTAATCCATATTCCTAAACACTTATCCATCCAAGATATTAAAGAGATATTTTATAGCCAACCGATCACGACTTGTACCAAAGCAACAGTTAAATTATTTGGCATATCGATGACAGAATGGAATTTGTTACTAAATCTCTCTTTATTATTTGCCGTACTCTTTACTTGGCTTTATCCTGATAATACTAAATCTGCAAACAATATCACTATAGAATAAAAATTATTATTTTTTATATAATATACTCTTGTGCTATTAGTGCTAACTAATTATATGATATAATAGTTATTTTCAACCTAGAAAAGTAATGAGCTTGCTTATTTTATGAGGTTGTCTTAAAAATAAAACAAATTAGTTGCTTTAAAGAAGAATATTATTTAGCATCAAATAATAATTAGAATTTAAGAATGGGGTGGGGACCATGGGTAAAGAAATGAGTGAAGAAAAAAATCCTAGAGAATATTTTGAATATTATGAAGATTTTCTTATAGAAGTAAATAAAAGTAGAAAAGAAACAAATGTTGAGAAAGCTGAACCTATAGCTCAATCTTTATTTGAAATCATAAATGGAACCTTAAAAGACAGTGCAGTCAGTCCTAACGCTAAAAAAAACATATTAGATGGATTTGCTGAAACCATTAGAAATAATATAGAAAAACTACATGAGTTGCCAGAATCTGACAAAATAGAAACACCATCCATAGTGTTCGATACACTTGCTGAAAAATTGGTAGGATACATACAGGATGCAGAAATTCCTAAAGATTGGCAAGAATATAAAGAAGAACTAGAGACAATCGTGGTTGCTACCAAGCCCCAAGAACTTGCCCAGGACGTCTTGTTCTTGTCAGAGTCAGAAGTGGAAAATCCACCTATAGAATTAGGTGAATCTTTTTCTGATGTTAACACTCCTGTTTTTTCTGCTGCTGATCGAGCTATTGATCCTATAACCCAAGCAATTAGAAGCCAGATATTAACCAAGCAGAGGGAGCTAATAGTTACAGCTTTGGTAAATAGTGGTATAGTAGAAAAAGAAAAAATTGACGATATAAATGAGTTTCGTAAGTACTTTGAAAATGAACAAAATAAAGAAAAAATCAGTGAGATTCTAAAAACAGATAAAGATTTAAAACGGGTTCTAGAGCAAGTCGAAATTGCCGGCTATAAAAACGTTCATACGGAGTTTGCTGGTATATTCACTACTATGGAATGGAAGGATGGAGTTGTAGAAAATGGTAATGATATTAATACTAGGAAACAGGTAGTACGAGATGCAAACGGTATCGAAATTGCAACATTAGCAGAAGCAACCCATAAAATAAATCCTCCTCATACAGTACAAAAGAGTGATGGTACTAACGTTACAATTAACAATTATAGGACGATAGATTTTCCGATAGAACTTGATAATAATGGTCCGATGCATTTATCGTTAGCTGTCAAGGATCAGAATGGCAAAAATATTGCGGCAAGTAAGGCTGTATATTTTACTGCTCACTATGATGATGATGGTAAGCTTGTCGAGGTTAGCTCACCACATCCAGTGAAGTTCAGTGGGGATAGCCCTGACGCAGTTGGCTATATAGAGCATGGCGGACAGATATATACCTTGCCAGTAACGCAAGAGAAATATAAAACAATGATGCAAGAAGTTGCCAAAAATCTAGGACAGGGTGTGGATATTTCACAATCTATCGAACCATTATCTGTAGATCTTATGATAACCTCTAGAAAAAATAGCCCTGATATAGTTGGTCATATAAAGCCTGGTGAACAAATGCCAGTAACGCAAGAAGAACATAAGACAACGATGCAAGAAGCAAGCAAAAATCCAGGACAGGGGGTAGATATTTCGCAATCTATCGATGCACCGGATCTCATGGTAATATCTAGACAAGATATTAAAGCACAATTGTATAAAGCACAAGAAAATATGGTGCCTATTGATATAGTTGAAAGGAAGGAAGTGGTATTAGAGGTTAATGAATATCAACCTCTGTATGCCACTCTATCTGAAAAAGTTATAGAGAAAAAAACAGTAGAACAGGTACATGATACACCTGGAATCTCTCAAGCTGTGTTAATAAATAGTGAGGCTAGAGATAAGACTGAAAGTATCAGAGCAAGTTTATTAAAATCACAATATATACGTCCTCCAGCTCGGAAAAGTGAGGAGGATATTACAAAATTGGTAGGAGAGTTGTCTAAAAATTTGGAAGGTAAAGACCTTGAAAATCAAAAGAAAGATATTGATAAAGAGTTGAAAAATTTATCAACCCCTCAAGAAAAAATAGGCTTGTTGCGGGGGTTATCAAAGGCTGTAGTGGAGGGAAGATGGGAAAAGTCTAAGAAAGTTGGTAAAAACAAACCAGATGCAGACCAGGTTAGATTTATGACAGAAGGTAGGATAGTAGATGGAGAAGAATTCTCAAAAATAGGACATACACAACGGAAAGCAGAACATACTAATGTTAAAGGTAATGTACAGTTACACGCATTCCTAGTAGATAAAATTGATCAAGTATCCAAGCAGAAACCAACTATTACTTTTAAACGTCAAGCTACCAGTTATACTTTGTGAGCGTTCACGAAAAAAAAGTTAAAGTACAAGACGTCATTGCGAGAAGGCGTAAGCCTAGGAGCCTGTCGGAGATAACGAAAGTAATTCTATATTTGGCTCTTTTTGGCTGCGAATAAATATGATTTTCTTGAAATAGGTACACTATTCCTGCAAAAATCATATATATTCTCGCCGAAAAATAGCTCAAAATATAATTAATTAGTTATCGCAG
>JAJIYQ010000131.1 GCA_020881075.1 Rickettsia endosymbiont of Labidopullus appendiculatus
ACGAGAAGAGACGTCGTCATTGCAATTAAAATTAACGAATTTGCAATCATCGCCAGAAACACACCGAAACACAATTGAGCTATGTCAAAGTGGAGAATAATGACTTTAATTGACGGCACTTACTATGTGCTAAACCCTGTATTGTAACATAAACTAGCAAATAAGTCCAGTGTAGGCTAAAGCTGTTAGGAAAAGGTTGTATATAGTTACTTTTTGTGGTAAAATACTCCTAATTATTATATTAAATAGGTAATATTATGTCAGCGGTAGTAAAATTATCAGATAAATTAATTGAACAAGATAAACGTCATTCTACCATCTACAATCGTTCAGTTCCCAAACAAATTGAATATTGGTTTCGTATCGGCAAGATGGCTTAAGAAAATCCAGATTTGCCATATAGCTTTATTAAAAATATACTCTTTGCTTTAGATGAGATAAATGATGGTCATGTCGAAGACTACAAGTTTACTAAGTAAATAAGTCATGCGTATTCTTCAAACTAATACCTTTAAAAAAGGTAGCAAAAAAATTACATCCCAACCAAAAATATTGTTGTAAATATTGTTTGGATAAGGCTATTCGTATTATTTTATTTGAGCCTTTAATTGGTATTGAAAAAGTTGGTGATCTTTCTATCATACGTGTCCATAAATTTCGTATGATAGAACAACATGCTATTTTTGCTTATATGTACAATCAACAAGAGCAATCTATAATACTTCTTGCACTTGGATCGCACGAGAATTTTTATCGTGATCTTCAAACACAATTAGGTTAACAATTAGTCGGATAAGTAGAACTCGTTATTTAATTAGGAGCGAAAAACTTTTATAACGAGATTTAATGTACAAGGCTATTCTCCTGAAAGCATGTTTTCTGTTATTAATAACTATCTAGCACCAAGTTTATTAGGTCTAAATACAACTGAAATTGGGCTTGTGATTAAAAAAAGGTGGAAAGAACTATTAGAGGAAATTATTTTGCAAAGTGTGCTATTGATCATGCAGTGTATGATATTACCGGAAAAGCATTAGGTATTTCAGCTGCGAAAGTGCTAGGCGGAATGCACAACACAAAATTTTATGTTGGCAGGAGTCTGCCATTGGGTACTCCAAAAGAAGTGACCGAAAAAGCCAAAGAATTTATAGATAATGGGTATAGAATGTTAACCCTTAAGGGTGGAATTGATTATAAAAACGAGATTGAATGCTTCAAAATGACGAGAAAAGTAGTTGGAGAAGATTTTATGTTAGAAATTGACCCTATTGGTGGTTACGATAGAGCAACTGCTTTAAAAACAATTGAAGAGCTTGAACAGTACAATTTACAATCTATAGAACAACCTATTGCTGGAATAGACGTTGAAGGTATGGCTGAACTAAGAAGAAAAGTAAACACCCCTATTATTGCAGATGAGAGCGTTTTTACTATGTATGACCTTACTAACATTATTGAGAAAAAAGCTGCATTATTGCTGATATCAAAGAAATTAAGTCAGTATCAGAAAGTAGAATAATGTCTCATGATTCTATATTGTTTATATTGTTTATATTGGGCTTAATAACTGGATTTATTGGCACTAATACTGGTGGCAGTGCTCTTGTTACTGTTCCAATAATGATTTGGTTAGGCATTTCCCCACAATCTGCCATTGCAAGTGCTTGAGTTGCATCCATTGGCACAATGGTAGCAGGATTAAGGCAATTTTATAAAAATGGGAAAGTGGATTTTTATCTTGCATTCAGAGCTTCTTTTTAGGGGTTGTGGGAGCTTGTATAGGAGCTTATCTTATTGTCTATATTCCTTCATACATTGCAGAAAAAGCAATAGGTATTGTAACGCTTTTTTGTTGTTGTTTATATCAATAAGTAGAAAAAAAAACTACAACAAATATACTTTATAAAAATCCTAATGTATATTATTTAGGCTATCGGCCTTTACTGGCCCTTCCGCCCTAGGTTACAGAGAATAGATGTAAAATTGCCAAGTTGATCAATAATTAAGCATAACATTGGAAAACATATGTGGAAAAAAAAAACTCTTTTGTATGCTATAACAGAAAATCAAAATTCCTTCTGAGAAG
>JAJIYQ010000132.1 GCA_020881075.1 Rickettsia endosymbiont of Labidopullus appendiculatus
AGGACCGTTGATTAATAAAGCAGCTATAGATAAGATTTTAAAATTGATTGAAGATGCTAAAAATAAAGGTGGAGAAATCTTATGCGGAGGTAAAGCTCATGGTAATTTTTTTGAGCCAACAATTATTAGTAATTGTCAGGATAATATGGAAATTTTTAGCACAGAGATATTTGGTCCCGTTCTTGCATGTTATAAATTTGGTAATATAAACTCAAATGATTTGGAGAATTGGAACGTAAAACAAGGGGTGAGCGAGCGGAACGTACAGTTAGTACGTGAGCACGCGAATGCCCCAAAGTTTTGCGGAGCCAATTCTTCAAAGCAGAAGAGTATACAAGAAGTTATAAATAGAGCTAATAATACGGAATATGGTTTGCAAGCTTATATATATTGCAATAATATAGCCATAGCTCAAATAATGGCAACAAAACTTGATTTTGGTATGGTATCAATTAATGATTCGCTACCTGCTAATGCCAAGGCAGCATTTGCTGGGCGAAAAAATTCAGGGTTTGGAGTGGAAGGTTCAGATGAGGGAATATTTGAGTATTTAAATAGTAAATTTGTAAACTTGCATAATTAATCATTATGAGAAAGATTACCCTTGGTTTAATAGCTGAGTATGTAGCTATTATTATTTACAAAATTAAATTTTATCAAATTCTCTATCATCGTAAAAGATATTATGTTGGCGAGATTGATATTATTGCCCTGCGTGGTAAACAACTTGTTTTTATAGAAGTAAAAGCAAGATGTTCTGACGTGGATGATAGAATATTATCAACTCATCAACAGATGAGAATAAAAAGAGCTACCAGTATGTTTTTAAGCTCTAACCCTAAATACCAAAATTATCAGGTTAGATTTGATCTAATAATTATTAAACCTTACAGTATACCCATTATTATTGAGAATGCGTGGTAATAGTGTCCTATTATTAATCGGATTGTGAACGTTCAAAGCAACCTAGGAAGCTTATCTGCAACAACTAAAGTAGTTCTACTTTATGGTATTTATCATAGTCAGTCAATAACATTGACACACCTGCCAGTACAAAATATAATATACTTTAATATTGTTAGATGTATTCAATTCGTACTTGACATATGAGCAAAATAAAGCATTATGTTGTAATTTTTAAAATTTATTTAACCCGAGTTTATGATTATATACGATTATATAATAGTTGGTAGTGGTTTTGCTGGCTCTATTCTTGCAGAAAGAATAGCCTCGCAACTTAACCAAAGGGTGTTGGTCATAGAGAAAAGACCCCATATCGCTGGTAATATGTATGATTATAAAGATGTTAATAATATATTGGTTCATAAATATGGTCCCCATCTATTTCGCACCAATGAAGATAAAGTAAAAAATTATTTAAGTAATTTTACTCATTGGTATCCATACCAACATAAAGTTTTAGCTAAAATAAACGATCAATTAGTGCCAGTACCATTTAATCTAACCTCTTTAGAACTTCTATTACCAGTTGAAAAAGCCCTATTATATAAAGATAAATTAATTGTAAACTTTGGTATGGAGACTAAAGTATCCGTTTCTAAGCTAAGAAATTATGATGATGGCGATATAAGAGCATTAGGAAACTTTATATTTGAAACATTATATTTAAATTATACAGTAAAACAATGGGGTGATAAACCAGAAAATTTGGATTTTGAGACCATAACGGCTAGAGTTCCTGTACATATTTCTTATGATGATAGGTATTTTCAACAAAGTTTTCAAGCTTTACCAGTTGAAGGTTATACAGCAATGTTTGGGAAAATGTTAAGTCATGATAATATTGATATTCTGCTAAATACCGATTCTAAAGATTTACTGAAAATAGACCTTAATAATAAAGCAATCCTTTTTAAAGGGCAAAAATATGAAGGTAATATAATATATACTGGTCCTATAGATGAATTGTTTAATTATCATTTAGGGGAGTTGCCGTACAGATCATTAAAATTCACAACGGAAACACATGATGAAGCTTTATTACAACGGGTAACTACTGTAAATTACCCCAATACCGAATTATATACTAGGATTACTGAATATAATCATACTATGAGGGTACCTAATAACAAGAAGACAGTACTGATGTATGAATACCCACAAGAATATGATAGAACTAACCCTGAGAAGGATATACCTTATTATCCAATACCCAAAGATTGTAATAGTGAATTGTTTAATAAATACAAAGAAATAGCTAAAAATTTTTCTAATCTAAGGCTGATCGGAAGACTAGCTGAGTATCGATATTATGATATGGATGATATAATATTAAGGGCTTTAAAGGAGTTTGAAGATATAGAATCATTAACTAAAATAACAGCTTTATAATTATTTGAGAATGACCCTCCCCATAGACCTAAAACAAAAAATTATTACGTTACCAACTAATAAACTTAATGGTTTATATGTAAAACATAATAAAGAAGATGATAATATCACAATCATTAACTCATCAAATGAACTAATATCTATAACTATAGATAGGAAGTTTATTCTATTTAAGGGTAAACAATTTATTAGTTTGGTCAATAAAGGAACTTTGGTTAAGGGTGAAATATCCTTTACAGTTGCTGGAAAATTGATGTTTTTAAATTCAGAGTTAGAAGTCCCTTTATCTAATTTAGAATGTTTTAAAATTGTGCTTATCTTAAAAGCTAACACGGAAGTTAAAATAAAACAATTTACTTATTACATAACTAAAAAAAGTAAATTTGACAATCCTGTTTCTACAGCTGATACATTGATAATTTCTCCTGGATATCCTAGTTCTGCAAACTTGTATAATTTTGGTTTTGTTCATACTTCTATTAAAGCTTTTGCCAATCATAATATTAAGCCAGAGGTTTTTTGTCATTATGATAATAATAGCTTTGTAAATGAATTTGATGGTATAAAAGTTTATTATAATAGTTTAAGTTTTTTAAAAAATATAATAACTAATTCTAATTTTAAGAGAGTTATAATTCATTTTATTAACGAAGAATTACAAGATATTATTGATAGTGTAATTCTTTATCATGGTGTAAAAATTTATTGTTATACTCATGGTGCTGAAATACTTTATAGGTATCAAGAATCATTTTGCATGGCTTATGGTTGGATATATAACCCTTATGTTACACCTCAGCGAATGAGAACAAAAGATTTAATGTATAAAAAATATGCAAATAATAAGAATATAAAATGGATTTTTGTAAGTAATTGGTTAAAGGCAGAATCTGAGAAATATATAAATACCAATTTCAATAATTTTGCCATAATTCCAAATGGTATAGATACTGATATATTTAAATATGTTAAAAAATCTTCAGATGATAGGTTAAACATATTTACTTTAAGAAAATTCGATAATCATAATAACTATGCTTTAGATTTAGTAATAGAGACCATCACTATTCTTCAGAATAAAGAATTTTTTAATCAACTAAACTTTTTTATTTATGGAGATGGTTTATTATTTAAAGATTTCTCAGAAAAAATACGATGTCCTAATGTACATTTTATTCAAGGATTTCATACTCATGCTCAAATTAGTGAGCTTCATAAAAATTGTGGTATAATATTCCATCCAACAAGACTTGATAGTATGGGGGTTAGTTCTTTAGAAGGAGTAAGCTCTGGTTTAGTGTTAGTTAGTTCTAATGTTTGTGGTGTCCCAGAATTTATTAATCCTTCTTATGGTACTTTAAGTAATGATATAGAAAATCCGAAGTCTTACGCCAATATTATTGAGGATTTATTTTACAATCCAGATAGATTTTTAGAGTTAAGCGAGAAAATGTCTTATGATGTTTCTTCTAAATTTTCACGTAAAATGATTTTGGAAAAAGAATTACAATTATTTCAAAATGAACAAGAATTTTATATTAAACCTATAGAACATGAGCAAATAAAATTATTATGTATATGTATTCCTGTTTACAATATTGAGCGTTATTTACCAAGATGCTTAAATTCTATTTTATCTTGTGAGAATAAGCATTTACTAGAAATATTAGTAATAAATGATGGCTCAACTGATAACACTCAATCAATTGCTGAAGAGTACCAAAATAAATTCCCAACTATTGTAACACTTGTAAATCAAACAAATAAGGGACATGGTGGAGCAGTAAATACTGGCATTGAACATGCTAAGTCAAAATATTTTAAAATAGTGGATGGAGATGATTGGCTAGATACTCAAGGGCTAGATAATTTCCTAAAATATTTAAATATGTTCGATGTTGATTTAATCTTACATGAATTATCGTATGACATGTTAGCTAATAGTACTATAAGAAGTGAGGGTTGTTATACACATCTTCCGTCTAAACAAATCTTAATTTTTGACCAAATAAAATTTGATTATTGGGGACCAATTTTATCAACTTCAACTTATAAAACTGATATTCTTAAGAAATCTAATATGGTACTAACTGAAAAATGTTTTTATGTAGATATGGAATATAATGCTAAAGCTATACAATATGTTAAACAGGTTCTGTATTTAGATATACCACTTTATAAATATTATATAGGCAGACCTACCCAATCCATTGCAACAACAGGATTTAAAATCCATGATCATGAAAAGATAATTCTCAATATTCTAAATTATTTGCAAACTAATAATGCTACCTTATACAATAAGCGATTAATAATGAATAAAATGTTATTTCCTATGCTAAAAGGTCATAGAGATCGTATTTTGCAAGTCAGCCCTCTTAGCAAGGCTAATTTAGAATTTTTTAAGAAAGTTAAAGATATTAATAATATAATCAATTGGGATATTAATTCTCATGATATCAGTAGGGAATTAGATAATTACTTATCAAAAATGAGACTCGTTACAGTAATAGATATTAAATTTGATAAATGTTTTAGTTATATCAAATTATTTATAAAAAACTTATTAATAGCACCTTATACTCTAGGGTTGTTTACTTATAAAATACTAAACACTTATGATATCTATTATTTTAATAAGTATGCAAAAATATTAGCGAATATACTTATGCTACCAAAAAAAATAGCCAATATAATATTAAAAAGATAATGTTCAGAAACCTCTTGTAAAAAAATTCGTACCTACAGATAGCTTCTGAAGTATTATGAAACCTCTGGTTAATAGATTTAGCTAAATGATGGCGACAACGGGTATATGATCAGAAGGTTTAACTTTAGCTCGTAAATTATAATACATGTAGCAATTATCTAAATAATCTGCAACATTGCTCGAGGCAAGCATCATATCAATACGCATACCTTTATTCTGCTCAAAACAACCTGCTCTGTAATCCCACCAAGAGAATTCTTGCTTAGTAGGGTTTGATAATCTATACAAATCTTCAAAACCAGAATTTAAAATAATTCTCAATCGTTGTTTTTCTTCATTAGTAAAACAAGCAGTAT
>JAJIYQ010000133.1 GCA_020881075.1 Rickettsia endosymbiont of Labidopullus appendiculatus
CTAACTTATTATCCTTTGGGCAGGCAGCTACTTTATTGACTAATTTCGTTGTTGGTTTTATCGACTTAGGTTGTTTAGTCTCATTGTTTTTTAATTTCTCAACTTTCTTTTGTGGCTTTTCGACAGTTGGTGTTGAATCTTAATTTATCTACTTCCTGCTCAGAAACAGAACCAGCAATTCTATATCGTCAGATACTTTTTCAAATTCTTCATTAATATTTTGTATTTTATTACTCAAATTAGCTATTTAATACATATACGTATTTTTTTTGTTACTTATGATCAACAGGGTACTGGCAAGTTTAAATTATGGTTGATGAATAATGATGAAAAATATATGTATGCAAGGTACATACAAGCAATAGGTGTGTATCACAGTACACATTTACATTATAGTACGGCAATAAAATATATTCTCTTTTAATTGTTATTAAAAATCGTTTCAAACGGAGAATAAACGATTTTTTGTAGCATGTCAATTATTAACCTTATTTTCCATAATATATATTATAGAACTATTGTATACAAGTAAGTTTAAGCTAGGAACGTAAAATAAGCAATTTACTATCACCATATATTTTCTCTTTAACCATTTCTAAAGAATCGTCTGCAAGATATTCATTTTTAGCAAATTCAACGACAATAATTGTTCCATCTTTTAACCATTGACCTTTTTTCAAAGCATTTACTGCCTTTGATACAAGATTTTGATAGTATGGTGGATCAATAAAAATTAGATCAAAGCTGTTTTTACATTTTGGCAAAGCTGTAGCGTTGATATTTAGGAAAGTCATTTTATCCATTTCACCTATTTTACTAGCAAATGCTTTTGCTGCCCGCAAATAATCACTATTTATATCAATTACTGTAATATCCCCTGCCCCTCTAGAACAACTTTCAAAAGCTAGGCTACCAGTGCCGGCAAATAAATCGAGAACCTTAGACTCCTTGGTAAATAACCTGCCATCACTAAATTCTCCTGAAGTTAGTATACTAAAAATCGCTTCTCGAATTTTGCCAGTGGAAGGACGATAGTTAGAGTTTTTTAAGGTGGGTATTATCCGGTTTTTATGTTTGCCGGCGATAATTCGTATCATAAAATCATAAAAATTTCTTAAATTTCTCAAGAGGCAGTACGTATTTGATCAATCTCTATATTCTTATAATTTTTAAGCAACAGGCTTGGATTACCATGGGCTCTGACTTTATATACACGTTCGAGTTTGCTTGATGGTAGCTCAAACTTCCTTGCTAAGTCACCATTATTGGTAAGTAATAGCAATCCTTCACTATTGATATCTAATCGCCCAATTGAAATTACCCTAGGCATATTCTGTTTGTTGTTCTATTACTTTTCCGGATACTTCAATAAGGCTAGTATTATCAACCAGGGTGGCAGGTGAATCGATAATCACGCCATTTACCTTTACTTCACTATTTTTGATAAGCAGCTCTGCAGCACGCCTTGAACATATCCCTGCATTACTAATCGCCTTTGCCAACCTTTGTGTACTATCCTGTTTCAAAAATCCACTTCCAAATAACTACAACAATAGTTTTAATTTTGATAATATAACATTTATGAGTATTTTGTCTAATGTAAGAATCTTAGTTGCTATACGGGTTTTCCAATCCATAGATCGTACTTGATCGCATAATACCGCTCCCTTTATTTGTTCAAAGTTTATCATTATTTCAAAGGGATACCCCTTAATTTGACTACTGATAGGTACAAATAGAGCAAGACCACTCTTAAGGTTATATTTGTAAGGACTAAGAACTACAGCTGGTCGTGTTTTTTGAATCTCTCTACCTTTTTGAGATTCAAAATTAATCCAAACTACATCACCTCTTTCAGGTATGAATGTTACCACAATTCATTACCTACAACAATGTCATCATTTAATATTTCATGATGACAGTTAAAATCTGTAATATTATCCAATAATATATCTAATTCTGATATTTCTGTAGTGATAATCAAATGGTTATCAGCTATTTCTAAATTAACAAATGCACCTTGTTGGAAATGTAACTTATCAGCTAGATTTTTAGGAATTCTAATCCCCAAGCTATTTCCCCATTTTTGAATTTTAGTTTGCATAATATCATTAACATTTTTATTGTATAAACAAGTATACACAATAAACCTACATCCTGCAAGTTAAAAATTCTTTAATGTCATTGCGAGGAAGCGTAGCCAACGATTTCCAGACGTCATTGCAAGACCATGTAATGGTCGAAGCAATCCTTTCTAATCACTTTCCTGGACACCCCCCTTCCCTATTGTTTCATATCCTCAACATTGCTAAAAGCAGTAACAAACTGGTGAACATCTGTATAAAAAATATAATACTACTAAATTCTGGCAAAAATATAACCATCATAGGTTGTAATAAAATTGCTATGCCACTTGAAAATAAGGTTATTCTAATACAGGTTTGCCAAGAGGACTTAGGACCAAAATAGTTAGTTAACAAATATACTAAGATGATAATAAAGCTTTTTTCAAATAAAATTGTTATAAAACGAAAGGCTATTATTATAGGCATTAAAATGTAAATAAATATCTTCGGTGCTTGTGTTAGGGTTTTGGCAAAGTGCTTTTTAATGACTTCTTCAGTGAGAATCTTTTGATCAGGAGTAAATAATTTAGCATATCCAATATTAAACACACTCTTTTTTTTATCGGTTATTTCTACTGTAGTAAGGGTTATATTGTTACTACTAAATAGGACTGGAACTTTAAGTTTTTCCCCATAAGATAATTGATTTTTTGAGTCTATAGCCGCAAGCTTATTGCCATTCTCATCGAGTAAATATATAGGTTCATCCTGATCAACTGAAATTTTACTACCATCATAATAGATTTCCGGTAATTGTTTAAATATATATTCGATAGTTATTGTGCCTTTTGTTAAACGATTCTCAGTAAAGTAATCACTGAGGACTAACAAGTAATTAAATATAACAATACAATAGATCAATGATGACATAAAAGACACAGTAAATATATACTTAATCCCGTATCCTTTATATGATTTATAAACATCTTGGTAAAAATTTACTGAACTAATTGATAACCACAATTGATTCAATAACGTGCTAAACAATGAAAAAACGGATAATAGTTTTGTTGTCATAATATCTATTTTGCTGTATACCCAAATGATTTTGGTACAGATTTATAAAAAAATTTTTATCTATATCCTTTTAACACAAAATTAATATTTATTATAATGAAGTTTAATAAAATCCCCAAATATTCAGAAAAATATTCTAAATTAAGTAACTGTATTAGAGTTTTAGCAAGTGATAGTATAGAATATGCTCAATCAGGGCATCCAGGTATGGTTCTTGGTATGGCAGATGTTATGACCATGTTAGTATTTAATTTTCTAAAATTCAATCCTAATGATCCAACTTGGTTTGACCGTGATCGCCTGGTTCTATCAGCTGGACACGGTTCTATGTTGCTTTATAGTTTTTATTATTTAACAAATTATAAAGATTTTCATCTAGAAGATTTAAAACAATTTCGAAAATTACATTCAAAAACTCCTGGGCATCCAGAATATGGGGCATATGAAGCTATTGAGGCTACTACAGGACCTTTAGGTCAGGGGTTTGGTACTTCAGTTGGGATGGCGATTGCCCAAAAAAAATATCAACAAAAATTGGGCAAAGAGCTTAGTGCACACAAAATTTATTGTATAATTGGAGATGGATGCCTAATGGAAGGTATAAGCTATGAAGCTGCTTCTTTAGCTGGGCATTTATGCCTAAATAACTTAATAGTTTTATTTGATGATAATAAAATTTCCATCGATGGCTCTACCAACCTTACTGTATCCGAAAACCATCTGCTGAAATTTGCCGCCATGGGCTGGAATACCGAATCTATTGATGGGCATGATTTTGAGCAAATTAATGCCAGCCTAATTAAGGCACAAAATTCTGATAAACCATATTTGATTGCCTGCCGTACTTTAATTGGCAAAGGTTCTATTAACAAGGTGAATTCAAATGCCGCCCATGGTTGCCCGCTCGGCAAAGATGAGGTCAAACTTCTTAAAGAAAATTTAGGTTTTAATGATCAGGCGTTTACTATACCAAAGGAATTACAAGAGATATGGGGTACGGCTTGGTTAAGAAATCAAGCGAGTTATACTAATTGGCAAGAGAAGTTTGCTGATATAACTCAAGAGCAAAAAGCCTATTGCAATAAAGCTGATATAGATTGCTCTTTTCTTGATAATATCCCTATTCCAGAAAAAGCTGAAGCGACACGTTGTTCATCTGGTAGAGTTATAGAATATTTAAGCAAACTATCAGATAAAATTATTTTTGGCTCAGCTGATTTATCATTATCCAACAATATCAAAAATACTGCTAGTAACATAATTAATAAAGATGATTTTACTGGCAATTACATCCATTATGGAGTTCGCGAGAATGTTATGGGGGCTATCATGAACGGACTCGCATTATCAGGATTCTTACCCGTAGGGGCTACTTTCCTAGTATTTTCTGATTATATGAAACCAACTATGCGACTTTCTTCTATTATGCAGCAGCAAGTAATCTACATCATGACCCATGATTCAATTGGGGTAGGAGAAGATGGTCCTACTCACCAACCAATAGAGCATCTAGCATCCTTTCGAAGCTTACCAAATATGATAGTATTACGCCCGGCAGACTATCTTGAAACAGTTGAATCTTGGCGAATTGCTTTAGCTAATAAAGATGGTCCTTCTGTTCTTGCTTTAACCAGACAGTCAGTATCTCAAATAGTTAGCCAAAATATTTCACAAAATTTATGTTCTAAAGGTGGGTATATACTGTCAGGGGATAATAGACCTCCTTCGAAACTCGCTTATGCTGAGGAATTTGAAGGAGACGCGGAACGCAGAACCGCAGCGTACTCTAATGTACGTGAGGATTCGAGTACCGCATCGACGTACAAATTACCAGCAGAAGTAGAGTTTCGAAGGAGGTCTAATCAAGAA
>JAJIYQ010000134.1 GCA_020881075.1 Rickettsia endosymbiont of Labidopullus appendiculatus
CTGCGATAACTAATTAATTATATTTTGAGCTATTTTTCGGCGAGAATATATATGATTTTTGCAGGAATAGTGTACCTATTTCAAGAAAATCATATTTATTCGCAGCCAAAAAGAGCCAAATATAGAATTACTTTCGTTATCGCAGGCAGACTCCTAGTAGGCGAAGACTCCTATAAATTTCCATATTTTACACAGCTGAATTTGATATACCAAGTTATATTTAAATTTTATTAACAGAATCTATAACTAACCCAAGCAGCTCCTCGCTAATAGACGTTTGTAAATTGAGTATAATGTTAGCCTTGGTTAGTTATATTAAGATTTATGCTATTTTAATCGGTATTTAATAGTAAGATTCAACACCCCACCGCCAATAACTCCAACATAAATCTTAATATTATTCTTACCATTTCGTAAATGTGGCATCAGATCAAGTTGTGGTAACTTAGTAGATTTATATATATCAGGAGCTTGCACAAAATCTTCTTTTTTACCAGTTTTAGAAATGTAAACAACACATTTGTCAGCTTGATAATCTCTACATTCTATATCCTTAAACTCATGATTAGGGGGACCAGTATAAATAATCTTATCATTGACTTTAATCATTAAGTAATCATCATAATACGAATCAGTCCCACCTATTGTGAAAGAGGTTAGCATATTAGTATTGGGAACATCAATCTCATAATTTGCCCAATGTAATGTATCTGTTAGGTAGGCTTCAGAATTGTATGAACCACCAAGTACCAAGGTACCAACTTTAGTTGAAGTATCATAGCTATTTTTTATAGGAAAATTACTTTTAAAGTCATTTGTATATTTGAAACTAAGACCATTATTCTCTTTACAACCAACTCCCTCCGGTAAGGCTTCAAAACCAACGCTTTTAGTAGCTATATTTAATAGGCAATAACGCTGCAGTGGTTTATTTGGATCAATTAATACCCAACCATCCTTGCAAGTACCTTGTGCCAAGTGACCTATTTCTGTATCTGGATCACTTATGTTATTAGAGTTCCATGTTGCATTACCACTAATATCAGTCGGGGTAGAAATTGCTTTGCATTTAGGGGCATCAATTGCGACGCAAAGACCCAATTCCTGGGATGTTTTATCTCGGATTGCAGCAATCTTCTGATTGTAGTTAGGAGTACCCTTTTCCTTATCAAAAGCATTAGTGTAATGCTGTCCGGTATTTATCTTGTCTCCTTGTGATGGAAGTGGATCAATTCTATCCTTGGCACTTAGAGAAACTTTACATACTTCAATATCTTGTTTACGATCATTTGTATAACAATACATGGTATTGCATTTATAAATTGTGATACCTTCAATATTTTCTATAGAGTTACAATTAGTAATATTTTTACATAGAGGAAGGTGGTTTTGATATTGTGTACTTTTTTCCTTAAATTTTAAGCAATCAACTATATCTGATTCCAGTAGTTTTGCTAGCACACAATTAGTATCATTTACTCCAGGAATACATTTTTCTGTATCTTTGAATTGTAAACAGCCATGCGTTGCTCCTTGAATATATTTACCGTTTATATATTCAAGACCATTCAAATATACTGCATCTGCAATAGCTGTACCTTTAGTATCATAGGGAACCTTGTTGTCTTTGTAGTTACCATATATCGTTGAAGGATTCATAGATTTTTCTCCAGAGAAGGGCATGGTAATATATGTAACTGGTGGGGTATTAGAAATATGTGCCATGAAGGAAGTAAAATTATATCCTGCTAAATTTATTATTTCTTCTGTCTTTTGTGTCTCAGTTGAGTATATCGACAATGGGATAACAACAGTGCTAGTTAAATCAACCACTTTCCCTTCTTTGTCTAACACTTGGATTGACGCAACAAATTGAGGGGTATAATAGCTATTATTAGGGCAAATAACCTCGGGAATTACTCCACATTTTTGGGTTAAGATTTGGTAGCCATCGGTCACTCTTTTTTCACAACCAATTAGCTGATCTCCTTCTGTTACACAAATAGATTTTGGATCATAACGAAAAGCAGGATCTAAGTCAGTATCTAAAAAAGTATCTCTAACAATTGATACAGCAAAAGACCGCTCCTTGTCATTATTATCCTTTAGTTCAAAGATTTTTTGTAGTTTTAATAAATTGTTACCATCCTGATTTTGTAACTTGGGAAATTCAATATTAGCATCGATAAACTCACCAATATTAATCCCCCATATTTCTTGACAGGTAGTTTTATCCTTTGCATCACTACTATTACAATCAGGTAAATCATCAACATAGTAACTACTTGGTGTAGAGTGACTGCCTATTTTTTGTGCGTAAACTATTCTAAAGCCATCTTCACAACCATTTTCAGTAATGCTACATTTAAAGTCAATTTTTGTATTAACGCAAGGTTTTGTATCACCAACTGAACATTTTTTTATTGCATCACGTTGAGCGGTAGTAATATGCATCCCTTGGGCTGAAGAAAATGGACCAAGATTGTTTATTACTACACATTTATCGGTTTCTTGAGGATTTTCTTTATTTTTACAAAGAGGGACAAGATTGTCTAAACTAACACGTACAACATTATGAATAAGATTATTCCTTAATTTAGATACTACACATGGTGCATCTGAAGATTGAATAAATAAACCGTTTTCATTCTTTTTGCTACATACAGATTTGGTAGTAGGAGTAATAATGAATTTACCTAATTTAGGACAATATGGTGGTGGAAAAGGACCAAATGGCAATTCAACGCAACCAAATTGATAATCATCAACACTACGATTTAGTGTACCAATTGTTTTTAGGATCTCTTTTGCTATATCATACATCCATTGCTGCTCAAAAATTCTTCCTATCCATTTAACTATTTCTTTTATACTATCAAGACCTGGTGTATTGTCAGAACCCATCATATCTAACAACTTACCTAATAATCCCGATATACTCAACCCCTCCTTAATTTCTATTAAAAATATTAGGACTTTTGTAAGAGGGTGTAACGCATCTGTTTTATGAAGAGGTTGTCTCACTGGATTCCAGTCCAGCGGATCTAAGTGAACTCCGGTAGCTGAAACAAGATTTACCAAACCAGGATCACTATATGCACACAACTTTGGTCTATCAAATTTAATAGGTGTTCCATCATCTCCAATGATCAATTTATCATCTTCTGTAAAACCAACATCATTTAAGTGTTTTCCAGGAGTATAACCAGGATCTGCTGGCGTTCCTGTTTTATTAAGATGAGTTGGTTCAACTGCCGGAACAGCAACTCTAGCACAAATTCTGAGTAAGGGTAAGGCATAAGCTCCAGACCATACTACACATTCACCATCCCAATGTAAAGTAGTGGATTGATTCCAGCAGGCAAATGCATTACAACTTTGAGTTCTTATACGAATTTTTGGGGCAAAATAGGAGCTTTCTGTTGTACGTTCTGCACAATGCTGCAGATAAAATCCAATTCCACTTTTAGGGGGGTCAAATTGAACCAAGCAATTATCTGTATCGCGTCCATCCCGCTTGTTCCATGGTGGACACAAGGGGTCTGGATATATTGTTCTTTTGACAACTTTGTTCCATGTTTCATCTATCTTACCATAACCACAATTGCAAGGGTTAGTTATGCATTTTGCAACTTCATTCCAAAATGATGCTGCATAGCTATTGCCCGAGTAAATCAACAAGAAAAATACTAGATAATATTTTTTTAGCACCAAATTCCTCTTTCAACTAAATACGATTTAATGCTATATATAAATGATTAATCCAACTATCAGGATGTCCTGGATATTGTTGTAATATTTCTTTATATATTTTCAGTTCCTCAGCTCTACAGGATAAAATCTTGATAATACCAATTAAGCTTCCTATACTTAATTCCACAGCAATAGATTGATTGTCTTGGTTTATTAAGAACATTCTAGAAGTAATTGTAAATTTCGATAATTTCTTTATTTCTGATTCATTTAATCCTAAAATTTGCTCTAAATATTGCAATTTTATTTCTGATGGTAAAATAATTTTAGTGTCTGTCAAGTCTAACCAATTCTGTAACACCCTAGTTTTTATCGATTGCAAATAACTAAAATTAAAATTACTAACCATGATCCCATTATTTTTCATTAATCTATCAGAAATCATTTCTGATATGTTATCAAAATTTTCTGGTCTATACAAGGAATCAAGATTATCTATTACTAATATTTTTGGACTCTTCCCTGTAATAGTTAAATGATAATTAAAAGCATATATTAACCCTGCACATAAACTATTATGCTTAGTTAAATTCATTGAAAATGCTTCTAGAAGTTTTCTATCTGTTGGATAAAAACGTTCAGTAAAGGACTTCTCAGAGAAGAGATGCAGATTAAATCCTATTATATTGCCTTCGGATAAAGGAAAATTATCACTATCAAATATACTATCATATAATCCGCCTTCTGCATAATCTGTTAATTTTAGTTTAATTAACTCTCCACCTTCTATTGAAAAATCGATTATTTTTAAAATGGATGAAAAATTACGATCCTTATTATCTAAACTATGAATTTTATCGGCAAAGATTTCTAGAAAAGCTAATTCAATTTCGCTTAGAGGATAAAAAGAATGATTACAAATTATTTTAAGAAATTCAACAATAAAATGTCTTGATTCTAGAGTATCATCTAGTATAAATGGATTTATTAGATTTTTTTCCTTTTCAATCCACTGCCCTTCAATTGATTCAACAAAAATCTTTGAATCATTATTGTTGGAAAGATACAATATTGTTGGCTTATACTTAGTAGCTTCAGAAATCAAAAAATTTGTTAATACTGTCTTGCCAGTATTAGCTGTGCCAAAAATACAAACATTTCCTCTATTATTACTTTTAGCATGAAAATTCATAAAGTAAGGCGTTCCTTTTTCCGTTCTAAGCAAAGTTACCGCTTTACCCCATATGTTATTTTGGCCTCCAGTTGGAAAATTATGTAATGAAGCTAAGGCAGCTGTATTTTCAATAATTGTTGGGGCTAACCTTCTAATATAGGAAAAGTTGCCTGGGAGTTGTGCCCAAAATGTCGATTCTAAGTTTATATCTTCTCGTACATGAACAATTCCAATTTTAGCAAGTTCCCTAGACGCCTGGGCAATGGATTGATCCAATTTGTTCAAGTCTGATCCTATAATAGCAATGGAAATTTGTTGTTTACAAAATTGGTTTGGAATTGAAGCATCAAGATTCATTATCTTATCTATTCCTGTAATCTCAGCAAGCTTAGAGTCTTTACTAACTTGTAAAATATATGCCTGTTCTTCAAATGCTTTAGATACTTCTTTTTTATCAACGAAATAAAATATTTCTGTTGCTATTAATTCTACAGGTAATTGTAGAAATCCATCAAGAGCATCCGATGATACTTCTTGATATTCCTTTATTGAAATAATTGATGCAAATTTTTTACCATGTTGACTTATTACTTCAATCTTATCGTTACCAACTGCATATTGATTAGAGGCTAAAGCATTAGATAAATTGGCAATCGGTACTAAACAATATTCCTCGTTAAGATGGACTATTCTGCGATATAAAAACATCAGATCAGAGTAAGATTCCTCTCTTTCAAATCTTATTCCTAACTTTACGGCACCAAAACCTTGCAAATCCACAAGTATTGCATCAACAGTACTATTTAGTATTTTAAAAACACTATCTAAGTAGTTATTTTGGTAATTGACAAGTTTATCGAAAGATAAAGAAGTTATCAAAGAGTTGATATCTTTAACTTTAATGTTATTAGAATCATAAATTATTGAGATATATAAGGTGTTAACAAATTTATCATCCCAGTAATTTTTTTGTTGCCATAGATTGTGAATATTAGCTGGTAATAATTTATTGTAAGGAGTTGTGTCATCTAAGTTTGTCTTACGTCGTACCGTATGTATCCAGAATGCAAAATTTTTATTACGAACATTTTTCTTGATAGCATTACGCACTACTTCTCGTAGATTGAATAGCTTATCGCTAATATTTTCTGCATTAATACCGTTTATTTGGATAGTTTGGAGCAATTCCCCATTTTTAGTTAATAGAGTATTTTCATTATAGTGACAAGCAATTGGAATGAAATTCTCTGCAGAATTATTATACAAATCCTTATCAATTTTTCTTGAGTTAGCAGCTATTTTAAACACCAGTGATACCTACATATATTCTTTTGTTTTTAGCATAACTATCTTAATCTTTATTGGACTGAATTCGTTCTAACCCACCCATATAACTTACCAAAACATCTGGAACCGTTATTGAACCATCGGTATTTTGATAATTTTCTAGAATTGCGATTATTGTTCTACCAATTGGTAAACCAGAACCATTTAACGTATGAGCAAAAGTAGTGTCGTTGCTACCAAATTCTTTATATCTAGCTTTCATCCTTCTAGCTTGGAAATCTCCACAATTAGAACAGCTTGAAATTTCACGATATAGATTCTGACCTGGCAACCATACTTCCAAATCATAGGTTTTCTGGGCAGTAAACCCCATATCCCCAGTACAAAGCAACATAACTCTATATGGTAAATCAAGTTTTTTTAGAATAGTCTCAGCAGCATTAGTGATATATTCATGTTCACATTTAGACTCTTCTACAGTAGTTATTGTGACCAATTCAACTTTACCAAATTGATGCATACGTATCATACCTCTAGTATCCTTACCACTGCTCCCAGATTCTGATCTGTAACAGGGGGTATAAGCAACATAACGTATAGGTAATTCTTCCCTAGCTATTATAGTATCAGATACCATATTAACAAGAGGTACTTCGCCTGTTGGAATTAGCCTATAATTATTCGTCGTTTCAAACGAATCTTCTGCAAATTTTGGCAATTGACCACTATTATACATAGCAACTGGTCGTACTAAAGATGGAGGAGATAATTCAGTAAAACCAAATTCCTTAGTATGAGTATCAATCATAAAATTAATCAATGCCCGCTCTAGCTTTGCTAAATCTCCTTTGAGAGTAACAAATCTACTACCAGACATTTTAGCAGTACGTACAAAATCCATCATCCCTAAACTCTCACCAAGCTCAAAATGCTGCTTAGCTATTACTGGGGATGCTTTGGTGGTAATATCTCCAACTGTTCTGATCAGTTTATTCATACTTCCATCAGTACCGTATGGTACGTCATCATCAGGAAGATTTGGCAGTACTTCCAGCATATCGTTGAGCTGATGATTACTATTTAATTTTAGAGTCAGTTCTTCTAATTTTTCATTTATATGGTCCACATCACGCTTTAGTTCTTCAAATTCCTTACTACTCTTGTTAGGCATATTACCTAAAGATTTAGATTTTTTCTTTCTCGCATGCTGGAATTGTTGAATAAGATTAGTTAGCTGACGTTTGCTTTCATCTAGTTTAGTAATTTTATCGGACATTGGAGGAATTCCCCTTTTGATAAGTAAATCATCAAATTCCTGTTTATTCTCTCTAATCCATTTTATATCTAACATCTAATTTCCTCGGTTTTCTACAAATTTACACATAATAATTGAAGTTTCATATAATAAAAGCATTGGTATTGCAAGGGCAAATTGGCTAAGCACATCCGGTGGAGTTAAAATACCAGCAATAATGAAAATAATTATTATAGACCATCTTCGCTTGTTCACTAAGTCTTTTGCTGTTAATATTTTTAATAAATTTAATATTAGCATAATAATAGGCAATTGAAAGGCTATACCAAAAGCAATAATTAGCTGAATTACTAAATTTAAATATTCGCTAACTCTAGCTTCTAGAATTAGTGGCATAACGACATTATGATCTTCAAAGCTCAAAAAAAATTGCCATGCATGCGGCATAACAAAGTAAAAAACAAAGACACCCCCACACCAAAACAAAATAGGTGCCATAAAGAGGATAAAAGCCGCATATTTTTTCTCATGTGAATATAGTCCAGGTTTTATAAACAAAAAACATTCTATGCTAATAATTGGTATAATCATGATAAAAGAAACAAAAGCCGCAAGTTTTATGTAAGTAAAGAATGCTTCAGTAAGACCAGTATAAATCACTTTTCTTATATTATCATGACTTAATTCTGCAAGTGGTTCTAATAAAATATTATATATATAACTGCTAAAATAATAACAAATAATAAAACCAATAATGAATGCAGCAAACACTCGTAAAAATCTAGCTTTTAGCTCTAAAAAATGTTCTTTAAAGGTATATGATTTCATAAATTAATATATTGCTGTAAAAGTTTCGCTATCGTAGGAGCCTCCTGGGAGACCACCTGCAATAACTAAAGTAACACTATATTTGGCTCTTTTTGGTTGCAAAAATATAATTAGTTATCTTTTTCTAATTCTTGCGACAATACTTCATCAAGTTCTTGCCTGAGTTCTTCAGGAAGTTTTTCTACTTTATTAGGATATTCATTAGATTGTGACTTTTTTAAGACATTTGTAGTATCAATAATCTCTGATTTTATAGGTAATTTAATGGATTCCAAACTATTTTGTGGTAGAGTCTTTATAAGATTTTTACTTAAATTATCTAGATAGGGAGTAGTTGCGGATTCTTTAAGCCATTTTGGATATTTATCAATATTAGTATTTTGTATAACGTCTTTTAGGGTTTTTGCTTGTAAATAACTACCAGAAAAGAAAATTATTAGGACTAGGAATATGAACAAACAAATAATCATACCTCTAAGCATGCCGACTGCTAGACCTAGAGATTTGTCAATGATTCCACCACTTATAAAGGAAATTATCAAAAGAAATTGGTGGGTTAAGAAAGAGC
>JAJIYQ010000135.1 GCA_020881075.1 Rickettsia endosymbiont of Labidopullus appendiculatus
AGAAAGGTCTGACTCAATAAAACTATCTTTTTCTAATTTTAAAGATGTGCTATCGATTAAAGCCAGCACATCCTTCGGCAAATGAGTTGCCAAAAATTCTTTGGCAACTATTGGATTCTCCATAGATTTGCGAAAGATTTCGTCATGTTTTGGCTTGTCTGGAGTCATAATACCATTTCCCTATTAATTACTTTAGTTATTTCCGACAACCTCCTAGTTTATAAAGTTTGACAAAATACTCTTCAATACTATAATTTGATACCTTAAAATACAACATTATTATAATTTAAATTTTTTATGAATAAAGCTCTATCCTTGAAAAAACCATTTTTATTATGGTCTCTTGCCAGCATGTTTTTTGCCTTTCAATTTATATTAAGACTTTCTACTGGAATTCTTAGAGAAGAAATTATGCAAAAATTTGCCATTGATACCATAGCATTTGGTACAGTTGCTGGATATTATTATTTAGGTTATGCAGGGATGCAAATACCAATTGGCATAATGCTCGATAAATTTAACTTTAGAATTGTTACATTCATATCTATCTTGGCTACTTCTCTTGGTACTTTAACTTTTGTTGCCAGCGAAAATTTCAATTATTTACTCATTGGTAGATTTATGATTGGAGCTGGTTCTGCTGTTGGGTTTTTATCAGCAGCTAAAATTACTAGAAGCTGTTTTCCAGCTAAATACCACTCCGTAATGCTAGGGTTTTCTTTTACTTTTGGCTTAATTGGAGCAGTATTTGCTATTACTCCAATGAAACTATTATTCACCTATTTTGGTTATAATATAACTTTTAATAGTTTGGCTGCCATCGGATTTATTATTGGACTAATGATTTTATTGATAAAAAATGATGATGTAAGTAGCAATTCTACTACTACTCTAGATTCCGAATTATCGATATTGAAACTCTTATTAAACCCTACTATTCTGTTAATCGGGATTTTTGGTGGTTTAATGGTAGGAGCATTAGAAGGTTTTGCTGATGTATGGGCTATTCCATTTTTCAAACAAATTTATCAAATGAATGATATGGATAGTAACTTAGCTACCTCATTTGTTTATATAGGGATGTGTCTTGGCGGTCCAATACTTCCTCTTATTGCTAATTTAGTAAAATCATCTGATGCTATAATAACTATCACTGGATTACTGACAATAGTAATTTTTATCATTCTATTATATTGTCCTTCATTAAATTTCTTTACTAGTAGTTCTTTAATGTTTTTATTAGGAATTTTTTGTTGTTATCAGGTTCTAATCTTCACCATTGTCAGTAACCTTGTTACGGAGAAATCTATTGGACTTGCCGTTGCGATAGTCAATTGTATCAACATGTCTTTTGGGCATTTCTTTCACAAAATTATGAGTTATTTAATCTCTTATAATTGGGACGGCTTACTGAGTGAATCTGGCACTCCTATTTATAGTCACTATGATTTTATTGTGGCAATTTCTATAGTTCCCATTTGTTGTCTTATCGGAATTATCGGCTTTTGCTGTTTGTCTAAAAAGTCAAATAAAATATCAATCAAGGGATTTGTGGAAGAACCTGTTTCAGCTTAAATATAATATTATTTATAAAATAATTACTAATAAAGCTTAGTGCAGATTATAATTGTTGTATACTATACTCAAATGATTTGGAGAATTGGAACGTAAAACAAGGGGTGAGCGAGCGGAGCGTAGTAAATCTACGTGAGCACGCGAATACCCCGAAGTTTTACGGAGCCAATATCTTTAAAGCAGAAGAGTATACATAAATATAACAATTTGACCTAATAACAAAATGACTAACAAAAATACTTTATTAATAATTGATGGCTACGGATTTATCTTTAGAGCCTACCATGTTCAGCCACCATTAACTTCTCCGGGTGGCTTAGCTGTTGGAGCACTTTATGGTTTTACTTCAATGCTATTGAAGTTATTGAATGATTTTAAGCCAGAACATGCTATTGTAGTTTTTGATTCTGGTGGTAAGAATTTTCGTCATCAAATTTATCAACAATATAAAGCAAATAGACCCCCTATACCAGAGGATTTAAAGAGTCAATTACCACTTATTCGCCTTGCAGCAAATAGCCTAAATTTTCCAATGATTGAGAAAGCTGGTTATGAAGCAGATGATATAATTGCCACTTTAGCCCATAAAGCTTCTGCATTACAACAAAATACTATAATTATTTCTTCTGATAAAGATTTAATGCAATTAATTAATTCGCATACTAAAATGTATGACCCAATAAAAGCAAAATATATTTCCGAAGATGACGTGATAGAGAAATTTGGCGTAGAACCAAGTAAAATCAGGGAAGTAATGGCGTTGATCGGCGATAAGTCCGATAATATACCAGGCGTGCCAAGCATTGGTCCTAAAACTGCGGCAACACTTATTAAACAATTTGGTTCATTAGCAGAGCTGTTAAATTCACTCGATCAAATCACTAACGATCGCCAGAGAGCAATCATCAGCTCCTCAAAAGATTTAGCCTTAATTTCCTGGCAATTATTTAGTCTAGATTATAATGTTGATGTCGATTTAGATTTTAGTTTATTGCAGTATACCCAGCCTGATAGCAAACAAATATCTGATTTTCTGGTAGAATATGGTTTTAAATCTCTAAATAAAAGAGTGGAGAACTTATTCCAAATACAAATTACCAACGACTCTTTACCCACTAAGCAAATTATAATGCAAGAAGTTGTTTCGCAACAACAACTTGATGCTATGCTAACTAAGGCAGAAGAATATGGGATTGTCAATATTCATTTATCCGATTATCCTGGGCAAATTCCTTCTATAATTTTATCAATTGATGATAAATGCTACAATATTAAGTTTATTGCTAAAATTTCTGGCAATATGTCTGATTTATTTGCTTACGATTTTCGTCAAAATTACCTGGAACAATGGTTTATGGCTGATATTCTTCAATTACTAAAAAATAAATCTATTAAGAAGATCACCTATAAGCTTAAATCATTATTGAAATTCTTTGGCAATAATGAAATATACTCTGTTGAAGATCTTGAACTAATGCAATATCTGATTTCTGCTGGCAAGCCTCAGAAGAATCCATTTGATGGAATGCAGCAGGATAGTTTAGACAATTTAGCGGAAGTAGTTACCGGCTTTAGTGATAATTACCAAAAACTGTTACTAGAACTAAAAGATAATCATGCCTTAACACTATATCGAGATATTGATTTACCTTTATGTTATATAATAGATAAAATGGAAAAAATTGGAATTAAGATCGATTCACCATATCTTAAACAGTTATCAAATGAATTTGGCAGTGAAATTACCGAATTAGAACATAATATTTTTGCTATTACCAACACAAAGTTTAACATCGCTTCACCAAAGCAACTTGGAGAAATTTTATTTGAAAAAATGCAATTACCCTTTGGTAAATTATCATCAAAAGCAAAATCTTATTCTACTAGTGCAGAAATTCTTGAAAAAATTAGCGAAAGTGGCTTTGCTATTGCTGATTTATTGCTAAGATGGCGTCACTTTACTAAATTAAAAAATACCTATACGGATAGTTTACCTATGCAAGTAAATCCGATAACTCATAGGGTACATACAACATTTTTGCAAACTTCAACTAGTACTGGTAGGCTTAGTTCTCAAGAACCCAATTTACAAAATGTACCAATTCGCTCGAAAGAAGGTAATAAAATCAGAGCAGCTTTTATTGCAGAAGATAAGCACAAATTAATTTCAGCGGACTATTCACAGATTGAACTGCGAATATTAAGTAGCATGGCAGATATACCTTCTTTAAAACAAGCTTTTGTTAATGGTGAGGATATTCATAGTAAAACCGCTTGTAATATATTTAAAATTACTGAAGAGCAGTTAACTTCCGAACATCGGCATAAAGCAAAAGCTATAAATTTTGGCATTATCTACGGTATTAGTGCTTTTGGACTAGCAAAGCAGTTACATATTAGCTCTACACAAGCAGCTGAATATATAAAAAAATATTTTGAAGAATATCCAGAAATTCAAAAATATATGGAATATACAAAAAACTACGCCAAAGAGCATGGTTATGTCCTGAATCTCTTCGGACGAAAGTGCTTTATTCCCTTAATCTATGATAAAAAACATTCCTTACAACAATTTGCCGAAAGGGCAGCAATCAACGCTCCAATCCAAGGGACTAGTGCCGACATAATCAAAATAGCGATGATTGATCTTGACCGTAAAATGCAACAACTAAAATTGAAAACCAAGCTAATCTTACAAATCCACGACGAATTACTTTTTGAATCGCCCATTGATGAAGTAGAACTAGCGACACAACTAATTAAAACTACTATGGAAAATTCACCTAAATTAATGGTTCCGCTCATTGTTGAAACCAAGGTAGGAGATAATTGGATAAATATGCATACTATAGTCAATTAATCTGAATTAGTACCGAATAAGCACCCATCATGTTGTCCTTGCGAGTGAGCCACTTTAGTGACGACGCGACAATCCATTCCTGAGCATTTTTTAAATTGCTTCGTCGACTACACCTACTCGCGACTTATCTTCCAGATGGAGAGGAGCACAAATTATGCTACGAGACGGGCTTAGTATGTGGCACAATGTCTAGAAAATTAAATTTTCTTTACTGACTACATGTTATCATTTGCAGATTTTGTCACTTGGGGCATTTTGAGATCAAATAAATTGAACAAATCTTGCTGAGACTGTGTTAATTTTGGTAATCTTGCAACGACGCAACCTTTTATATTGTAATATAAAAAACATACTTTATCCAAGTCTCTTATCGCTTCCTCAATAGTTACATTATACAAAATACAAGTCATAATTTCATCTGAAAATTACCTTGTAACAAGGTCTATGAATCACACAATTTATATCTAAAAATTAAATAATTTTAGAAATAACTTGATTTTTCTGAGGAAATGGGGCAATATCTGCCTTAAGCTAAAGAAGCGGGCGATTAGCTCAGTTGGTAGAGCATCTCGTTTACACCGAGAATGTCGGGAGTTCAAGTCTCTCATCGCCCACCATATACCTCTAAGCTTTCAGGTTTTTTATAGTCTTAATAACAACTTCATATGTAATTCATATGTTACTTCTCAAACAAAAATCCTGAAATTTGACCTACAAAAAAATCTATTTTTAACCCTATTACAAGGGGGGAAATATGACAGAATCATTAACTTTTCCTAACACTTCAGTTGAAAATCCTGATATTATCTTTTATAATTTTGTTGGTAATTTCATCCCACCTGAGTGGCGAAACCTTACTAATAATTGTGGTAAGCAGTTAAGTAAAACTTCTTGTCAACTTCTGTCTCTGATAGTTTCTCGCCTACAGATTTATCAAAAAGATAAACTATCGGAAGAATTACAAGAAGGCTATCATTTTTTCGAAAAAGAGCTAGGTTCTATTGACAAAATTTTTAACGTAACCATATTAAAGCTCCAATGAAATTTAAAAAAGCTAAAAAGGTGGTTGGTGCTTTAATATGGTTATGTTAAAAATTTTGTCAACAGAACCTAGTTCTTTTTCGAAGAAGTGATAGCTTTCTTGTAATTCTTGTGTATTGTTGTATTTATAAGTTTTCATGCGAGAAACTATCAAAGACAGAAGTTGACGAGAAGTTTTACTTAATTGCTTACCAAAATTATTGGTAAGGTTTTGCCATTAAGGCAGGATAAAATTACCGACTATATTATAAAAGATAGTATCGGAATTTTCAGCTAAACCGTCGGAAAAAATTAACGATCCTGTCATATCCCCCCGTGAAAAACGGTTGAAAATAGACCTTTTTGTAGGTCAATTTTGGGGAATTTTGCCAAAAAAGCAATATATAGGCTTTTTAAGGAATTTATGAACTAGCTGGAACGGTAATATATATAAGGGTTGTGAAGAATTTTAAACCCCGCTCTTCACTCTTGCGAGGAGGCGTTAGCCTACTAAGCAATCCATAAAAATTAATATAATATGGATTGCCGAGTTGCTGCAAAGCAGCTCCTCGCTAATAGACGATTGGCGAACAGATTTCTTATTCGTCATAAGAAAATAGCAAAAAAACAGTGAACGCTCACAATTAAAGATATGAAACATTATATTTGGTTAACAATAATAAGTTGTTTAGTAGTTAACTACTATTCAAATACTCATGCGTCTAATGCAAATGTTGATAGCAGCCTTATGATCCGTAGTCATAGAGGCAATAGCCATATTGACAACAGATTTGCTGCAAGAATTGCTATTGTAGATATACATTCTATTCTAGAACATTCTGTAGCAATACAGTCTATAAGGAAATCTGCAGACCAGATAGGTAAAAAAATTCGACAAGATTTATCAAAGAAGGATGTAGAACTTAAAGGAATAGATAATCTATTAATGGAAAAACGTAACTCTTTAAGTGAATCAGCCTTTGAACAAGAAGTTGATGCTTTTAACAAAAAAGTAAACATAGTACAAAAAGAAATACAAGATAGGAAAGTACGTCTTGAACAGGCTCATTCTGAAGGTTTAGGCAAGGTACACGAAACAACTATAAAAATTATAAATGATTTAGCAGAAAAATATAATCTTGATTTGGTTATACCTAGTACTCAAATTTTATTTTCTAGAAATACCTTAAATATTACGCAAGAAGTGATAATGGAGCTAAATAATCGATTAAAACATGTTACAATTAAATATGAATAATATAGCTAGTATACGTATATACATCTCAAGCGTCATTGCGAGCTGATGTATCCCCACGAAATTGTTGCAAAATAGCAAGAATTGATAGAATATCATCATTATTTAATGATGATGGAGATAGTAGGGGTTATGGATGTAAAAAAAGTATTAAATGAAGTAATAAAAGAACATTGTCCTTTTATACATAATAATCGTTTAAATGCGTTACTTGATGTTGCAGAAGGCTTGACAGTAAAAGATAAAATTTATTCGTATTTTACCCTTGGGAAATTTATTATTGAATTTAATTATTTGCATACCATAAAACCATTGCTAGAACCCCTGGCATCTATTATAAAGACGAAGCTTTGTCGTGCTTAATTTCGTGGGGATATATCAGCTTGCAATGACGCGGCAATCTAATGAATGTGGATTGCCACGACTACTACGTGGTCTCGCAATGACCTTTTTATGCTGTTTATAATACTTAGGTACTATAAACTATAGCTCTATCTTTTCTATAATAATAGCCGAATCTGCTTGCTTAGTGATTTTTTCAATCTTCAACCTAGCCGCCTGTAGCTTTTTTTCACAGTGTTCTTTTAGTAACACCCCTCTTTCAAAGCTACTAATCGATGAATCTAAGCTTTCCTCACCAGTATCAATTTTTTTTACAATTTCTTTTAATTCTGCTAAGGCAGCTTCAAAGCTCATATTTTCAATAGATGTCAAGTTTGGCATCGCCCCTCTATTATTATTTGTTGTTTCAATTTTATCTAGTTCCTAACATATTTCCTATCTAGTTCATTATATAATCTATAAATTGCCATCTCACGATCTTTAATTTTTTTACTAGCAATTTTTAGTAATCGCTCTGACGATTCTTCTGTTAACTGAATTGATGAATGTAGTTGTTCAGCAAGCTTTTTCAGTGATTCCTGAATTTCTATAAATGATTTTTGTAATTGCACTTTAATCGATATAGAAGAATTTTCAAGCTCGTTAAGTTTTACATATATTCGTTCTCCCAACTGATTAATTTTATCTTGCAATAAACTTAATTGTTGCTTTCTTCCCTCTATTAGGTATTTACTAGTCTCATTCACTTTCGCTTGTATCCTAACTTCAGGAGTAATTTCTAAATTCCAAGCCAGCCCTAATTTACTCATCACATAGATTATCCATTTATGGACATCAAAATGATACCATTTAGCACCATTACGGTAATCTGATGGGAATGCATGATGGAAATTATGCCAATTTTCACCTAATAAGAATAATGCCATCCACCAAATATCCCCGGCAGTACCTTTGTAATATTTCTTGCTACCAACAAAATGACATAGCGAATTAACGCAAAAAGTTGCGTGTTGTTGCAATGCTCTACCCATACCAATAAACAAGAATCCAGCATAGGCAGAGATGATAGTACCACCAATCAAATAACCTATTAATGCGGGTACTATAGTGTTCATAAATAGAGAAATTTGCCAATAATTCTTTAATTGCCATCTCAGCAATTTATTTTTACCAAGTTTAACCATAGTAACTCGGTCAATGGACTTATAGCTTCCATCAATGATCATCCATCCAATATGTGACCATAAAAACCCTAAAATTCTATTGTCAAACTTTAATGGGCTATGCGGATCTTGATCTTTATCAGTATAAGTATGATGCTTATAATGATTTGATGCCCAAGATAACACTGGTCCTTGGAAAGTAGCAGCTGACATCATAACAAGAATAAATTCCACCACCTTATTTGTTTTAAAGGCATTATGCGACCATAGACGATGCAACCCAACACCAACAGCAATATTAGAGCCGTAATAGCCAGCTATGAACAGACTTATCTCAAATAGACCTATCTTATAGCTAGCATAGTATTTTATGACTAAGCATGAAAGTATAATTGGGTATATAATTAGAACAAAGAAAATGCTCCAAACGATTCTTTTTAGCATATATCTAATCTTTTAATTAAATAAAATTCTTAGGCAGTATTGTAGCATATTATGTCACAATATACAAATAATATGTTGCATTACATTTTACGTTTCCATAATTTATTAAACATACGCTGTCCGAAATAGAAGCTAATAATGCCAGCAAAAATAGCCTGATCGTCTATATTCCATAAAACATCAAGATATTCCACAAGGATTGCCGTACTTTGTATAGTTTTATATTGCACATATTTGACATAGGCATACATAATAAAAAAACTATATGCCAGAACAGGACGAACTGAACCATTTAAGGCATCAACCCAATTAATGCCTGATTTATATGTTGAATATAAAGTATTATTCTCCGCAATGTCTTTGGAAGTGTTAAGCTCTGAGAGCAGTTTGGTATTCCCTAATTTATGGCTTTCAATTTGCCGATCTAAAAGATTAAGCTCATGTTTTTTATCATTTTGATCTTTTAGAATTTTTAAAATTTCTGGAATAATTGAGCTAATAAAGCCCGTTATTGAAGCAAGTAGTGTAATCATAAAAATCTCATTAATTTTTGTGTGATATCATCATACCAAAATTTTTTCTTGCACTAATACCCATCATCCACTTTTTTAAAAATTCTAATCAAATTATTTGACTATCAAGTATATGCAGGAAATAATACCAAATCACTATCAACTTAGCAGGATATTATCCAATTCCAGGCAGTAATTGATTACAATTTACAGACAGGCTACAAAATTGGGTTTTGAGATGACTAAAATAGAGTTTTTGCCACAAGTTTGTTAAGAGAGAAATAAAAGAAAAATTCTTCTACAACAAATTATTTCATTCAATGGAGGATGTGTTAAATAGAATGTCGGATGTTATATTAAAATATGAAGCAAGTCCTCAAATTGTTAAATCTATCACTAGTTGGAATTGGATTATTAATTAATTCTGTATTCAAAGATAATTAGTATCAGATTATCACTACAGACCATCAGTATATCTTTTAGTCCTATATTCTTCATCTCAGTAAAATTACCAAACCAAAATTTTGCTCCTTAATTTTCACTGATACATAATCCCAATATATCTTTTCTACCAGATACATCAATAGAGGTGGATAATAAAGCTTATTCGTAGGTAAAAGATAGGAATCTGCCTGGCAATAACTAAAATAATTCTATATTTGGCTGTTTTTAGCTGCGAATAAACATGATTTTCTTGAAATAGGTACACTATTCCTTCAAAAATCATATTTATTCTCGCCGAAAAATAGATCAAAATATAATTAATTAGTTATCGCAGGCATAGTCCTAGTGGTATTAGAAGTCCATACCGCCCATGCCACCCATACCACCGCCCATACCACCACGTGGCATAGCAGATTCATCTTTATCAGCTGGTTCATCAGTAATAAATGCTTCGGTAGTAATAATCAAAGAAGCAACTGATGCTGCATCTTGCAAAGCAGTACGCACGACCTTAGTTGGATCGATAATACCAGCCTTAATCATGTCAACATAAGTCATATCTTGAGCATTGAAGCCAAAGTTTTTATCTTTGCTATCAGTAAGTTTTCCAACTACAATAGCTCCATCCATACCAGCATTCTCTGCAATTTGTCTTACTGGAGCTTGCAAAGCCTTCTTAACGATGTTAATACCAGCCTGTTGATCTTCATTAGCACTTTTTAGTGACTCTAAAGCTCTTGCCGCATAGAAAAGAGTAACACCACCACCAGCAACAACGCCTTCTTCCACGGCAGCTCTAGTAGCATGCAAAGCATCTTCTACACGATCTTTTCTTTCTTTTACTTCAACTTCAGTAGCACCACCAACCTTTAAGACAGCTACGCCACCAGCAAGTTTAGCTAAACGCTCTTGTAATTTTTCTTTATCGTAATCTGAACTAGACTCATCAATTTGTACTCGAATTTGGGAACAACGAGCTGCGATATCTGCCTTACTACCAGCACCATCAATTATGACAGTATTTTCTTTGGAGATAGTAACTTTTTTAGCAGTACCTAGCATTTTGATATTAACATTTTCAAGCTTCATACCAAGATCTTCACTGATAAGCTTACCACCTGTTAAAATAGAGATATCTTCCATCATGAGTTTTTTTCTATCGCCAAATCCAGGAGCTTTAACTGCAGCAACTTTTAACCCACCACGTAATTTGTTCACTACCAGAGTAGCAAGTGCCTCTCCTTCTACATCTTCAGCAATTACTAATAAAGGACGTCCTGATTGCACTACGGCTTCAAGCACTGGTAACATTTGTTGTAAATTTGATAATTTTTTTTCAAATAGTAAGATAAAAGGATTTTCCAATTCAGCTACCATCTTTTCGGAATTAGTAACAAAATATGGTGATAGATAACCTCTATCAAACATCATACCTTCAACTACATCTACTTCAAAACTAAAATTCTTAGCTTCTTCAACGGTAATTACCCCTTCTTTACCAACTTTTTCCATTGCTACGGCAATTTTGTCACCAATTTCTTTATCACCATTTGATGAAATAGTACCAACTTGAGCAATCTCCTCTTGGCTGCTGATTTTTTTACTAGCTTTCTTAATTTCTTCAACTATTAAATTAACTGCTGAATCTATACCACGTTTTATATCCATAGGATTAAAGCCAGCTGCTACCGCTTTGTTACCTTCCCTTGCTATTGCTTGAGTTAGAACAGTTGCGGTAGTTGTTCCATCACCAGCAACATCAGATGTTTTACTTGCCACAGATTTTACTAATTGAGCTCCCAAATTTTGGGCTTTGTCTTTTAGTTCAATGGCTTTTGCCACTGTTACACCGTCTTTGGTTAGTCTTGGTGCACCAAATGACTGTTCAATTGCAACATTCCTACCTTTGGGACCTAATGTTACTTTTACAGTATCAGCTAAAATATCGATACCTTTTAGCATTTGTTCACGTGCATTTGAGCCGTGTCTTATTAATTTTGTTGCCATATTATATTCTCCTTACAAATTAAATAATTCTTATAATAATTTAGATAAATTATTAACTAATTATGCCCATGACATCACTTTCTTTCATGATTATCAGATCTAAACCATCAACTTTAACTTCAGTACCAGCCCATTTGCCATATAGTACTTTATCGCCTACTTTAACTTCTAATGGGTGGATAGTACCATCCTCCCCTCTCGTTCCTTTTCCTATAGCTATTACTTCCCCCTGCATAGGCTTTTCCTTAGCTGTATCAGGGATAATAATTCCCCCGAGTGTTTTTTCTTCTTGTTGAATTGGTTTTACCGCAATTCTATCATGCAACGGTCTAAAAGACATTCTTACCTCCATAAAATTAATACTTACACATTGTGTATTCTATATATGTTTGGTTTTGTAACAGTTCAAGGGATAAAAGAAAATTTTTTAATTAATTTCAAAGTAATTATACGCTATGTTCAATTTTTTTATACGATACGAGACTTAATTTTAAATAATATTAGGTTCTGTTGACAAAATTTTTAACGTAACCATATTAAAGCTCCAACGAAATTTAAAAAAGCTAAAAAGGTGGTAGGGAATTTATCAAACCTGGAAAATATATGCCTAAAATGTTTGATTTTACCAAAGAAACATTCAATTAAGTACCGTTCTTTATAAATATGTATCATATTCACGTTGTACTTTACGATTAGATTTTGGTGGTATAACAACCTCACACCCCTTATTTTCTAAGCTTCCTACAAACGCACTACTATAGCCAACTTCTCATCAATTGACTATATGAGAGGGCAAAGAGATTGGAAGTAAGTAAGACTGGGATTTGGAGTACTATTAAACGTTTAAATGTTACTTATAAAAAAACTATTGTAATTTGTAATTCTCTATCATAATGAAATAAATAAAAAATTGTAGGGTACTATGAGCTAGGAGTCGGAAATAACTAATTAATTGCTCTATGTTGCATCCGGAATATCTGCAAGTGCTGAATTAAACAATATAGAAAGATTTTTCCTATCCACTTTGTTATTATCAGAGAAATTTTCAATAGTGGTGTCAATCATATCTTTAGAAAGAGATACTGAATGTGTCCATAGTACTCTACCAGTTAATGAATCAAGAATCGCTAATCTAACTATTGAAAATTCTGATGGATCACTTGAATCGATTCTACCAGTGAGAACTCCCTTCAAAATCTCTGTACAAAAATCCTTAGTCACAGCACCAGATGTTTTGCTTTCACCATAGAAATTCATCACAACTAACAAATCAGCACCTGTCCTTTTACCAAGTTCAATTGCAGAAGGAATTTTTTGATCGATAGAGTATGCCACATCTTCTTTCCAAGCTCCACCAGCATAGAGTATCCCCAGAATTTCATCAAAATTATCCTTAACATCAACAACGTCCTTGGATAATTTGTTAGTGCCAATTTCTGTTCTAGAGAAAAGTTTAATATTATACCCTTTATCCTGCATTTTGGCTATGAATACATCGATAATATTCTCTTCAAGCCTATCTTCGTACGCATAAACTCTGGTTTTTTTGTTAAAAGCATCAACTTGATTTATTTCAACCTTTGGTGGCAAAAGTAATGCGATTTTGGATTTAGCCAGCGATTGTGAATAATCAGGTGCAGATCTAACAAAAGTAGTTTTAGTACAAGCTGATGTAGAAATAATTAATAAAACTATAAAGAAAATTCTGACCATGGTAATAATCTAATTATTATTAATCTTAATATTTAGCTGGAATGAGTCTAGTTCTCTTCTCAGAAAGAATAACTAAAACATTTTGTCCTTCATTTATTACAGGATTGTCTTTATCTTCTTTAGCCTGCACAATGGTGATAATACCTGTTGCACGCACAGCTGCTATAGCATTTCTTAAAAGTCTGCTACCTTCGTAATAATCATCTTTCAAATTCAATCTATCAACTTGTACGATATATTCTATACCGTTTGATGTTCCCAAAGCAGCTTGCATTGCTGCACCAGTAACACCTCCAACAATAGCACCACCAACAATTAGAGCTAAGTTGTTACTTCCACTAGCAGCAACCGCCCCACCAGCAACAGAGCCAGCCAGAGCACCAGTTGTATTATCGCCGAGTTTTTCATTCTCCGTAATTTTTACATCTCTTTTGGCAAGAAGCTTTCCTTCCAACACAATATTTAACGTTGAGTCACTAGTATATGTATTCGCTGCAAGATTTCGACCGCAACTAGAAAGAGTAGAAGCGGTTATAAGAATCAGAAAAGAACATAAAAATTTTTTTATCATAAAATACTCTTTAATAATTATAGCTACCCTGTTAGGTACTGTTACATTGATAATAAAAAAGTTGTTACGAACCTAAGAGGTTGTAGGAAATAACTAAGCAAAACTAATTATTAAGTCACTTATAAAAAAGCTAGTAAGTAAAATAATGATAACACAATTTAAAAAAAAAAGAAGAAATAATTTAGATAAATATCAATTATAAATTATACAATTCGGAATTATAAGTTTTCGTGATAGTATTATACAATCATCAAGCGTCTATTAGCGAGGAGCCACTTTAGTGACATTGATGCAATCCAAGAATAATGGATTGCCACGAGAACTATGTGGGATAGCAATTATCTTTTTTACTTTTTTCTGTGAACGCTCACATCAAAAGAACCTATTTGGATTAATATCTGCAGGTAATATTAATTTTCAGCACATCCTGCCACACCTTATCCCAACCTTTGGTATGAGTAATATTAGGAAAAATCTTTTGCTGTATACAATTTGAAGAACTAGCTTTTATATAGCCATGCATAATACTGCTAGGTACTATTTTATCCTTGCTTCCTGAAATATGTAATTGTGGGATATTATTGATTTTTATGGCATAATCTATGGGATTTAATGACTTCTTTAATCCATATACTTTATGATGTTTACTAAAATTTTTAATGTCAAGATTACCGGCTACAGTTATTATATCTTTAATATGTTTATTTCTTGCTGCTACCAAGATAGCAACACTTCCCCCACCAGAGAAACCAACTAAACTAGCTGGCTTATCATTATTTATACTATTTATTACTATATTTATTGATTCTATAACCTCTTCAGCCATTCTTTTATCTGTCCAATAAACTTGATTGCAATTGGGATTAAGCTCTACTGGTGTATATTGGCATGGACGAGCTATATAAACTACATTAGGTCTAGTATCAAGGGTGGCAAGCTTAAACAACATGACCTTTGAAGGAGTTGGATTATCTGCAATGGCATATTGTCCTATACTAATACTTCCGTCACCCTCAATATAAAATACATAAGGACTATCTTTATCCAAGATATGTTGGTAAGTTGTAATGACAAAATCCCCAGCCTTAACAAGTTTTTTCTCAAACCTGTTTATTGATGCTAGTTTTTCTGCTTCTTTAACCCTTGTTTCTATAGACGAAACACAAGAAGAAAGAGCCAGAGATACAGAAACTACTGCAACTCTAGAAAGGTATTTCATCATCTAAATCGCTATGATCAAAGTTAGTAACCGTATTTTTGGGTACAACAGTATCTGATGTTTGAATGCCAACGCTTCTAGAATCTAACAATATAAATTGCGAGTTAAAATTCTGCAGCACTATTTCTGTCGTATATTTTTCATGCCCAAGGTTATCTACCCATTTTCTAGTTTGTAAAGTACCTTCTAAGTAAACTCTAGTTCCTTTTTTGGCATAATTCTTTACAACAGATACCAAACCTTCATTAAATACTACCACTCTATGCCATTCGGTTTTTTCTTTCTTCTCTCCAGTAGTACGATCTTTCCATGTCTCAGAAGTAGCAACACTAAAACTTGCTATCTCTTTACCGTCAGCCGTATGCCTAATTTCTGGCTCACGTCCTAAATTACCTATTAATATTGCTTTATTTAAACTACCAGCCACAAATCATTACCTAATTTATTTAAAAATTTATTATTGCAATAGTAATCCAAAACAACCTATAATGCTACAAGTTTTTTGAAAGTTCCTTAAAAATTTATAACAAATTATTATGCAAGAATATATTAAAGTTCGTGGTGCTAAGGAGCATAATTTAAAAAATATAAATGTTGATATTCCTAGAAATAAGTTTGTGGTAATTACCGGGCTTAGTGGTTCTGGTAAGTCTTCATTAGCCTTTGATACTATTTATGCTGAAGGGCAGCGTAGATATGTTGAAAGCCTGTCTTCTTATGCTAGACAATTCTTACATCTTCAGGATAAGCCTGATGTTGAGTCAGTCTCTGGTTTGTCGCCGGCAATAGCTATTGATCAAAAAACTACATCTAAAAATCCACGCTCTACAGTGGGTACGATAACTGAGATTTATGATTATTTGAGATTACTATATGCAAGAGTAGGAGTCCCATATTCTCCAGCAACAGGTCTACCTATCAAAAATCAGACTATATCAGAGATGATAGATGCCATTCTTGCCTTTCCTAAAGCAAGTAAATTATACATTTTAGCTCCGATTGTCCGAGGACAGAAGGGTGAGTTTAGACGTGAAATTCTTGAGCTTAGAAAACAGGGTTTTGGTAGATTGGTAATTAACAATGAAACTTATGAGATTGATAATCTACCAAAATTTGACAAAAATAAAAAACATAATATTGAAGTAATTGTTGATAGGGTTTCTCTAGAAGGTGATTTAGGCGATAGACTTGCAGATAGTTTGGAAATAGCTCTTAAATTGGCAGATGGTATAGTATATGTCGAGATTGTTGATTTACCAAACGGAGTAGAGACCACCCTTACTAAAGGCTCGAGAATCATTTTTTCAGAAAAATATTCTTGTCCAGTTTCTGGTTTCCAGATTACTGAGATAGAACCAAGAATCTTTTCCTTTAATAGCCCATTTGGTGCTTGTCCCAAATGTGAAGGTCTTGGCAAAGAATTAGTTCTTGATAAAGAATTGATTATTCCAGATGGCAAAATTAGTATTAAAGATGGAGCTATAGCCCCTTGGGGTAAAATATCCTCAAAGTTCTTTTTGGAAACATTAAGAGCCTTGGCAAGTCATTATGAGTTTTCATTAGACACTCCCTTTATAGAACTACCACATACTACACAGCAAGTATTGCTCCATGGCTCGGGTGAAGATACTATAAAATTTCAATATCATGATGGTTCTAAATCTCGGGTTATACAGCAACCTTTTGCTGGAATAATACCTAGCTTACAAGAAAAAGAACATAAGGATAATTCTTCTGTAGTAAAAGAAGAATTATTAAAATACAAAGTAGAGTACAAATGTACAGCTTGTAAAGGTTATAGACTAAAAACGGAGTCTCTTTGTATTAAAATTGCTGATATGCATATAGGGCAAATATCGACCATGAGTATTTTGCAATTACAAAAATGGTTTAATCAATTAGACCAACAGCTTAATAAAAGACAACTGGCTATTGCCGAACGTGTATTAAAGGAAATTAAAGAAAGATTACAATTTCTTATGAATGTTGGTCTTGAATATCTTGCTTTGTCTAGAGAGTCAGGAACTTTATCTGGTGGAGAAAGCCAGCGTATTCGATTGGCATCACAAATTGGTTCGGGGCTTAGTGGCGTTTTATATGTACTTGATGAACCATCAATTGGTCTACATCAGCGTGATAATGCTCGCTTAATAGAAACTCTTAAAAATCTTCGAGACCTTGGTAATACAGTGCTGGTTGTTGAGCATGATGAAGAAACAATGTATGAATCGGACCACATTATTGATGTTGGACCAGGTGCCGGTATTCATGGTGGACATATAGTAGCCCAAGGAACAATTGAGGAAATTAAACAATGTGCAAATAGCATAACTGGCAGTTATTTAAGTGGCAAACAATTTATTGCAGTGCCAGCAAATACTCGAATATCCTCTTCTGGTAAGGTAATAGCCTTAACTGGAGCTGTGTCTAATAATTTACAAGATGTTAATATTACAATCCCTTTGGGTAGTTTTACAGCAATAACCGGTGTATCCGGCGGGGGAAAATCAAGCTTAATAATTCATACTTTATATAAAGCTGCTTTAAAGTTTTTAGAACCATCTTCAAAAATCTTTCCAGGAAAATATAAATCAATTACCGGTCTTGAATATATTGATAAGGTTATTGATATAAACCAATCACCAATAGGTCGCACACCAAGATCAAACCCAGCAACTTATACAGGGGCATTTACCCATATTAGAGACTGGTTTGCTGAACTACCAACTGCAAAAACTCGGGGTTATAAAGTTGGTAGGTTTTCATTCAATGTTAAAGGTGGGAGGTGTGAATCATGTCAAGGCGATGGTCTGATTAAAATAGAAATGCATTTTTTACCTGATATTTATGTAAAATGTGATGTGTGTAATGGCGATAGATATAACAGAGAGACTCTGGAAATTAAATATAAGGATAAGTCTATATCTGACGTTCTTAGGATGACAGTTGAAGATGCTATGAGCTTTTTTGAGAAAGTACCATTAATTTACGAAAAACTGGTTACTTTAAATGAGGTAGGACTTGGTTATATAAAAATTGGTCAATCAGCTACTACTTTGTCTGGGGGTGAAGCACAAAGGATAAAATTAGCTAAAGAATTATCAAAACGCTCAACTGGTAAAACTTTATACATACTTGATGAACCAACGACAGGTTTACACATAGATGATATTAATAAATTGCTTAAAGTACTGCATAAGTTAGTGGATATGGGTAATACGGTGGTAGTTATTGAGCATAACCTGGATGTTATAAAAACAGCGGATTATGTTATAGATGTTGGTCCTGAGGGAGGGGATAAAGGTGGTAACATAGTAGTTACTGGAACTCCGAAGGATATTGCGGCTTGCAGTGAGAGCCATACTGGAAAATATTTAAAAAATTACCTATAATTAGCTTAGTGGACAAAAATTTTGCTATATACTAATATGATATAATGGATGGATGGTTGTTATGAAAAAGGCAGTAGCTTTAGTTAGTGGTGGTGCAGATTCAGCTACCGTACTAGCCATGATGGAAAAAATGAATTACGAAATTTATGCCATAAGTTTCAACTATTCTCAACGCAATAATGTTGAACTGGAGAAGGTTAAGCAATTAGTTAACAACTATAACATCAAACAGCATAAAATTGTAAATATTGATTTACGTAACTTTGGTGGATCAGCTCTTACTGACAATGCCATAGACGTACCAAAATATAAAGATCATAGTGAATTACAGAATGATCTATACTCAAAGCAGCAGATTATATACTCAAATGATTTGGAGAATTGGAACGTAAAACAAGGGGTGAACGAACGCAGCGTAGATGAGCTACGTGAGTACGCGAATGCCCCGAAGTTTTGCGGAACCAATTCTTCAAAGCAGAAGAGTATACCAGTTACTTATGTACCAGCACGTAACACCATATTTTTAAGTTATGCTTTAGGATTTAGTGAAATAATAGGAGCTTTTGATATTTTTATAGGGATACACGCAACTGATTCCGCTAATTATCCAGATTGCCGCCTGGAATATTTAGCAGCTTTTAATAATCTGGCAAATCTGGCAACTGCTGTAGGAGTGTCAGGTAAACAAATTACTATTCATGCTCCCTTAATAAATATGTCAAAGGGAGAAATTATCAAGGCTGGTCTAGAATTAGGGGTAGATTATTCTAAAACGATTTCTTGTTATGAGCCATCAGATGATGGGTTATCTTGTGGCACATGTCTTTCATGCTTAACTAGACTTAAAGCCTTTGAAGAGAATAATGTAACTGATCCCACTAATTATAAAAAATAAATTATCTTCTAAACATATGCTGAACTACTCTATATATCATCAATTTCCTGTATTAGACCTAGGTAATATAGTGCTTAGGGAATTAACTAGTGATGATTCTGAAAACTATTTTACCTATATGAATAAGCCAGAAATGCTACCATTCCTGACCGAACAAAATTGTCCATCGGACACGGCTCAAGCTACTGATGAGATAAGATATTGGTCCAGCTTATTTCATAATCATCGGGGATTTTACTGGGCTATTTCCCTCAAAGATACTAATAAACTTATAGGGACTGCTGGGTTTAATAGTGTTTCTGCAATGCACCTCAAAGCAGAAATAAGTTACGATCTTGATCCGGAATTTTGGGGTAAAGGAATTATGCTAAAATCTATCAAAGCTATTTTAAGGTTTATCGAATATGCTGGAATTGTTCGCACCCAAGCAACTGTTATAACTGACAATACTCGCTCAATTAATGTTTTGGAACGATGTAATTTTGTTAAAGAGGGATTGCTCAAAAAATATGAGATTGTACAAGGAATACATAGGGACTATTATATTTATGCTAAAATAGTTTAGGTTATTTTTTCCAATAGACCTATTTTGAAACTTGCTTATGCTGAGGAACTTGAAGGAGACGCTTCGTCTCCAACCACAGCATACTATATTTGCCTCTTTTTGGCTACGAATAAACATGATTTTTTTGAAATAGGTATACTATTCCTACAAAAATTATATATATTCTCGCCGAAAAATAGCTCAAAATATAATTAATTAGTTATCGCCGGTAGCTTTCTAGAACCCCATTAATAATCTTTTCAGTTTCGTAACTATTTTTATTTTTTTTCCCATTAAGTATAAATTTTATATCATTTAAACTCGTTCCTAGTGGTTCAGCCCTACCTCCAAGAATAGAAGCTAAGAATTGTTCAGTTATAGCATAAAATGACAGTTTATTGCCTATACCTCTAAATCCATGCCCTTCATCTGGATATAGCACATAAAGAACTGCTATGTTTCTTTTTTGTAGTGCTTCTACCATTTTATCAGACTGCTCTTTTTTAACTCTAGGGTCATTCGCTCCTTGAGCTATAAGTAATGGCTTGGTTATTTTATCAACGAAATTTATGGGAGAAGATGCAGTAAGTAGATTTAATCCTTTTTTAGAATCTATATCTCCTATTTTCTTTTTTAAATTTCCCGCTATTGGTTTCCAATATTCTGGAACACTCTTAATGAGCGTGATAAGGTCGGATGGACCGACTATGTCTATACCACAAGCAAATAGCTCAGGATTCATAGTTAAGGCAATTAAGGTTTCATACCCACCATAACTTCCCCCCATAATTGCAATTTTCTTAGGATCGGTAATCTTTTGTTCAATAGCCCAATTAACTGCATCAATAATATCTTGATGCATTTTTCTTCCCCATTCTCTATTACCAGCATTCAAGAAATTCTTGCCAAAACCACTAGAGCCACGATAATTTACGCTAAGCACAGCATATCCACGATTAGCAAACCATTGATGCATTGTATCATATCCCCAAGTATCTCTTGTGCTTGGTCCACCATGAACATACACTATTAACGGATATGGGGCAGTAGAGTTATGCAACTTAGGCATAGTAATATAACTTACTAAATCTAAACCATCTCTAGATTTTATTATAACTGGCTGCATTGGAACTAAATGATATGGGCTTAATTTTTCCCTTGCATTAAACAAAAATTTAATCGTTTTTTTAGAGCGATCATAAAGATAATATTCACCAGAATTAGTATCACTAAAGTACAAAACAAGCCATAATTTATCATCTATTGTACGACTTAAGATGCTAAATAATCCTTTATTTAAACTTTTTAAAAAGTTATAATCATCTCTAATTGATTCATCTATTATGATATCTTCCGGCATTGTGTAATTAACTCTTACAGCCTGTATATTCTTTTCTATAGGATCCTTTGTTAGTATACTGAGGTCAGATTTTTGTTCATTTACTATAGTTTTAGTTATGCCAGTTGCTAAATCCATCTCTTTTAGACTATCTGTATCAGAATTTCTACTATCTAAAATATATATTTTGCTGTTATCTTTATTAAATCCTACAATACCAAAACTAGTAGCTTCTTCCGGAGGGAAAGTAAATAATTTTTCAAATTTTCCATTTGAATATTTAAAGAGTGTTTTGGCTCCTTCTGAATCTAAACTAGAAGCAAATCTAAGATTTAAAGTGCTATCATACTGCAATCCGGTAAATTTATCATTCTTAAAAATCAGTTCAAGGCCTTGTTGCTTTGCTGAATCGCATTTATTAAAATTAAAGCTGTAAACATCAAAATATTTTTTATCTCTCTGATTTATTCCAACCAATATTTGATTTGGTTTGTTATAACTAGCTCTCATGATAGCCGCCTTACTACCTTTACTTGCAAAAATAGTATCATATTTTTCTGTATCTACATTATACATATACAAGCCTGTATTTTCGCTACCGTCAGGGTCTTGAGTATATATAATATGTTTATTATCAAATGCCCACATATAGTAACTAATTCCCTTATCGAAATATGGGTTTAGACATTTTCTATTACTTAAACCTTTATAAATATCCTCAATCGGAGAAATGCATATAGTTTGTATCTTGTTAACCAGTGTAAAATAACTTAAGTAACGACCATCGTGGCTTAGTCTACCTCCAGTTTTATCTGAGTCGCCACCAAAAAATAACACCTCTCTAGGAATCAATGGGTGGGGCTTAGGGTTGCAAGCAGTAAGAAATAGAATTATCAGAAATTGTAACAAGTTTAACTTCATCTGTGTCCTTAATATTATATTAGTCGTGTTTACTATCTATTACACAAAAGCAAGGTCCAGTCTTAGCGGCATACCCTACATTTTTGCGAGGGAGTTGAAAGAATGGTTGATTTATAAGTATGTGAAGTAGTATAAGGTAGGTATTTATAAAATGCATATATACTACTTCAATATCTGATTCTATATATAGATGGAAATAAATCAAGATTAAAATGTTTGTCTGGAGGGCTGCCTCATATAAAAATATGTTGTAAAATATAAGTAGTTGATTATTATCCCATCCTGCGGCTTTTCTAAGCTGCTTAATAGAATCCCTTTTTTGTTTAGCTTTTTGTAATAAATTTAATGCCATGTGCTCATCAATTGATTATATATTTATATGAATTGCTCCATCATTCCTGCTACCCAATTCTCCTGAATTGACTATAAAGTGCTGTAGCGAGCGTTCACGGAAAAAAAGTTAAAGTACAAGATGTTATTGTGAGGAGTACACAAGCCTCAAACGTCATTGCAAGGAGACCATAGATCGACGAAGCAATCCAAAAAATGACCAGGAATGGGTTGCTTCTTGGCTTAAGCCTTCTCGCAGTGACGTTTTTATGCTGTTGTAATACTTATAGAATAAAAATTGTAGGGTATACTCAAATGATTTGAAGAATTGGCTCCGTAAAACTTCGGGGTATTCGCGTGCTCACGTACTTCATGTACGCTCCGCTCGCTCACCCCTTGTTTTACGTTCCAATTCTCCAAATCATTTGAGTATACTATGCACTAATTCAATCTGTTTCATTATACCAAAAAGATATAAGCTAAAGTTAGGAAGGCAAAATATCCAAACGAGTCAGTTATGGCGGTCAGGAATACACCTGAACCAGTAGCAGGATCAATATTTAAATAATGTAGAGTAATTGGTATTGCCGAACCAAAAAGACCAGCAATTAAGAAAGTTAGGATAACGGCTATGGAAAAAACTAAGCTAATCTGTGGGGCAGAAAGCATTACTAAGATTAACAACGCACCAACTAATGCCAATATAGAACCGTTAAATCCACATACAACCACTTCTTTAAGAAGTACTTTTAATACGTTATTATGATGGATATCTTTATTGGCAAGGGCTCTAACTGTTACTGTCATGGCTTGGGTTCCAGCATTTCCCCCCATAGAAGCAACAATAGGAGTGATAGCCGCCAATGTTATAAATTTGGCAATAGTCACACTGTACTGATTAATAATTATCGATGTCATACAAGCGGTAAGTAGATTGACAAATAACCAAGGAAATCTATGTCTTACAGTATAAAATAGATTGTAGAATGTATCTTGGGTATAAACACCACCAAGTGACATTATATCTTTTTCTGTTTGTTGTTCAATGATGTAGAGCATGTTGTCTATTGAAATGGTACCTATTAATTTACCGCTTTTATTGACCACTGGTACAATTGTTAAAGCATATTGCTTAAAAATAAAACTTAACTCACTTAAGTTAGTAAAGAGAACAGTAATTTTAAATTCAGGATTCATCAGATCTTTTACTAATTCACTCCCTTTATGCTTAAGTAAAGTGCTTAGGAGTATAGTACCTATAGGTCGATATTTAATATCTGTCACAATAGCAGCATGGAAATCTTGTGCTATATGTTGCTGTCTAATAAAATCTATAGCCATAGCTACTGTCCAATCTTCTTGAAATGACACAAAATGTCTTTCAATTACTCTACCAACACTGTCTTCTGGATAAGTACACCCTTCGATAATTTGTTGTCTCTTTTCTACTTTGAGATTATCTAAGATCATTTCTTTTGTTATATCATCAAGATCTTCTATAACTTCAACAGCATCTTCTATAGCAAGTTGATTAATTAAATGTACCGTTTTCTCTATACCTAAAGTTTGGATTATAAGTGGTTTTCTGCTTACACTAAGCTGCACTAGAGTCTCAGGCTTTAGTGTATCTTTTAACAAGGGAAGAATTATTTTATATGTTCTATGATTTACATTATCTAAGAAATCTGCAAGATCTGCATAATGGAGATTAGTCATAATCTCCACAGCTTTACCAACATCATCATTATTCAGAAGATTATTAATCTGCTCAAACGTTTCATCAAATTGGTTTTGATGGATTGATAACATACTTTTTGGTTGACTCTGCATAACTCCTCGTTTAGTGCATATTCTGGATAACGAGTTATCTAGAATGCAGTTATATACTCAAATGATTTGGAGAATTGGCTTTGAAAATGAGGAGCGAGCATACCCAGCGTACGTGAGTATTCAAGTCTCTGATATTTTCAAAGTACAATTCTTCAAATCATTTGAGTATCAATGTAGAAATAATCAGGTTATTTTAACATGTTAGATTTTATAAGACAACTAAGTTGAAACATATAGAATTGGTGCGGTCGAGAAGACTTGAACTTCCACTCTGTTAAGAACAACCCCCTCAAGATTGCGCGTCTACCAATTTCGCCACGACCGCAATTAATATAATTATTTCAACAATATCTTAGACTTCTTCAGATATCTGCTATAGCTTCCTAAGAAGGATCGCAAGGATTATATCCGTTGTTCTAAGATAAGGATAGTGTACTCTTCTGCTTTGAAGAATTGGCTCCGTAAAACTTCGGGGTATTCGCGTACTCACGTACTTCATGTACGTTCCGCTCGCTCACCCCTTGTTTTACGTTCCAATTCTCCAAATCATTTGAGTATGCCTAATTCAATCACTTTTACTATAGCTTGAATTTTGGCTATATATAGCAAATTATTCTATATATATCAACATATATACTCAATGAAACTCAACAATATGATGAATAAAAAATCTACTCACCAAGCGTCTATTATAGTCAATTGAGGAGAAATTGGGGCTAGGAACGATGGAGCGACGCCTATAAGTAATAGGCGAGCATTGAGCGACAACGTTCCCAACTTCTCATCAATTGACTATAACACAACTGATTTTACTAAATTAGGATGCTTTGCTATTTCTAGCACGACCAGCATAAGGTTTCTTATCGTTATTATTACGTGGAAAATAACTTTTTTTACCATTATTGTTACCATTAAATGGTCTTCTACGATTCTTATTTCCTGTCATTTCTCCTCTTGAAGTACTTTCACCTTGATTCATTAGACGATCAATAGCTTTCCACCTAATATTATCTTCTGGGGAAATGAAGGATAATGCACAACCTGAAAGTCCTGCTCTACCAGTTCTACCTATTCTATGTAAATAATCTTCTGGAGACATTGGCAAATCATAATTGATCACATGCTGTGTATGCGGTATATCTAAGCCACGAGCCGCAACATCTGTTGCCACCATAATTCTGTGACGAGAAGAGCGAAACGAGGCAATTACATGATCCCTTCTACCTTGTGTTAAATCACCATGGATAGCTTCAGCTTTGTGGTCTTCAAATTTTAACATTTTTGCCAACTGATCAGCACCACGCTTAGTTTTTACAAAAATAATTATAGAACCATCTCGTTGATTTAATTGCTTTATAAGCTCAGGAAATTTCTCTTTGTCAGAAACACGCAAAGTTTCTTGTTTTATTTGAGAAGCAGCCTGAGTAGTTGAGCCAATAGTAATACGCTTAGGGTTAATCACATATTTTTGCGATAGTGCAATAATATGTTTTGGCATAGTCGCTGAAAACATTAAAACCTGTCTTTTTTCAGGTATATATTTATTTCTTTCTTCCAACTGTTCTTTCATGC
>JAJIYQ010000136.1 GCA_020881075.1 Rickettsia endosymbiont of Labidopullus appendiculatus
GGCCTATTACCTTTCTTGCCTACGCTTAACAATTATTGTTACCAATAACCATCCAAGGCTAGATACCAAGTGCTTCGGGTAAAGCTTCTTGGATGGAGTCCTACCCTCCACTGGCATACTTACGCTTCATGGCGCACTTGCAGTATTATTTATTTTTTTATTTCCTAACTTGAGTATGCGAGCATAATACCTTATAAATTTTTGTTATTTTCACAATAGTAAGAAAATGTAGGGTACTATGGTATGCAAGTCCCTAATATTTTTAAAAAACAATTCTTCAAAGCAGAAGAGTATACTTATATGATTATTTCAGGTCGATCTTCATGAGTTCTATAACTCACCAAAAATACAATGCTGACAACTGCAACGGGCTGATCACCTTCACTATTAAGGTTAATATCAGTTGATTCTAACTGGCAATCTTTACATAATCCTCTAATAATTTGGCTGTTTGCTACCAGCTGTTCTATTTGAACAGCTATATTATCAACTATAACATTCACCGTTGCAGTTGCTTTAGCATAACACTCCACAATGATTCTTAGGCTTCTATCTTGCAAGCGAGGTTTGCTTATTGTGTTGTTTGCTATTGTTTCATTAGTGGCAAAGACGATAATGCTGGGTAATCCAGCTGATTCCAGATTATATAAACGGCTATCATAAACTCTATTTGCTAATAATATCTTGTGGAGAAAATATATACCCTACAGAAGTAGAATGTATTATAAAGGATAATCGCTTTATAAAGAATGTTTGTGTTTTAGGAATTCCTGATAATTATTGGGGAACTATAGTTTGTGCAGTTATACAATGGCAAGGAAATTATAAACTATCTAAAATGGAATTAAGAGAATACTGTAATAATTTTATGGAAAAGTATAAATTTCCTAAAAATATTTGAGATTGAAGAATTTCCTTTGACTAGTAGTGGTAAAATTAAGCTTAGCAAAATAACAGAAAATGTACTAAATAACTCTTATTTAGAGATTAAATAGAAAGTTGAGGAGAGATTGACCATGAAAAATTTTAACTCACTACAAACCTATAAAGCAGTTGTGTATAATTTGTTTGGTAATCCGTCTGAGGTATTAAAAGTTGTTAGATTAGAAATGCCAACACCTCTGGATAAGGAGCTATTAGTTCAAATGCATGCATGTGCTATCAATCCTTCGGATTTACTAACGATTAGAGGAAGGTATCCCGACAGAGTAGAGTTTCCTAAAATAGCTGGCTTTGAAGGAGTTGGAACTGTTTGTGCTGCTGGTAACTCTAATAATGATCACCTAGTTGGTAAAAGGGTACTGGCATTAAAAGGAAAAGGTACTTGGCAAGAATATAACATTATTCCAGTTCAAGAAGCTGTTTTAATACCTAATGAAATTGATAATCGAACAGCTGCACAATTATATATTAACCCTCTTACTTGTTGGCTAATGTTAATTGACAAATTAAAAATTAATAAAAGTGATATTCTTTTAATAAATGCTGGCAATTCAATTTGTGGACATGTCATTGCTGGTTTTTCTAAAATCTTAGGCTTTGATTTGATTTCAATTGTAAGGAGTGCTGAAAATAATGAC
>JAJIYQ010000137.1 GCA_020881075.1 Rickettsia endosymbiont of Labidopullus appendiculatus
AACTTAACTCATTAATGATTCAAAAAAATATCAATGCGGTAGAGATAGAGAAGAAAACTGGAATAAGTAGAAATACTGTTTATAGTATTTTGTACGGTAGTTCAAAAAACCCTAGTGCTACTAATTTACAATTAATTGCTAGGGCATTAGATGTTAATTTGGAAGCTCTTGTTGTTGATAACGAAGTAAACCTTGAGGTGATGACTGTTGATCAGATGAAAATCTTTAGCAAATCCACTAGTGTAACTATTAATATGTTAACTGAGAAAAATTTAAACTTTTCGTTTACCAATCTTACAGCTCTAATAAAAGAAGTATATGAATATTCTCTAAAAAAGCAGTCTGTTGATAATACATTTATAAATTGGATGATTGATAAATATCACAAGTCTTAATATATCTAACCCTAATAAGTTCTAGAGTCCCAAACGTCATTGCGAGGGGGCGTAAGCAGATGAAGCAATTTTCCAGTCATTTTTTGGATTGCCGCGTCGCTACAAAGCGGCTCCTCGCAATGACATTGGTGAACACTCACAATTTGACGCATCAACGGTTGGTAATTATACAAGCTTGATGATTGTCAGAAAGTTTCTTACATATAGCTTTAGCTTGGTTTATATTTTGGTAGTTACCTACTAAGACTAAATAGAAAAAACTTCCTTTATTAGACTGTACCTTCTTGATATTTATCATCGTATTATTAAGGATTTTTGCATATTTTTTTTTGATTCTTTCCCCCTCTTGGTTAGCTTCTGATTCAGATTTTACCGAAGCTATCTGGATTTTATACCCTCCTTGATTTGACTTATTTAATAACTGTGTATCATCGATCTTACGATGCGATTCAGTAACTTTTATTATATTTAGACCCACCTTATTTGAATTAGGCTGTTGTTCTATTAAACTCTCTGTTTGTACCGGTTCGTTTTTTATTATATTAGGTAAAATTATTTCCGTTCCTTCTTCATTTTTACTTAGTTTGTGTTTCTCATACTTAACCTGATCAGTTTCTATTATATCAAATAAGATTGTATCTATAGAGTCAATATCTTCATCACCTTGTACTGATTTTTGTTTAGTAATATTTAATGGCTTTTCCGGTTCAGGTTGCAACGTTATAGGCTTACTAATCTTTTTTTGTTGTAAATTCTCATAAATTATATTATTGGCATTTGGTATTACTATCCCCCCGCTATCTTGTGGCTTAACTTTTGTCGGCGATTGATCATGGTAAATCGTCACTACCTGACCACCACTATCTTGATTATAATTAGTATACACTAAATATGTAATAGCACTAAGTATTGAGAGAAAAATAATAATTAGAAAAATACGATTAACCATATTTTTTATAAATAACTTTTTTGTGTCATCCCTGCTTCGGTGCAGGATAATTGCTTTGTCGCTCTAAAGTAGCTCTTCTGTATATTGACTGTAATGCTAATTAGGTTAGCTATAATAGTTACATTTTATTCATAGGCGTTACCCCTATAACATCAAAACCAACTTTTATAATCTTTTGAATAGATTTTGCTAAAGCAAGGCGAGCAACAGTTAGCTCTATATTATCTTCAATTAAAAACCGATAATCATTATTCTCTTTGCCAAAATTCCATAAAGCATGAAATTTTGAAGCTAAATTAATCAAATAAAAAGCTATTCTGTGAGGTTCAAAATATTTTGCTGAAGTCTCTAAGATTTTTGACCATAAAGCAAGCAGTTTAATTATTTCTATTTCTTCTTCAGTAGAAAGTAAAGACAAATCATACTCTTTTTCTAAGAATTTATTATATGTTTCTGGCATAGATTCTTTAGCTTTTTCCAATATAGACATAGTTCTAACATGAGCATATTGTACGTAAAACACTGGATTATCTTTTGATTGTTCCTTTACTTTTGCTAGGTCAAAGTCAAGAGTAACATCATTTTTACGAGTTAGCATTATAAATCTTATTATGTCTTTACCTACCTCATTTGTTACATCTTGCACGCTAGTAAAATTACCGCTACGTTTTGACATTTTTACAGCGATACCGTTGTCAACAAAATTTACTAATTGACAAATTTTAACATCAACTTTAACTTTTTCTCTACCAAGAGCCTTAACTATTGCCTCAATTCTTTTTACATAACCACAATGATCTGCACCTAGAACATAAACTAAATGATCAAATCCACGATCTATTTTATCCTTAGCATAAGCTAGATCAGAGGCAAAATATGACCAACTACCATCAGATTTCTCTATTGGTCTATCTTGATTATCGCCAAAAGC
>JAJIYQ010000138.1 GCA_020881075.1 Rickettsia endosymbiont of Labidopullus appendiculatus
GTTACTAATCCATGTGTATCAGATGCGTCTTTTAAAGCTTTTAATATTAAGTCTTTTTTCCCATCATCGTATTTAGATTCAGTTATGTTCATTCCCGCCATAAATTTACTCCATATCAATTTAAAATATTGTTACTAGAAAGCAGAATACCGACCATTCTTTATTTAATTTAGACTGTTGTCCGTTTTATCCGGTTTGCACGATGCAATATATACATTTAAAATTCATTGTCAAGTTAAATTAAAACTATTGTGCTTATTGAATAAATATAGAAATTTGATGACTATTTTGCTGTGTATTTTAGTGCTACAGTTGTAGATTAGCTGTGGTTTGATATAATCAATTCAGGAGAATTTGGGGCTAGGAGCGATGGAGCGACGCCTATAAGTAATAGGCAAGCGACGAGTGACGACGTCCCCAACTTCTTATCAATTGACTATAATCTGAGTCTATTCAAGGTCTAGGGTGCTAATTCCATGCTGAGTTTTATCCCATTTGAAGGGTGTAAAAATAATCTGCCAAATAGCCTTATAGCTTGCTACCGTGTGCAGTAAAAAATACAAAGGCCATACCAACAAAGCAGTGATATCTAGTATTCGAAAATTAGTTATTTTGCCTTTTTTGCTCAGTAAAATAAAAAAAGCACTGCCATAAAGATATGAAAAAGCAAAAAAACTATTAACTATCCACAAATAATTAACTACAGCCAATTTATTAATTTTAATAGTTATTATTAGAGATGGTACACAACAAAAACCATAAGAAGAAAAGCCAATAAAAATGAAAATAGTAATTATTTGATAGAATTTAAACCTTTTATATTTGTCTTTTTGGGCAAGGAATACCAAAAATGTTTGGATAAATCCTTTTATCCAACGAGACCTTTGATTTATCCAATTGATAATATCTATAGGCGATTCCTCTAAAGTATAAGAATCGATCATATGAACTTTATAGCCAAATGAATATAGTCTAATTCCTAAATCAGCATCCTCAGTAACATTATAAGCATCCCAGAAGCCTATTTGTTGTAAAGCGTCAACCTTAAAATGATTGCTAGTTCCCCCCCAAGAGTCACCGGTAAGTTCATCAAGCTTAAGCCTTTCAGAAGATATTTAAACCATAAACAATATTCTATACTAAAAAGCTTAGTGAGTAAATTTTCATTCTCATTATAAAAATTAAGTTTAGCTTGCAAACAGACATATTCTTTTGGTAAACTATCAAAGGCTATTACTGCTTTAAGAAGTTGATCAGTATCAGGTCTATCTTCCGCATCATATATTACTACATATTTTCCTTTACAATATTGCATGGCATAGTTAAGAGCTTTCGGTTTAGTTCTAGGTAGAGTAAATGGCACTTTAATCAAATGTATGTAACAAGGTAATTCATATAGAATGCTTTCTTTGATCATCAAATAATCATCCGCTTCAACAATGATTTTGACATCTAATTTATGTTTAGGATAATTAATATTAGCAATACAACTAATTATTGACTTTAATTTGCCTGATTCTTGATATAACGGCAGTAAGATAGTATAAATAGGTAGGGAATCATTGGAATATAGATCACTAATTTTAAATATGGTATCTGGTGTAATTGCCGCTTGGTTAAATAGTATAATTTTTAAAATATTTTGTGAAAAATAGCAGATAATATTAATTATATGAAAAAGATGTTTAAAATTAAGTAATATAGCAAAATATATCAAAAAAAATATGATAATTGACTTAGTGTAATTGATGTTTTTTGCTATCATGTATAATGAGAGAAATTCAAGAAAATATTTGGATTTGATGATATTCAAATGACTAAAATTTTGTTCAAGTAATTGATAAAAATCATTCTTTCTAACCAACTTAATTTGCATGTTATAATGTATGGCTGATAATGTTCCTAAATAGGCTAGGTCATTTATAGCAAGCACTTCATTACTTTCATTATTTTCATAAATGAAATAACCATTTCTGACATATTGAGCAATTTTTGAGTAATCATAAATCTTAACCTGAAATTCCTGGACACTTAATAGTGGCAATAATTTATACTTATATAAAATTTCTATAATCATCTCATTATTAATAATCCCTTCTTCGATTATCGTGTTAAAAAAATCATTCTCAGCTAATTTGAGCTTAATATGAGATATTTGTAAATCAGTAACTAGCCGTTCTTTTGCTAGAATATTTAAAAATTCTATATTCAGGCTCCTTATATATCCATCCATATTGAAAATATTACTCCCGATATTTTATAACGTTGCTTAACCAGGCTTTTATCCAAAAAATACCCTATTTGTGTTGTTATACTATTTTTCTTTAGATTACCAAACTTAATCTTTTTTGCAATTAAAAATTGCTTATATAAAGTTTTATTATAAATATTGCCGTAATTTTTTCTAATATAATATTTGGCAAAGCTTACTAACATAATGCCATTTTTAAATTCAACGCCCTCAGATATTTAGAAACTATAATGACTTCTTTTGCCATATGGATTATTTAGGTTCTGTCCAAAACTCAAAATACCTTGAGCGAATACTGAAGTTTCACCTAAAATTGTCCGAATTTTTTTGGATATTGCTGATAACAATAATAATTCATAAGAAAATTGTTGCTCACCCCCATCTTGAGTTATGTATATTCTTGGCTGAACTGAGACTACTCGATGAATATTCTGAAAAAGCTTAATTTTATAAAATATACCAATTTCTTTATTGTTAGATAGGTAGCTCATATCATTACTTCCCTGAAATTTATTTTCTTTATAAAGCAATTGAATAGCTAAATTTTGGTTATTATTAACGCCATATTCGATAGCAAAAATTCTCATTAATTGATCTTGGTATGAAGATATTTCTCTTGAGCTACGTTCTAAAGATTGAATTTGGCAAAATAACTTATTATACAGAGCTGATGAATTGTTAACCAACTTGATACGTTCTCTTAAATGGGCTAGTTTACGCTGAATTTGTAAAAAGAGATCGGCTCTTATTTGCTTAATATTTTCAGAATTTTTATCGATAGTAGCAGTAGTAGCCATATATCTATACCTACCTGAGTCGATTAACCAAGCTGATCCATAAACCTTATTTGCTATAGAAATTATAAATAATAATATAAAAATGATTGTTATTTTCACTTAAAGAACAACTAATAATTTAAATTTATAAAATACAACCTATTGTCAATTTAGTAAAATTAAATATAGCCAACCCGATTGACGTATTAATGTATTTAGTTATCTTGAAATATATCAAGTAGCATGCTATAATTTTTACTGATTGGTCTTAGTGATCGATATAAAGTAATGTATGATAGTGTATAATTATGGCTGAAGTTTTTTTTAATGGTCCTGCCGGTCGGATTGAAGGACTATATACTAAATCTAGTGATTCTAAAGCTCCACTTGCTTTAGTATTACATCCACATCCACTTTACGGTGGCACTATGAATAACAAAGTGGTTTATTATGTGTATAAAACATTAGTGTCTAATGGATTTACAGTACTCAGAATTAATTTCCGGGGAGTTGGACGTTCCCAAGGAGAGTTTGATAATGGTGTTGGCGAAATGACCGATGCTGCAACAGCACTTGATTGGTTACAGCTTAACAATCCTACTGGTAGTATAAATTTGATAGCAGGCTTTTCTTTTGGAGCATGGATAACCATGCAACTTATCATGAGAAGACCAGAGATTAATAATTTTATTATGGTATCTCCACCAGTAAATAAATATGATTTTTCCTTCTTATCTCAATGCCCTATTTCCGGCTTTGTAATACAAGGTGACAAAGATAGTATAGTGTCAGAAGAATCAGTGCTTGAACTGGTAGGTAAATTGTCTAAGCAAAAACATATAACTGTCGACTATAAGCTCATCCAAGGAGCTGATCATTTCTTTCGGAATAAAATTGGTGACTTTACCCAGGCAATTAGTGATTACTTACAATCGAGATTATTGAATAATGAGATTACTCATTTAAATAAGGACTTTATTGCTGAAGGAAATTTAGCAAAAAAATCTCTTCAAAAAGTTTTCTTAGATTAATAATGAACCATTAGTTATAAATAAAAAAATAGGTCTATATGGCAAATCAGGAAGAAGCTAAAATACTCTTACGCAATCAGCTATTTGAAGCTTTAAAAGAAATGGTAATTATAGATGGTAAAAACCCAGATAAAAGACTACTTAAAAAATGTGAAAAAATTGCCGATAGTGTAATAGCACTTTCTCAAGAACAATCAGAATCTAATATTGATTTGTATAAAAAGGAATTGAAGCACTTTCCATATTCTGGACATATTTTAGGTAAAACATTAAAGATAATAAAAGATATGTTTCCTGGAGATCAAAATCAAGAGATAAGAGAGATAATAGATATCCCTCTTATGGATGCATTAGTTAAAGAAAGTAAATTAGCAGCAGCACCCAGAACAGAAGGAAATAAACCGATACCAGCACCTAGAACAAACAAACTCGAATCTATGTTACGTGATAGAGCAATTATAAAGCAGAGTGGTTTTTTACGAAAGGGTTCTAAGCAAGCTGGTGTATCTGCTGGATATATTGCTCAAGAAAATAAGACAGGTAATACTTTTATTTTAAAACATTTCTATAAAAGCTATAAGGATTGTTTAACTCCAGATAAACAAAAGTGGGATAACCAAGCTTTATCAGACAGAACTGACGGTGTACAGGAGTTAATAGGTTCTTCTATGTATCAGTTTTTATTGTATGATCGTGCCCCTAAAGAGGAATTAGTAGTACCTAATAAAGCCAACAAAAACTCACTTTACGTCCGCTCCAAATTCTTTGACAATGTGGTACAACTTTCAGAATTCTCTGGTTTATTAGGTCGGACCAGAGTTAGAGGTAATGATTTAAACTTACAAAAATTGGAAGGGTTTGAAAAAGTCATTGCTGCTTGTCATATGTTAGGAGAAGGTGATTACCATGCCGGTAATTTGATGGTACAAGACGGCAAAACTGTAGTGAAAATAGATCACGGTAAATCTTTTATGACTTTTCATCAAGATTTTGGTTCTATGATCGAAGAAACATATAAAATGTTTTCCCATGATGGAGTTGGATATACTGAAGCTATCAGGCAAGGTAACTTATCATTTAGCATTGAAAAATATAGTAAATCATTAGAGCAAATGATACATCAGTTAGATGAGCAGCAAATAGATGCTATGGTTGATCAAAAAGTTGATGAATTGAAAAAAGTTGGATTTGATCCAAAAGGTCTCACTGTTAGTGCAAGACTCCAGGATAATAACTTTGAAGACATATCTATTAATAACTTTGATGAATTAAGAATATTTTATAAAGAAAATATAAAGAAAAATCTTAATGATATGCAGGAGGTTGCAAAATCATCAGATATAGTGAGCAAATTTAGTAACGTCTCTCCTGAATTTAAAAAAGGTCAGTGGTTAGAAGCTTTTGCTCACTCACCTATTAAAGATCCAGTAGCATACGCAGCTCACCATAATATTCAAATTGAAGGAAAAACTGCTCTAGAATGGGCTAGTGAAAATAATTATCAAATTAAAGTTCCTGTTCATTCTGTTACAGAAATGGTTCAGGAAGTACAATGGAAAAGAAGTGAGGATGGAACATGGCAAGAGCAAAAAGTCTCAGTACCTAAAAATCAAAAAAGTGTAACAAGTTTGGATCCAGCACAATATGTTACAGATGTAGAAAAACGTCTAAAATCTCTTGGAGATAAAATTGACGACTTCGTACAAAAGACAGTAAAAACTAAAGAAATCACTGAAGAACAAATAGAACGGTTTTATGACAAATTATTAACTCATCTTAACAAAGAACAATGTCTCACTGATAAGGATGTTGAGAAAATAAAGGCAGACCCAGAGTATAATCTAAATATTCAAAATACAACTAAATTAATAGAAATGACAACACCTAATTTAACTAACATAGATAAGATGTGTTATAAAGCAGCAAATTTTTGTAAAAAAATAGGGCTTTCTAGTTTATCTAACCATCTTATGAATAAGATTGCTCCTGAAAATCTATCTAATATCAAGAAGATAGAAAATGTTTTAACTGAGAGCATCAAATTTAAAGAAACATTGCTAAAACCTAGAGTAAATAAAGAAGTAATCCAAACAAAAAATCTTATACCTCAAACAAAAAAAACAAAATGGGGTAGAGGTTAATTAGTAGGAGTTCTTTGCATTATAAACCTTAATAAGTTTTAGATGTCTCAGGGGCGTCATTGTAAAAAAGTGCTTTACGGCAACGCAACAATCCCAGAAATGACCAGGAATGGATTATTTAATATATAGCCCCAATAGCTATGCGACTCCTTTGTGTGGATAATTTCCAGATTCTTTTGCCAATTGTTCAAAATGCAATAGCCCATAGGCAAAACCGATGATTGTAGGAATCGTAATAAACCATAATCCCCAATTGCCAAAATATTCAATAAGATAGACAAAACTAAAAGAGGTAATAACAAACATTAAAGCCCAAGATAAAGCGAATGTCATAGTAGCACAAGTAAAACGTTTAAATATAGGAAAGCTTTTATAACAAATGGGAACAGCAGGACCTAAGCATCCACGCAGTAAGACCATAAAGAATTGAATCAAGAATAATTGGTAAGGAGAATTAACATTATTCAATAAATATGGACAAAAGATGATAAA
>JAJIYQ010000139.1 GCA_020881075.1 Rickettsia endosymbiont of Labidopullus appendiculatus
ACGGCCTATTACCTTTCTTGCCTACGCTTAACAATTATTGTTACCAATAACCATCCAAGGCTAGATACCAAGTGCTTCGGGTAAAGCTTCTTGGATGGAGTCCTACCCTCCACTGGCATACTTACGCTTCATGGCGCACTTACGGTATTGCTTATTTTTTCACCTTACGCATAAACCCCATGACAATATTAAAAATTCTAGAAAAGTACAAGACGCTATTAGCGAGACCACTACGTGGTCGTGGCAATCCACATTTTAGATTGCTTCGTCGCTACAAGTAGCTTCTCGCTAATAGACGCCAAGCTATTTTCTATATGACTTTTAAATGCCATGCGTAAGGTGAGTTATTTTTTTAGAATATAATCCATCTAAATTAAAAAACTTTTACATTTTTTTTGAATAGATCCTCTCTTCAATCTCGTGACGAAAATGACGAATTAAACCTTGAATAGGCCAAGCAGAGGCATCTCCAAGACCGCAAATAGTACGCCCCTCGATCATTTTAGTCACGTCTAACAATTGATCTATTTCTTCTATTTTTGCCTGACCCTGTACTAATCGCATCATAATTCGCCACATCCACCCTGTGCCTTCTCTGCATGGGCTACACTGACCACAAGATTCATGCATGTAGAATTTACTAAGCCTCGCAATAGCATAAATAATATCCGTAGAATTATCCATAACAATAATTCCACCAGTCCCAAGAGCCGAGCCAGCTAATTTCAAACTATCAAAATCCATTGCCAAATCTTCACATAGTGATTTTGGTAACAATGGTACTGACGAACCGCCCGGAATAATAGCTTTCAGATTATCCCAACCACCACGTACACCTCCAGCATATTTTTCTATCAATTCCTTTAAAGGTATGCCCATAGCTTCTTCAACATTACATGGTCTATTTACGTGACCAGAAATACAGAAAATTTTCGTGCCGGTACTGTTAGGCTTTCCGATTGAAGCAAACCAATCTCCCCCACGTCTAAGTATAGTAGGTACAACAGCAATTGACTCAACATTATTAATAGTTGTTGGACAACCATATAAGCCGAAATTAGCTGGAAATGGTGGTTTCAGCCTAGGAAAGCCCTTGTTACCCTCTAAACTCTCGAGCAGAGCTGTTTCCTCACCGCAAATATACGCTCCAGCCCCTCTATGCAAATAAATGTCAAGTTTATACCCAGTACCACAAGCATTATCACCTATAAAACCAGCATCATAAGCTTCATCTATAGCCCGTTGCACATTGGATGCTTCGTTATAAAATTCACCACGAATATATATATAGCAAGTACGTGCGTTAATAGCAAAACTGGCAAGCAAACAGCCTTCAAGCAATTTGTGCGGTTCATGTCTTAAAATATCACGATCCTTGCATGTACCAGGCTCTGATTCATCAGCATTAACCACTAAATAGCTAGGTTTCGGGTGTTCTTTAGGCATAAACGACCATTTGAGACCAGTTGGAAATCCAGCACCACTCCGTCCTCGCAAACCTGATTTTTTTATTTCGTTAATTATCCATTCTCTACCTCTAATAATAAAATCTTTTGTATTATCCCAATCTCCACGTTGCTTACTACTTATTATATCATATTTTTTCTGCCCATTAAGATTAGAAAAAATTTTATTGCTAGTTTGTGACATAATTTACTCTTAGAATATCTACAAATGAGAGTATAGATGAAGGTAAATAATTGTGAAGAATAAATTTAGAAGGTTTGTTTATCATAATGGTTTAAAAGTTATATCTAGGAGGCTGTCGGAGATAACAAAAGTAATTCTATATTTGGCTCTTTTTGGCTGCGAATAAACATGATTTTTTTGAAATAGGTACACTATTCCTGCATAAATCATATTTATTCTCGCCGAAAAATAGCTCAAAATATAATTAATTAGTTATCTCCGACAGCCTCCTAGTATATGGTATACTTAAAAACACTCAAAATCTAGGAAATTAAAATTTTATTCACAGAACATAAAAATATTTGATAAAAATCAATATTTTTTTTCTAAAATACTTAGTGCTAGAGATTTTTAGTATATATTACTATAGTTATTGCAATTATGGGGTAATATGTATATTGAAAACTTACAGCAAAATCAAGCGATTCAAAATTTAATCATAAAATCTGTTACAGATAATAGCGTAGTCATTTCAGGTTATGCTAGTGGTTATAATATTTCTGATCAGCATAATGACCTGATTGCTAAAGGGGCTTTTGCCTCAGCAGATCATTCGTGCATCAAATTTCTTTGGCAACATGATTGGCAACAGCCAATAGGGGTGATTAAGTCTTTGACAGAGGATGATTACGGCTTAAAAGTTGAAGCTATAATTAATAATAAAATCGAAAAAGGTAAAGAGGCTATAGAACTTGTTCGCCAAGGAGCCGTTGATGGTCTTTCCATTGGTTTTAATATAAAATTAGCAAATTACAATAACTTAAACCAAAGAATCATCACTGAAGCGGAATTAATTGAGGTTAGTATCGTAACTTTTCCAGCCAATTATCATGCCAAGATTTCGCATATCACCAAACAAATTTATAATAGCTCTTCTTTAAATCAAAAAAACATGGAGAATAATATGAACACAGAATTAATGACAAAACAAAATGATAATGAAATAAAAATCAATGAGTTACAAGAAAAAGTTTATAATTTAGAAAATTTTCTATCTCGTCCAGAAATAGGGGGGATGCAAGATATTGAGTATAAAAGTGCTTTTAATAATTATATTCGCAAAGGTAGCCAAAGTGAATTAATCGAAAAATCTTTAAATAGTAGGGATGAGGAAGGAGGGGTACTATTAGTACCAGCTTTGTATAATAGTATCATCACTGAGATTAACGCTAGATCACCTATGCGGCAATTAGCATCAGTCGAAATAATTTCTAGTAATGCTCTTGATATAGTAATTGAAGAGGGGAATTTTGCTAGTGGTTGGGTTGGTGATTTGCAAGCAAGAGAAGAAACAGCTGCCTCTCGGCTAAAGCAACAGAGAATTTTTGTGCATGAGCTTTATGCTCAGCCAAAAGCCAGTCAAACTTTGATAGATGACTCAGCTATTCGGATAGAGAATTGGCTGATAGAGCGATTAAGAGATAGTTTTGTCAAGGCAGAAAATGATGCGTTTATTAATGGTGATGGTAAGAAGAGACCGAAGGGTATTTTATCAAAAGATCATGATAAAATAGAGCGATTTGAGATGGGGGCTCGAGTTACTGCCGAAAAATTATTAGATTTCATTAATTTGCTTGATGAAGAATATTTGGCAAATGCTACTTTTTTGATGAATCGTACTACTTTATCAGAAATTCAAAAGCTTCAAGATAATAATGGTCGGTTTATTTGGCAACAGTCACTGTCTGATTCTTTAAAGCAAACAATTTTTGGTATATCGGTGCTTTGCTGTTCTGAGATGCCGCCTATCAAGGAAGGTAATATGGCAATTGTTATAGGTGATTTTAAATCAGCCTATAAAATCATAGATCGTGGTGGTATTAGCATAATGAGAGATCCTTATACTGATAAGCCATTTGTTAAATTTTACGCAGTTAAAAGGGTAGGGGGCGACGTGGTGAATCAGAGTGCTATTAAGCTGGCTATGTTTAGTTAACTATAATCAATTGATGAGAAATTGGGGGCGTCGTTACTCGTCGCTCGCCTATTACATATAGGCGTCGCTCCATCGCTCCTAGCCCCAAATTCTCCTGAATTGACTATAACTTGTAACATTATAGAGTAGATATATGCATAAAAAAAATACTTTTAGGATTATTGAACTAATTCCCCAGGCTATTTGGAGCCTAGTAGAAGTTAAGAACTATATGAGAATAGAAGGCGATTATGATGATGATTTAATTAGCAGCTTAATAGATGCAGCAATTATGGCTGCTGAGAATTTTACTAAACTTACAATAATAACAAGGCGGGTAGAGTTTGTTTGTAATATTAAAAATCAACAAAATTTTCAGTTAAAATACCAGCCAATAAAGGAATTAGTGAAGATTACTCTAACAAATAGTAGTGAATTTATTGAGCTACGATCTGATCAATATTACCTAGATCACGATCGATCATTATTATGTTTGAATAAAAAATTAGAAAATTATCAATTAATGGTTGAATATATTGTTGGTTATGATAAAATGCATATTCCAGCTTCAATAAAGCATGGCATATTAATGCATATAGCAGAAATGTATGACAGAGAAAGGCAAAATACTACTTATCTGTCAACAGAAATTAAGAATCTGTATCTACCATATAGACAATTAAGAATATAAGGCTTTTGGAAAGGTAAAAATGAAAAAATCAATAGCACGTACTCTGCAACATCAGGTGAAAATTCTAGAGAATTTTTCTGCAAGTGAGATAGAGCAAGAAAAATGGCAAGAAAGATTTTCTACTTATGCTGAAATAAAACCTATTTCTGATAATCGATTTACCTCGATAGAACATTTGAATTTTGGTCATATTATGACTGAAGGGTTTTATGTATTTAAAATGAGATTTATCGCGGGCATTACCACCAAAATGCGTATATCATTTAGAGATAGGCAATTTGAAATTAAGCGGATTATTAACGTTGAAGAAAAAAGTAAATTCTTGAATATCATAGGGCTAGAAATATATGTCTGTTAA
>JAJIYQ010000140.1 GCA_020881075.1 Rickettsia endosymbiont of Labidopullus appendiculatus
AAGGTCTGCAAGCTTTTTAGAAAGCTTGTCATCTACTTTGTCATAACTCTTAATTAATTCAGTTAATTCATATTGTCTTTCCTTTAATTGAGCTTTCTTACGAAAAAATTCTTCTCTAGAAACTGTTAGCAAAGGTCTATGAATATAGAAGAAGATATGATATATTTAAGATATATTAAGAAAAAAGGAATAGATATATAATGGATTCGCGGTTATTTCCTGTAAAACAAGGATTTTTTGAAAAAGAAATAGAAGCAATCATAGAGAAGAGTTATATTTGGAAAAGATACCCCCAAAGATTAGCAATTATAAGGTATTTTGTGCAATAATGTATGTATTAATAACCAGGATACCGTGGAGGGATTTACCAAAATGCTATGGATATTGGCACGTCATCTACCAACGCTTTAAAAGAGGTAGCGAAAAAGGAATATGGTGGAAAATCTTAATGATCTTACAACAAAGGAAAAAGTAAAGGAGGATTGAGTACAAAATTACATCTTGCTATGACTACATCATGGCACATAATAGAAGGATTTTTAACTGTTGGCAATAGGAACGGTATTGCTCTAGCAGAAGAGTTAACTGCAGGCATTGTTGGATGTGATGTTATCAAAGACCGTGGACGTGTAGTAGTTTTGTTGTTATTAATATAACAGTCTTTGCGATGTTGAATTATTAGTATATTAATTGTTGTATCTATTATTTGATAAATCACTCTACAAAATGCTATAATTTTAGTACGAGTTTCAACTAAAGAACAAGAAGATGGATAATATTATTTTTATTTTTTTCTTCTATCATTGTTTTCACGTATTCATTCTAACTATAATATCATTATACTCCTTTTTTATTCTCCACTAATAGCTAATTAGCAAAATTTTTGCTATAAAATTATAATATACCTCTTAGTGGCTCTATTAAAATGTAGTATAATGCAAATTAAGAGCTGAATTTGTTGTGAGATTTATACACCTTGTTACAACAATAATGTAAGAAGAAGTATTATCTAGGATGCATGATATCAGCTATGAAAATTGGAATATGCATTCATTTTCGTTAGTTAGCTATTTTCTGTAAATTAGAAAAAAATATGATTCTTACGCCAATATTTAAAAATTACATAGAATGTGTTCGCATACCAAATGTTGGTGTAGTGTTTTTATCGGAACGTTTTACTAATATTGTGCCTAATAAGTTATATATAGAGGTTTGCGACATGATTAATGGTGTAAATTCTTCGGACTATATCATTAAGCAACTAAGTGATAAGCATAGAATTGGTGAAATTCATTTTATATTAAGTGAATTAGAACGTAAAAATTATATTCAAGAAAATACTAAAACTGATCTTTTAATATCCTGCTTTGATCAACAGATAAATGACTTTTTCAAGAGCGATGTTTCGATGTTATCAGAGATTAATCTGATAACATTAGTGACATTGATGATAAGATATATCAAGATTTATTAGGTACTTATAATATTAGAATAAATAACCAAGCTGATTACACTTTAGTAATTACTGACAATTACCTTGATAAAAGATTAGCTATGATAAATAATCAAATGCTAGCTAGCTAGCAAGAGAAAATGGTTTATATGTAAACCTACCGGAAGCATTATTTTCATAGGACCATTATTTCAGTCTACTACTGCTTGCTGGGGTTGTTTAAAAGCAAGATTATCAAGTCATAACTCAGCTTTATTGTTTTTAAGCAAGCATGGTTATACTGATAAAGTAAGGTTACCTGTAGATTTTAATAAATTTTCTCTAAACATTGCCTTTACTCTTTGTTTATTTAATTTGGCTATTAAAGCCTCGATGTCTAGAGCTATTGTTCAAGATATCGATTTATTGTCATATGATCTATTTACTAATAGCTTAACAACCCACGTCTTAGGCAAAATCGAAAGTTGTGAAGTTTGCAATAATGGTAGTAATTATCAAGTAATAAGTGGAGAAAAAATAGAGGAAACAAACACTTATACGCCAGCAAAATTCTTATCACAACTTGAAAAACTGATTAGCCCGATTACTGGAATTGTTGGTGAATTAAATATCAAAGAGCCCTGGCAAGAAGGTTTGTTTTATTTGGCATATGCATACCATCCTTTAATTACAAGGTTTGAGGATATAGAATCATTTTTAGGGAATTTTGGCTCTATCACCAGCTGTGGCAAAGGCAAAACTTTAACTGAAGCCAAAATAGGAGCTATAGGCGAAGCAGTAGAACGCTATAGTGGCGTTTTACAAGGTAATGAAAAAATTATTAATGCTTCATTAGCTGAGCTAGGGAAACAAGCCATTCACCCCAATGATGTATTGTTAATTAGTGATGAACAATATATAACAAACAAGCAAATAAACCAAACATTTACTCCTTATCATCGAACTCCTTTAATATTTCCTGATAATCGAAAATTTAACTGGTCACCGGTTATTTCTCTCACCAGTACAGAAATTAAATATTTACCTACTGCATTTTGTTATTATTCTAATAACAAAGAAGAAAGACCATATATTATTGCCAATTCTAACGGCTCAGCTGCTAGAGATACTAAAGACAACGCGTTAATATATGGATTTCTAGAGTTATTTGAACGAGATGCAGTAGCAATATGGTGGTATAATCGTCTTAGTATGCCAGGTGTTAATCTCCAGAAATTAAATAGCGATTTTATTAAAAGAGTTGAACAATACCTCTATTCTTTAGAACGTAATCTTTGGATACTGAATATTACTAATGATTTAAATGTACCAGTATTTGTTGCACTTTCTAAGTGCTATCATATAGAACGACAGGATATTATTTTTGGTTTTGGTTGCCATTTTGATCCAATAATAGCCATAGAAAAAGCTGTTTTAGAATTATTACAAGTTCTAGAGAGTGTTTTTGATAAAGATGATAATGGAACAATTGAGTATGTATATAGTAATGTAGATGCTAAAAAATGGTGGGATGAAGCTCGCACTAGTAATCAACCATATTTATTACCTAAGGATAACATCAGTAATGATTTAGCAAATTATAATTTTGTTATAATAAAGGATAACAATAGTTTAGAAAATTGCATAAACATTATAAAAAAAGCAAGACTAGAAGCTTATTATATTGACCAAACTAGAAAGGATATAGGAGTAGCTGTAGTAAAAGTGATAGTGCCAGGTCTACGGCATTTAGGCAGAAGTTTTGCTCCTGGACGTTTATTTGACGTACCTGTAAAAATGGGGTGGACTAAAAAGCCTACTTTAGAAAAAGATCTTAATCCTTATCCGATATTTTTTTAAGCCAAGTTAGTGTCCAATGACGATAAGTATATTTTTCTCGCGATTCGTTCCTTTTTAATTTTTATTGCTCTATAACTTCAATTCTAGATTAGATAATTTTTTGATATGGTGTTAAATTCCTATTTTCTTTCTACTATAGTTTTGAAAGAGGTCTATTATATGCAACACCAACTGCCTTCACCCTCTTTACGCTATCTAGAACCTTATATAGCGTAAGTTTTGGGGTGACCTCACATCGTGCATGTGCAACTTTTTTTTGGCTACTCACGAATTATTGCATAATTACCACTAAATTGAATATCTTCACTAATTTTTATATAAAATACTTTGCATGTCAAAATATATTTTATATTATATAATATATACGATTTTATAAACAAAGCAATTTCTTAAATTTATCATTTGAGATTTATAAGCTAAAGAAGTTTATGCGGTAGAGAATAATTAATTTGAGATACGAAGATGTTAAAAGATTACACAGATAATAAAGCTCACTTAGGTGAAAATAAAGAGAAGCTCTTATTAAATTATAAGGATATAAGTCTATATAGCGTTAATAGAAAAATGCATCTCCAAAAATTAATAAATGAGCCTATAATACAGAAGTTCTTTTTCTTAAGACATGGTAGTACAGATTGGAACATTGGAATGCTGATTTTAGGTCCTCAAGATCTATCACTAAACGATAAAGGAGAAAATCAAGTAACACTTAGCGTTACAAAGTTACAATGTATCAAAATAGACTCTATAGTATCAGGTAGCCTTAAACGTTCTCTTGAAACAAAAGATATAGTTATTAAATCTATAAATATCCATCCTAATAAAATATTTATAGATAATGCTTTAGAAGAAAGAAATTATGGGGATTGGTCAAGACATAAAGAATCAATTCAAAATATATTGGATAGAAGTATAGATAATAAAGTGAAGTATAAAGATGTTCAGGATATTATAGAATCAAGATTACCCACAGATGCAGAAACAAAAGATGATTTTGAGATAAGAGTAGCAGAGTCAATGGTTAAACATTTACATGATGCTTTAGTACCAGAAATACCTTTAATTATTTCACATGGATGTGTGAAATCTGTAATAATGAAATTTATGGGTCTTAATGATGTTAATATTAATTATGGTGAAATTGTATCTTTTCGTTTTTCAGAGCATAAGTGGAGTGTAAATAGCATAGATGAGTATGAATTGACAGGTAATACAAATGACTTTAACTAAAAAATTTATTTTTGTTCGTCACGGTAGCACCGATTGGAATATAGATTTATTACATCTAGGTTTTAAAGATTATCAGTTAAATTTAACTGGAATAGAAGAAGCTAGAAATGCCGCAATTAGTATAAGTGAATATTTAAAAAAAATACATGCCAAAAAAGCAACCATTATCTCTAGTAACTTAAATAGAGCAAAAGAGACGGCTCAAATAATTAGTGACTATAATAATTTACCTATCTTTCATAACAGCAATCTAAATGAAAGGTATTTTGGAGACAATAATAAATTGATTGCCCCAGAGGAAGAGGCAAGTTTTGATAGAAGAGTAGCCACGACTATATTAGATATTTTACTAGAGGAACATGATAATTTGATCATTGTCTCTCACTTAGAAGTATTTAAATCCATACAAAAAACACTAATTAATAACTATCTATTAGAATATATTCAAAAAGGACAAATAATGGTATTTACCTATAATAATTCATTACAATGGAGCTTGGGTTCTATGGTTACTACTATGGGACTGTTGCCAGATGAAGATTCTTTGAATCAGTTTTAGGAGTGAGTACCCGCAAAAATCATACCCCACCTTCTACATTGGAAGGTGGGGTGATCGCTTCGCCAACTCCTCGCGGTAATTTAGTATACTTTAACTATATCTTCTTGTATTGGTCAACAGATGGTTGATTAAATGGATCGATTTTTAGGTAATTAGCAATTACCATAGTACTCAACATTGTGTGAATAATTTGATCTATAATTGCATACTCATCGATATGTACAAAATTCTCTAGCATCACTGGTCGCTTGACTTGCACTAATGCATTATATATATTGTTAGCATGAGCAGCTAAGCTCATTGCAATCTCTGAGTTCTCTTTATTGTTAGTAATAACTTTATAAAATTTATCATCCGGACCTTCTAAATAAAGTTGCAACTGACTGTGCTGATCGAATGTGCCTTTTGCTATTATAGGAGTTATACCAAAACCATTCTTGCCAAGCGACTCAGCTATAATTTGTTGCTGCCATCTACATAAACCATCTAATTGGTAACTATAATTAAACATAACTAACATATGTCTATTTAAAGAATATTGATTGAGGTAATACTCAGCTATCTCACAAATATTATAGTCAATTGATGAGAAGTTGGGGACGTTGTCGCTCAATGCTCGCCTATTATTTATAGGCGTCGCTCCATCGTTCCTAGCCCCAAATTCTCCTGAATTGACTATAGAGCCATCAAGGATAATATCTGATATTTTCTGGGAAGCAGCTGCAACAACTTTATCTATATCAACTCCTACAATTGCCGCTGGTAGTAAAGAGGCATTAGAAATTATACCAAATCTTCCACTGCTTACATTATCATGCTCTAAACAATTTGCACCAAAAGACTTTGCTAAATTATATAACAAATTATTACTAAACGGTACTGTTACATAAACATTTTGACAAGGAACGTGCAAAACTTCTAAAACATACTTAGTTAATAAATAGGTTTCATTGGTATTTCCAGACCTACTCAACGAAAAAAACACGACCTTATCTAAATTAACTACTGCCAATTTTTTATCAATTGCTAACTGATCTAAATTATCAAGGTATATTAGCTTTTTAGTCGCTACTGTCTTCATACTTAACAATGCTCTAACATTTAGGCAAGATGCACCAAAACCTATAATAATCACAGTATCATATTTTGCAGTAATCTGAGCGGCAAGATTCTTTATTTCATCTTGCTTAATCAGGTCAAATCTTAAGAAATCATATTTATTGGCTTTAATCTGTAAAATAAGGTCGTTATACAGTTTGCTAAGCATTTAGTCTCCGCTTAATATGCTAATTCGATAAATAACTTTATCTTACTCATAGCCCTCATGGCAATTTAGAAATTGCAAAAAAGTACAAGAGGTCATTATAAGGATACATACGCCCCAAGCATCATTGCTAGGAGGCGTAAGCCGACGAAGCAAGCCATTTCTAGTTACTTTTTTTGGATTGCTTCGTTGCCACTAAAGTGTCTCTTTGCAATGACGCTTGAGGCTTATGTATTCCTCACAATGACGTATGTGTGTATTCTCTTAAATTTAAATTCTTCCTAATAATTCGAACATAGTTTTACCGATATCAGCTGGTGATCTAGTGATAGTAACTCCTGCACTCTGTAGAACCTCCAACTTTTGTTCAGCTGAACCCTGTCCATTAGAAATAATTGCCCCAGCATGCCCCATTCTTTTCCCTTCAGGAGCGGTAATACCGGCAATAAAACTAACTATTGGTTTTTTAATCTTTGAACTTCTTATTAATTCAGCAGCTTTTTCCTCAGCATCTCCACCTATTTCACCAATCATAATAATCGATTCGGTTTCATCATCTTTTAAAAACATTTCAATACAGTCAACAAAATCAGTACCGTTAACTGGATCTCCACCAATACCAATACAGGTGGATTGACCAAGACCGGTAGCTGTAGTCTGTGCTACTGCTTCATACGTTAAAGTACCGGAGCGAGATATAATGCCAACTCTTCCTCTCTTGTGAATATAACCAGGCATTATACCAATTTTACACTCATCAGGAGTAATAATACCTGGACAATTAGGACCAATTAATCTAGTTTTTGATCCAACTAATGCCCTTTTGACCTTTATCATATCAAGTACTGGTATACCTTCTGTAATACACACTACTAATTTAATTCCTGCATCTACAGCTTCCAAGATCGAATCAGCAGCAAATAGTGGTGGAACGTAAATAACGCTGGCAGTAGCCCCAGTTTTTTCAACTGCTTCATGTACTGTATTATATACAGGTATATCTAAATGAGTATTACCACCTTTTCCAGGTGTCACTCCTCCTACCATCTTAGTGCCATAATTGATGGCCTGTTCAGAATGAAAAGTCCCTTGTGAACCAGTAAAACCCTGGCAAATTACTTTTGTGTTTTTATCAACTAATATTGACATATATACCTTTTCCGTATTTTTTAAGATAATGATTAAAATAGACCTCTTTTGAAGCTAAGAAGCTGTAATAAAGTACACTTTTAATTTTACAAAACATCTTGGGTTATAACAGAACCCAATCTTAATTAGTTCCTAGAAATTAAAAAATTATTTTGTTACAATGATTAATTTAATAATTCATTAATTTACTGTAGTTTCAGTAATTCATTGATTTTAGTAATAGATAGTCCAGTAATTCTTGCTACTTCTTCAATAGAGCTACCATTGTTTATCATCATTTTTATTAATTTAGCTTCTCCTATTTGAATCCCTTCTTCTTTCCATACTTGAGCTATACTAGGCATAAGCCCCTCTCCTTTCTCTTTAGTTAAACTATTTTTTAATATTTTTTCTAACTCTATTTTATCATTTTGCTCAATAAAGGTCAAAGTATACTGTAATAGATTTCTTATATGATCATAGCCTATTGTTATTTCACTCA
>JAJIYQ010000141.1 GCA_020881075.1 Rickettsia endosymbiont of Labidopullus appendiculatus
AAAGCTCTGCTGCTTGAATTACTGTAAGAGTTGATAATTGATCTACGATTTTTACTAGGTCTGTCATAATTTTCTTCCTTTTAAAACTTTTTTATTAAATTAACTTTTATTTGCATAAGCTTGCAAAACTCTAGCAAGTCCAGATGCAGGAGCTTGTATAACGCCAGCAATTTTAGTTGCAGGAGCTTGTAGAAGCCCAATAATTTTGCCTCTGAGTGCGTCTAATGAAGGCAATTTTGCCAATTGTCGTACAGAGCTTGCATCTAATACTTGGTTATTTACTAAACCACCAACTATTTTCAAACATTCATTAGTTTTTGCAAATTCTACGATAAGTTTTGCAGCTTCAACAAGGTCTTCAGAATATGCTAATGCTGTGGGACCAGCAAACAAATGTGCAACATTATCAACACCAGCCTTATTGGCTGCTATTTTTGACAAAGTATTTTTAACTACCTTGAACCCCACATTTTTTGCTTTAAGAGACCTACGTAGCGTAGTCACTTGACTAACAGTAAGCCCATGATAATGAGTAATTATCACAGAATTTGACCGCTGATACACTCCTTCAAGTTCTGCGACAAACTCATGTTTCTCTGATCTTAACACCTTAACTCTCCTTGTCGTTACAATATACTTGCTAAATCTATTTTTACTGATGGTCCCATAGTAGAAGATAGATATATTGCTTTTAAATAATTTCCTTTAGCACCAGAAGGCTTTGCTTTAACTACAGCAGATATCAAGGTTGATGCATTATTTACTAAATCTTGTTTAGTAAATGATAATTTACCAACTCCAGCATGAATAATACCAGCCTTTTCAACCCTATACTCTACTTGACCACTTTTGGCATTTTTAATTGCCGTTACGATATCTGTAGTTACCGTGCCAAGTTTTAGATTGGGCATTAAGCCCTTTGGACCAAGAATTCTTGCCACTGAACCTATTGCCGACACCATATTTGGTGTTGCAATACAAACGTCAAAATTAATTTTCCCAGCCTTAATATCATCGATAATTTCTGTGGAACCAGCAAAATCTGCTCCAGCTGCTTTAGCTTCTTCTATCTGTTCGTCCTTACAAATTACTGCAACTCTACTGACTTTACCGGTACCAGCTGGCAATGCCACAACACCACGCACCATTTGATCCGAATGTTTAGGATCTACCCCTAGTTTCATTACCACTTCCAAAGTAGAATCAAATTTAGTATAGGATGCCGACTGCAAAGCTTCTATTCCTTCGGCTAAAGTACGGTTGCTAGCCAGCTCTATATTCTTTCTCGCTGCCCGTATTTTTTTACCACCAGTTAACTTTCTATTATTCACAGCATCCTTTTTATCAACTATCATATATTAATCTCCTACTACTTCAAGCCCCATAGATTCAGCAGTACCACGAATAATTTTAGCGGCAGCTATTAAATTATCAGCATTAAGATCCACCATCTTAATTTTGGCAATTTCCATACAATCTGACATGGTAACCTTACCAACAAATGCCTCTTTTTTAGTAGCACTAGAACCTTTAGGAATTTTAGCAAATTGTTTTAAATAATACGATGCCGGGGAAGTCTTGGTTACAAAAGTAAAACTATTATCCTCGTAAGCAGTAATTATAACTGGAATAGGCATCCCTGGTTCAACGTCTTGAGTAGCAGCATTAAACGCCTTACAAAACTCCATAATATTAAGCTTCTTTTGCCCAAGGGTAGAACCAATAGGTGGAGCTGGATTAGCCTTACCTGCTGGCACCGTTAACTTAATATAACATTTTATTTTTTTTGACATTATAATCCTATCTTTATTCATTCAACACCAATTGGTAATTATCCAATAATAATTTACTAATTAGTCTATTGTTTACCTTACACATGGCATTTAAAAGCCATAGGGAAAATAACTTAACGTTATTGCGAGGAACTACTTTAGCAGCTCCTTGCAATAACATCATACGTCATTGCGAGACCATGTAATGGTCAAAGCAATCCATTTCTAATCATTTTTCTAGACTGCTTTGTCGGCTCTTCCGCATCCTCGCAATGACACCTAAAGCTTACAACACCCTCTAATTATTCTTCTTAACTTGCGTAAAATTTAATTCTATAGGAGTTGCTTTACCAAAAATAGATATAGACACACGCAATTTATTTTTGTCATAATCAATTTCTTCTATAACTCCTGTGAAAGTCTCAAATGGACCGTCAGTAACAATTATCGCTTCACCAATTTCGTATAATTTTGAAACCCTAGCATCTTTAGTTTCAGATTCAAGCTTACTAAAAATATTTTGTATTTCTTTTTCACTAAGAGCTTGAGGAGTACTTTTACTACCTAAGAAACCTGTAACTTTAGTAACACTTTTTACCAAATGCCAAGCATCATCTGTCATCTTCATTTTAACAAAAATATAACCAGGCATAAATTTCTTTTCAGTCTTAACGTTCTTACCACGTTTAACTTCGGGTACTTCAATAACCGGAACAATGATATCTTCAAAAGATTCCGACATACCTTGCTTGGCAATTTGATCAAGAATCATTTGCTTTACACACTTTTCTGACCCCGATAATGTATGAATAACGTACCACTGCACCACAATTCCCTAAACTTATTCTTTACTTCCCAATATTAAGTAAAACCTGCATTATGCTATGTATACCGTAGTCTAATACTAAACAAATTATACTAAAAATAAATACAGCCACCACTACTATAATAGTTGAAGTAATCAATTCCTTCTTACCAAGCCAAACAATTTTATAAACTTCTTGCTTTACTTGCTCATAAAATTTGTAGACTCTATTTTCCTTTAACATATTATACGAACTCATTATATTTGGCAGGAGCGACAGGAATTGAACCCGCAACCTTCGGTTTTGGAGACCGACGCTCTACCAATTGAGCTACACTCCTATCACATTTTCACTAAGAAATCAAACTATTTCTTAATGAATTATAATCACAGCAATTTAAAAACCATAGAAAAACAGTCAACGTCATTGCGAAACCACACAAATAGGTCGAAGCAATCCTTTCTAACTATTTTCCTACAATCTTTAAACTACCATAAATTATAATATCACATCATATATGATCCACTAATACTTTATGTGAAAAATATTTTTATTTTTTACCTTTAATAGTCTCAGCTACCTGTAACGGCACTTGCTCATAATGAGAGAAAACCATACTATATTGAGATCTGCCTTGTGATAAAGAACGCAAAGTACTAACATAACCAAACATTTCAGCTAAAGGCACATTGGCAGTTATAACTTGTGCATTACCCCTTGGATCCATGCTTTGCATTTGTCCTCTACGACTATTTAGGTCTCCAATAATATCACCCATATATTCATTTGGAGTAATTACTTCCACTTTCATAATTGGTTCAAGTAATTTTGGATTACCTTTTGGCATACCTTCCCTAAAAGCAGCCTTGGTAGCTATTTCAAACGCTAGTACACTTGAATCCACATCATGGAATGCTCCATCTATCAAAGTTGCTTTGAAATCAATCATTGGATAACCAGCAACTACCCCTGTATCCTTAATATTATTTAAACCCTTCTCAACGCCAGGAATAAATTCCTTTGGTATAGCTCCACCAACAATTTTGCTTTCAAAAGCAAATCCTTCCCCAGCTTCTTGAGGTTCAAATATTATTTTGACCCGTGCAAACTGTCCAGCTCCACCAGATTGTTTTTTATGTGTGTAGTCAATCTCACAACGCTTAGTAATTGTCTCACGATAAGCTACTTGTGGAGCTCCAACATTCACCTCAACTTTAAACTCACGTTTCATACGATCAACCATGATCTCTAAATGCAACTCGCCCATACCTTTAATAACAGTCTGACCGCTTTCTTGATCAGTTGACACTCTAAAAGATGGATCTTCAGCAGCTAACCTAGACAATGCCATTCCCATTTTTTCTTGATCAGCAGTTGATTTTGGTTCTACGGTCAGTTCAATAACTGGTTCAGGAAATTCCATTCTCTCTAAAATAACCTGCTTATCCGCACCACACAAAGTATCACCAGTAGTTGTATTCTTAAGACCAGCCAGGGCAACAATATCTCCTGCTAAAGCTTCTTTAACATCTTCCCTTTCATTAGCATGCATAAGCAGCATTCTGCCTACTCGTTCTTTTTGATTCTTTACAGTATTAATCAAAGTAGCACCAGAACTAATCTTACCAGAGTAAATTCTAACAAATGTAAGAGACCCAACAAATGGATCCGTCATTACTTTAAATGCTAAAGCAGCAAGAGGTTCAGACGTTGAGATTTTAAAGTCTTTTTCTTCTCCAGAATCAACCTCTATTCCCCTAACAATTCCAATATCAACCGGTGAAGGTAGATAATCAACCACTGCATCTAGCAAGGGTTGCACACCTTTATTTTTAAAAGCACTACCACATAATACTGGGAAAAAAGCTCTATCAATTGTTCCTTTCCTTATTGCTGATTTAATTTCTTCTTCCGTAAACTCTTCAGCTGACAAATATTTTTCCATCGTATGATCGTTAATTTCAGCAACCATATCAACAAGCAAAGCCCGATATTCGTCAGCTTTTTCTAGCATATCACTAGGAATATCTCCATATGAATATTCAGCACCAAGAGATTCATCTTTCCAAATTATTGCCTTCATCTTAACTAGGTCAATAACTCCTTTAAAATTTTCTTCAATACCAACTGGCAACTGAATTACTAGAGGTTTTGCCCCAAGGCGATCTTTGATCATTTCCACGCATTGGTAAAAATTAGCACCCATTCTGTCCATCTTATTGACAAAACACATTCTAGGTACTCCATATTTATCAGCCTGTCTCCATACTATCTCTGATTGCGGTTCAACACCAGCCACACCATCCAATACTGCTACAGCCCCATCAGGACCCCGCAGAGATCTTTCTACTTCGATAGTAAAAGCTACGTGACCTGGTGTATCAATAATATTAATTCT
>JAJIYQ010000142.1 GCA_020881075.1 Rickettsia endosymbiont of Labidopullus appendiculatus
AATTATAAGAAAAGCATAATTCTTAGGTATTTGGTGTAAATCTTTAATCGCTTGTTTAGTAAACTTGATATTATACATAACTGTTATTAGTTGATTTACACTTGTAAATTATAACATAATACTATTCATGTACAATTATTATATTAACTCCTTTAATTCCTTTAGATTACCAATTGGACAAATTAGGTTACTACTCAGTTTTTCAAGTTTGGAGCAAATTAATTTATTGAATCCTAATTTTGTCGCTTCTTTTATTCTGACTTCTGCTGCAGTTACTTTCCTTATTTCACCAGATAAACCAGTTTCTCCAAAAAAAATACTATGTTCTGGCACAGCTTTATTTTTTGCGGCAGAAATTAAAGCAGCTGCAACAGCTAAGTCTGAAGCTGGGTCTGAAATTTTAAGCCCACCAGCAACGCTCAAATATACCTCATGAGAAGATAAATTAAGACCAAATCTTACATTTAATACAGCTATTATCATTGCTAACCTATTCAAATCCCAGCCTACAACTGAACGTCTTGGCATTGGTATATTTGAGGGAGCAATTAATGCTTGGATTTCGATTAATAAAGGTCTTGATCCTTCGATTCCAGCAAATACTGTTGTACCGCTAACGTTTTTGTCTCTTTTCATCAGAAATAATTCAGAAGGGCTAGAAACTTCAATAAGACCGCTAGCTGTCATTTCAAAAACACCAATTTCTCCTACTCCACCAAACCTATTTTTAATAGACCGTAAAATCCGAAAATGACTATTATGATCACCCTCAAAATATAATACGGTATCAACAAGATGCTCAAGTAACTTAGGACCAGCTAATTGTCCATCTTTTGTCACATGACAACTAAGCAAAATAATAATATTATTATGTTTAGCATAGCTGACTAATTCATTAGCACAGGCACGAATCTGGGAAATAGTACCAGGGGGGGAGGATAATGTACGAGTTACCATCGTTTGAATTGAATCAATCACTACCAAATCAATATTGTTCTTATCGGCATCAATAGTTGAGATAATATCTTCAATGCTAGTGGCGGCTAAGATGGAGGTTGTTTTATTAGTAAGTCCTAATCTTAAAGCTCGGAGTTTTATTTGGTCAATAGATTCCTCTCCAGTTACATACAGACAGCACTTCATTGTAACACAAGAAGAGGTTGCCACTAAGTGTAATAATAAAGTTGACTTCCCAATTCCAGGGTCACCGCCAATTAAAATTGCAGAAGAGCATACCAACCCGCCTCCCAGCACCCTATTTAATTCCTTTATAGGCGTAGGGATACGTAACGAATCCACTACCACCCCATCCAGCTTTTGTATTTCTTGTTTATTACCTAACTTAATTTGCGTTTGACTAATTATCTCTTCTTCAATCCCTCCCCATAAGCCACAATCAAAACATTGCCCCATCCATTTTGACGTACTATTACCACAATTTATGCATATATATTGTTTTTTAATTTTGCTCACGATGCTAATAATTGTTCTAACAAACTATTTGTTTCTTCTATAATATCTTTTCCTACCAATATTTTGCTAACTATTAATTTAGTATCCGGTTTTATTTTGGTTTGCTGAGGATGTTTTATAACAAAATTCATAACCTTACCAGCTATATCCGCTTCTTTGTAGAATTTTAAAACAAATCCTCGTTCACCAGAGTCTAAATTCTCAATATTAAGTTTACTGCATTTATGTTTTATTTTCACTATATCAAGTAGATTATTAAACTCTAATGGAATAGGACCAAAACGATCAACCATTTCATCCTTAAAATTTTCAATATCTGTATCGTCAGTTAAATTGCCAATTCGTCTATACAAACTTAGTTTAAGAGAAGAATCTGCAATATAATTATCGGAAATGAAAACAGGTAACCCCAAATTAATTGTCGGAACAAAAGATTTTGGACTTTCAGTAACTTCACCCTTAAAAATTGCTATTTGTTCATCTAGCATTTCCTGATAAAGCTCTACCCCTACTTCTTTAATCTGACCTGATTGCTCTTCCCCTACTAAATTACCAAAACCACGTAAATCCATATCATGACTAGCAATAGTAAACCCGGAACCAAGAGTACAGCTACTCTGCATTATTTCTAGACGTTTTATTGAATGGGCAGACATTTTTTTATAATTTGCTAAGGTTAGATAGGCATAACCTCTGAATTTACTTCGCCCTATCCTCCCCCTGAGCTGATATAACTGACTTAGACCAAGAGTATCAGATTTATGAATAATCATCGTATTAGCTTCGGCAATATCTATACCGGACTCAATTATTGTAGTAGAAACTAGTATATCAAACTTACCATCACAAAACTCACCCATAATCTCATCTATTTTACCAGCTGGCATCTGACCATGAGCAACTTTATACTTTAATTCTGGCACAATTGTTTGTAAATACATCTCTATATCTGGAATATCCTTAATTCTAGGCACCACATAAAAGCTTCTACCACCACGGAAACGTTCTCTAAGTAAAGCGTCTCTGATAATTACTTGGTCAAATGGCATCACTGTTGTTCGAACTTCTAACCTATCCATTGGCGGGGTGGCAATGATGCTAAGATCTTTAAGCCCGACCATTGACATTTGCATTGTACGAGGAATTGGTGTTGCTGAAAGAGATAGAACATGCATTGTAGCTCTGAGACTCTTTAAATATTCTTTTTGAGCAACACCAAAATGTTGTTCTTCATCAATTATTAATAATCGGAGATTATTAAATTCTATATTTTTACTTAATAAAGCATGCGTACCAATTATTATATTAGCTGTACCATTTTTGATTTGTTCTTTAATAATTTTAGCATCTTTATTGCTAACCAGACTGGATAATTGTACTATATTTAAACCAAAATCTTTAAATCTTTTAACAAACCTTAAATAATGCTGCTTACCTAGAATAGTAGTTGGTACGATGATCGCTACTTGAGAAGTCATCATAGTTGATTTTGCTACCATAAAGGTTGCTCGTATAGCTACTTCAGTTTTCCCAAAACCAACATCTCCGCAAATTAATCTATCCATTAAAATACCAGAGTCAAAATCTTTTTTAATGTCGTTTATGGCATTTAATTGATCTTCAGTTTCAGTATATTTAAATCTATGACAAAATTGCTCATACTCTGCATGATCAAATTCTATTGGACTTGCTACAGTTAACTTTCTCTTCGCAGCTATTTTTAATAATTGTTCAGCAATTTCTGTAATACGGTTTTTAAGCTTGGCTTTACTTCTTTGCCAGGCACTACTACCCAATTTGGCAAGCTGTGCTTCACCACTGCCATATTTTTTAATTAGTTCTATATTTTCAACAGGAATATATAATTTATTATTATTCTCATATAGAATTTTTAGGAAATCATGAGCTTTGCCTTTAACATCTAGTGTTTCAACGTTAAGAAACTGACCAATACCATGATCCTTGTGAACAATTAGCTCTCCTTCAGTTAAATTATCTAATTCCATTAAAATGTTTTTGAGCTTACGTTTAGCACCTTGCTGACGAAAATTCACTGCACTTTTTCCTAGAATATCATGAGCGGCAATAAACAAATATTTATCACTATAAAACCCTTGGCTAAGTTGAACATAGGCAAGATTTATAACTCCAATTGTTGCTTGTTGTAAATTGTCTATCTCGATATATTTTCGTGAATAACTATCTATTAGGCTTTTAAATCTTTCTAAATTACTTTTAGAATGACAAAAAATAATCGGTATTTTATTTTTATTATTTTCTATAATTTCGAATAGCTTATTAAAAACTGTCTTATCCTCCATAAAACTAGTTACCGTAATTTTTTCTAATGAATGGGCATAAGACGAATCTTCTGGCGTAATTAAAATATTATTATCCTGTTCCAGGAACTTTTGTATTTCCTGGCTGGTAAAATAAACTTGTTCGGGAGGCAATGCAGGATAGAAGGTATTTAATTTTATTTTGTTAGACTCAATCCGCGATCTGTAAAGATCCGTATAATTATTTTCCTGCTCAATAATTGATTGTAACGATAAATTATCGTAAATAATAACAGGATTATCCAAGTAATTAATTAGGCTACTGAAAGAATTGTAAAATAAAGGAGATAAATGTTCATATCCTTGGAATTTTTTCCCCTCAATCACTGATTCATATAAAGGGGTATTGACATAATTAACTCCAAAAACTTTTAAATAATTATCTCTAAAATTCTTTATTGTTTCTGGATTTAATATCACCTCACTAGCAGAATTAAGTATTAGTTCCGTGCAATTATTAGTAGAAATCTGACTATCAATATCAAATTCTTTTATTGACTCTATGTGATCCCAACTAAAATTAATACGATAAGCTTTAGAACCAGGCAAGACTATATCTACTATCTCTCCTCTTACCGAAAATTCCCCACTATCAATACTACTGCTACTCCTAGTAAAACTATTATGTACCAAGAATTCCGCTAATTTATCGGCTGAGAGCTGCATTTTATTATGTAATCTCAAAAAAGACTTAACCAATAACTCTGGAGGAGGTAATTTTGTCAGTAAATTTACAGCACTAGTCACTACCAATTTTCTATCGTTATAGTCAATTGATGAGAAGTTGGTGACGTCGTCACTCGTCGCTCGCCTATTATTTATAGGCGTCGCTCCATCGCTCCTAGCATCAACTCCTCCTGAATTGACTATATTACTTGCCAAATAACTCAGTATATTCGCTCTTTCTGATAAAATATTTTGATTTGGTGAAATGCGATCATATGGTATAGTATCAAGACTAGGGAAATATAATATGTTGCTAGTTTTAATATTTTGTGCCATAAATAATAATTGTTTATGGCTATTGATTGCATCATCTTCACTGGCAAAGATAAGTAAAATATTCTTGGTACGTTTATTTGATAAATACTCACTAGCAAAAAAACTTTTTGCACTGAGCGGAAGTGGTTGTTGTATCATTATTTACTAAGCTTCTATGTTGTTAATATTAAAACTAAGTATTTGTAACATTACTTTTGAGTTTAAGTGAGAAGGAGGAGCTGTTTTATTGGTAATCCAATCATAAATATCTATATCATTTTGGTTAAGTATTAAAGCAAAATCTGCTAAATTAGCTACATCCATGTTAGCAAGAAATTTTTCAGCAAATTTACCCAATATTAAGCCAGTTTCTTTGCAACCACGATTTTTGCTTTGATATAACAATTTTTTGGTTAAAGATGTTTTGTTAAAATAATCCATATTTACAATCTTACAAAAAAACATCATAATATAATTCAGATAGTTTGACAATTACCAAATATAAAATAAAATGTAAGCTGTATAAAATGGTGCTAGAACTTAATTGCTCCAAATCTTCTTTATTCAATAATATTTAATATATCAAAAAAACGCTAAACTTTATGAGCATTAAAAATATATCTTCCTTAAAAGCTTATAAGTTGCTAGAAATAGATAATAACAACATGATAATTGATGTTAGGACTGCTGAAGAATGGCAACAAGTAGGCATTCCAAAGCTTGATAAAGATAACATAATTTTTATTAGTTGGCGTTTATTGCCTAATATGTCACTAAATAACGAATTTAAGAACCAGTTAATGTTGAAAGTCAGTAATAATTATAAACTATTATTCCTTTGTCGCTCCGGGGGCAGATCCCATGAAGCTGCACAATTTGCTAGTACTCTAGGGTATAAAGAGTGCTATAATATAATTGATGGTTTTGAAGGAGGAACTAATGGAGCTGGTTGGAAACAAAATAATTTACCATGGCAAATTCTGTGAATACTAACCATAATCAATTGACTATAGCAAAGGAAGTGACTTATCATAGAGATATTTGGCAACAAGTTTGCTCTGACCTTAATAAACATTACGGCGATGCCTTATATAAAAGCTGGTTCAGTAAGATTAACTTTTTAGAAGCTGCTACTAATACTGTTATACTTTCTACACCAACAAATTTTATCCGAGATTGGGTGGAATCTAGATATGCACGGGCTATATTGCAATCTTGGCAGTCCTATGACAAAGATATCAAATCAATTGAGATCATTACTAAAGAATTATCAGAACAAAATCAAAATATACCTGAATATTTAGCAAAAGTTCCATCAATAAAAGAAGGAATGGATACCAATTCCGAAGGTATTTTTTCAGCCTTAGACTTACGATTTACTTTTGAAAATTTTGTGGTGGGTGGACCAAATGAATTAGCCTATGCAGCATCTAGAGCAGTTGCTGAATCGGAAGGTGCCGTAGCTGAATCTAACCCTTTATTTTTATATGGAGGAGTTGGTCTTGGCAAAACACACTTAATGCATGCCATTGCTTGGTATATAAAACATAATAATCCGACTCGTAAGGTAATTTACATGTCGGCAGAAAAGTTTATGTATCAATTCATCAAGGCACTCCGTAATAAAGATGTTATGTCTTTTAAAGAAGAATTTCGTTCAGTTGACGTATTAATGATCGATGATATTCAATTTATATCAGGTAAAGATAGCACTCAAGAAGAGTTTTTTCATACTTTCAATGCTTTGATTGATAATAATCGTCAAATGGTTATATCGTGTGACCGTTCCCCGTCAGATTTAGATAATATCGAAGATCGAATTAAATCCAGACTTGGCTGGGGATTGGTTGCCGATGTCCACAGTACTACTTATGAACTAAGATTAGGAATCTTAGAATCTAAACTTGAACAAATGAATATCCATATACCTAAAAATGTTGTGGAATTTTTAGCAGCTAAAATAACATCAAATGTCAGAGAGCTAGAGGGGGCTCTTAATAAAGTTATCGCTCATTCTACCTTAGTTGGTAGGGAAATAACTTTAGAAAACACCCAAAATATCTTGCGTGATTTACTACGTTCCAATGAGAAAATTATCACCATTGAGGATATTCAAAGAAAAGTAGCTGATCGTTATAATATTAAATTTTCCGATATGTCTTCTCCTAGGCGTATTCGCTCAATAGCTAGACCAAGACAAGTAGCTATGTATTTGAGTAAAACATTAACGCCAAAAAGCCTGACTGATATCGGTAAGAAATTTGGCAAAAAAGATCATACTACAATAATGCATGCTATCAAAAAGGTAGAAGAATTATGTGAGATTGATATAGAATTCCGAGAAGAACTTAGTCTGTTAATGAAGATACTGCAAAATTAAAATTCTGAATAGACCTCTTTCTAAACTCGCTTATGCTGAGGAATTTGAAGGAGACGCGGAACGCAGAACCGCAGCGTACTCTAATGTACGTGAGGATTCGAGTACCGCATCGACGTACAAATTACCAGCAGAAGTAGAATTTAGAAAGAGGTCTAATGTGGATTGCCACGCTCACATACGTTCGCTCGCAATGACGGTTGTTTGTATAGATAAATACTAATCTTTAGCTATAATATGAGATAGCATTGAAAATATATTAGACTTAGCTAAATAACTTATCTATATTTATACTTACATAGATAATATTATATACTTACATAAGATAATATTAAAATCACAAATTAAAAAAGCAAAATTATGTCAAGTGGTGAAGTCGGAAGAAAAGAGTTAAACTGTTCTTTTTGTGGTAAAAATCAATATGAAGTAATAAAATTAATTGCTGGACCAACTGTATTCATTTGTAATGAATGTATTGAACTTTGTCTTGATATTATAAAAGAAGAAACTAAAGTAGCACTTAAGAAAATTTCATCTTCAATCCCAACACCACAAAAGATTTTTTCTACTCTTAATGATTACGTAATTGGTCAGGATCAAGCAAAAAAAGTCTTATCAGTTGCGGTATATAATCACTATAAACGATTAGAATATATCGAATCAGGTAATAATGATGTCGAATTGAATAAATCAAATATCCTGGTTATTGGCTCTACTGGCTCAGGAAAAACTCTTTTGGCACAAACCTTAGCAAAAATTCTTGATGTACCTTTTACTATGGCAGACGCCACTTCTTTAACCGAAGCTGGCTATGTTGGTGAAGACGTTGAAAATATCTTGCTAAGATTATTACAAGCAGCAGATTTTAATATAGCTAAAGCCCAACGAGGCATTGTTTATATAGATGAAGTAGATAAAATCGCTAGAAAATCCGAAAACCCTTCTATAACAAGAGATGTCTCAGGAGAAGGAGTGCAACAAGCGTTACTTAAAATCATGGAAGGAACTGTTGCATCTGTACCACCACAAGGAGGGAGAAAACATCCGCAGCAAGATTTTGTGCAAGTAGATACTTCCAATATTTTATTTATATGTGGCGGGGCTTTCATGGGAATAGATACTATCATTAATGCTCGTACCGCTCAAAGTTCAATTGGTTTTGCAGCAAATGTCCAATCAAAACAAGAAAGAAACCACAGTGAAACACTAAAATCATTAGAAATTGAAGATTTAGTAAAATTTGGATTAATTCCTGAATTTATTGGTAGGCTTCCAGTAGTAGCAACTTTAGATGACTTAGATAAAGCATCCTTAGTAGCAATTTTAACTCAACCAAAAAATGCTGTTATTAAACAATATCATAAATTATTTGAATTAGATGATGTTGAACTATCAATTGATAATGATGCTTTAGAAGCAATAGCCGAAAAAGCACTGACACGAAAAACCGGTGCTAGGGGACTCCGTTCTATAATCGAAACACTTCTACTTGACAGCATGTATAATGTTACCAATTTGAAAAAAATGCACGTACATATTTCAAAAGATGTGATAGATGGCAAAGCTCAGCCGGTAGTTACTCCAAAAAATTATGTAAAAGCTACTAAAAAACGTATAGCGGTTTAGAGTAATTTCTATAGATTTATTGCTAATTTCTGATATTAACGAAGAGTTGTATAATATTTTTTGATAAATATTATATAATCTCTCTATTCCAATGAATAGGATATCTGTATATTAGAGCTAATACTAATATACAACCTCACCACTTCAAAAGCTGTTTTCCCAGCTTTTGAAGTTAGTTACAAATGTTAAGTATATTTTAAAAAAGTTTTACTGATTTGTCATGAAGCAACATAATCCCTGTAGTAAAAAATGGAGCAAATATAGTCTTTACTTCAGACAACAATGCTTCGTTAGTAATTTCTTGTTGCAATTCTTCTCTAATTAAATCAAATATCTCCTGCAAGCTTTTACCACCATCTATCATTTGTTTAAAAACATATTTGGTATAATTAGAAACTGGTATAGCAATATTGATATTTTTTAACCACGAAGTATTTAACGTAAAATTAATGACATTGCCAGCTATCAAAGTACTAGATTCCATATGATCATAAATTTGTTTAGCAATACCTACTATACCATAAAAATATGGTATATTATCCAAATTATCAAGAGTAGCAATGGTATCTTTTGCATTAGAAGCAAAAAAACTATGTTTAATGATGTTGCCAACCATTAATTCACAAATTGCTTGTTGAGTTATTATATCCATCCTTTTAATTTTCTGCAGAAGAGAGAAATCACTAATATAATTCTCAATTCTTAGAGCTAATTTTTCGCTAACATCAGAAAATTCGACAAAATTTAAACCTGCATTATCAATAAATTCATATAACTCGGGAATAGAATAAGCCCTATCTTGTTTATGCAAGAACAGATCATATAAACCTACATCGCCAAAAACAATATGGTCTCTTAATAGCTCTTGTCCACGTATATACCAATTAGTTGTAGGAAAACCAGCCATAACAGCCTTGGCATTCATTATTTCCTCTACCCTATTACTAACACCCTGATTCACCATTTTCATAATATCTTGCACCTGATATAGCCCAGTACGACCATATTTAGCATAAACCATTACACCCATTGCTCCATAATCAGTAGAGAATCTTTTAAAATCTTTAAACCATCGGGAGGGCTTTTTAAATGGTGCAATACTCCTGTACAATTAATATAATCAAACTTGCCTAAATTAAGCTTTGGGATATTTAAGATAGAATCATATACCCATTTAATATTGGTAAGACCGCGTTTCTCGGCACGTTTTTGTGCGACCTCCATACTTGGCTTACTAAAATCTAAATATACCACATCGGCATTTTTATTTTTTAGCTGCTCTGCCATGTATATAGCAGAATCACCAGTACCACCGCCAGCAATTAATACTCGAAAACCTGAGTTAAAATCTTTTTTACCTCGATATAAATAATGATTTAATTCCCCCAAAAATTCACCACTAACTGCCAGTAATCTTTTTGTTTCCTCCTCAGGATCTCTATAAGGATAGGGATAATCTTGATAATGTTCTTGAACTACAGCAAGATCGCCTGTTGCTTCGATAGAAGAATTAGTCCGTGTTTTTAGTTGCTTAGTTGCCATAGAAAACTTATATATAATGGTTAATAAGATGTCATCCCTGCGTAATTAGGGGGCTTAGATTCCCACCTACGCAGAATGACAACAAAATTAAATAAACTCATATTAGTAGAAAAAATCATATTATCAAGTCCTTTATTTGTAATTGTATAGTATGACGTTCTTGCCAGCTATTGACTTTTAATGACCCAATCACGGAAATATTATAAGACTTAACATTAAGCAATATATTCTCTATTGGACTAGACACGGCATTAAAAGCAATAGCAGCAAGGGCTTTAGAGCCAAACGCTTCCTTAGAAGGGGCTAGCAAACATTTTATATGTTTACCACCAACTATGTCAGCTTTCAAAACAAAAAGATTAGAGAATTTAAATATTGGTTCAGGATTTCCCTGACCAAATGGCTCAAGTTTACTTAGCTCATCCATTAATAGCAAATTCACACTACTAGTAGTGAGTTCAGCATCATATTCTTCGCCTATAAGGTCATTCTGATTATTCATATCACTCTTAAAGGCATGATTTAAGAATTCTTGCAACTCTAGTAATTTTTCTTCTAATACTGTAAAGCCAGCAGCCATTGCATGCCCCCCGCCAACTACAATTAACTCTTTAGTCTTGGCGTTGATAATTTTACTACCAAAATCAACATTTTTGATAGAACGGCAAGAAGCCTTACCTATTCCATCATTTAAAGCTATAACTGACACCGGTTTATTAAATTTTTCCTTTAATCTTCCAGCGACAATACCGATCACACCCGGATGCCATCCTTTACCAATTATAAATAATGAGCTATCATTTTCCTGAGTTAAAGCTATTTGAGTAGCTTCCTCTATCATTATCAGTTCTATTACTTTTCGCTCATTATTATGTTTCTCCAACTCCTGTGCTAATCTATTTGCTTCTATTGGACATTCGGTAGATAAAAGATTAGCCCCTAATGATGATTTACCAACTCTTCCACCCGCATTAATCCTAGGCCCCAAGACAAATCCCAAATGATAACAGTTTGGTTTTTCATTTAAGCCAGCAATGTCGCATAAGGTTGTCATACCTAAATTTTTTCTTTGCTGAAGGACTTTTAATCCTTGAGTAACAAAAGCACGATTTAAGTGAATAAGCTTCATTACATCACATACCGTACCAAGGGCAACTAAGTCTAAATATTGCATTAAGTTAGGTATATAGTCAATTGATGAGAAGTTGGTGACGTCGTCACTCGTCGCTCGCCTATTACTTATAGGCGTCGCTCCATCGTTCCTAGCCCCAAATTCTCCTGAATTGACTACAGTAATGTCATCTTGCTTCGGTGCTGGTTCTACATTCCCGCCTACGCGGGAATGACAATTTACAATCGCTTCCCCCTTGCTTTGCCGCTCTTCGCAATGATGATTGGCAAAGAAATTTTGTTTTTTTAAATCAGATAATAAGGCAGTAGCAAATAAAAATGATACTCCTACAGCAGCCAAATACTTATAATTACTAGTCTCATCAATACGATTCGGATTAACAACGGCAACAGCTTCAGGTAATATATCGCTACTAATGTGATGATCGATCACTATCACATCAAGCCCTACTAGTGCTGCATATTTCAAAGCCTCATGTGCCATTGCTCCACAATCTACAGTAATAAGCAGCTTAGTTCCATTATCCTTAATTTTTTGCATAGCAGCTGGAGTTGGTCCATATCCTTCAGCAATTCGGTCTGGAACGTAAATATCAACATTTTTCCCCAAATCCCTAAATAGATTCTTAAGCAATGATGAAGAAGTAGCCCCATCAACATCATAATCAGCAAATATGCAGATTTTTTGTTTATTTATAATGGCTTCTATAGTTCTATCTACTGCCTTGTGCATATCAAGTAAATGAAAAGGATCTGGCAGTAGGCTCTTAAGTTTAGGCAATAGAAAATCAGTAACTTGCACCAAATTCTCTAGACGGGGAGATAGAACCCTAGCTAAAAAATCACTAATTCCTACAGAACGACAAAGCTCTAGAACAGCATCCTCGTTGACTAATCGCTGCTGCCAAATTTTGCCATTTACTGAACATTTAGGTTCTAGTGCTATTGACATGTAGGGTAACCTTATTAAAAAGTGTAAAATCTAGTTATATCAATTAACCTGAATTAGTGCCGAATAAGCACCTCTGTCATTGCGAGAAGGCGTAAGCCGACGAAGCAATCCATTTTAATCGTTTTTTGGATTGCTTCGTCACCACTAAAGTGGCTCTAAGCCATGGTGCTAAGAATAAATACTAATCGGATTTATAACGTTGCCAATTCAAGTTAATTGACTATATCTATAATATAACAGATTTTTATGCTCCACTAATAGCTGTTTTCATTATTTTTATTTTTTCTACCATGTATACTCAAATGATTTGAGTATACACCTCATCGCAATAACATCTTTACCCTTAATTTGTTATTCTTAGCAATAGCGGGAATCTGGATGCCTGCTTTCGCAGGTATGACAATTATTATTAGTAACCCTCAGTATTCCCAATTGTTTCAACAACATCTTGGTCATCTAATGGTTGTTGGTATTCCTCAACTGATGAATGGTCAGATATATCATCGTCTAGTTGTAATGTGGATTCTTGCAATTTATAGTGGTTTTTTGCAAACTTTTCTATAAGATGATGTTTTACTAAATTTTTGATTATAAGAGCATATTCATCAGCTGTTGGCATTTCTCTTTTATAATTAGGTAAGTATTTTTTGATTTTTGCAAATTCTATATTAATTTGTGCTAAAAACTCTTGCTGTTCTATGCTAATATCCTGTGGTTTTGTCATATCTATCATGGCAAACTCAAGGTCTGCAAGGCGTTCTTGCAATGCTGGTTTTTCTTCAACAAAATTTATTAACTTCTTAACCAATACGCCAATAAATTCCTGAATATTGGTTTCTGTGATAGAAGTTCTTTCTCTCTCTTCTTTTAAATTTTGTTCTTGCAATTTAACAAATTCATCATAAAAATCTTTATTTATTTCAGTTGTACTCTTAATAATCTGAGTCCATACTTCATGGATACAAGCACTCCCAGTACCATCAGCATTATAAGTTGTCGCAGCAATGTAGATTTTTTCTGCTACAGTAAATGCTTTTTGCTCTCTCCAGGTTTGCTTTATATCTAAACCACTAAGACTATTAAACAAATCACCTATTGTCTGAGGATTTTTTTGTATAACAGGACTGCTTGCTAAGAATTTATGACATGTTGTAGAATCTACTAATATTTTTAATGGAACATCTATTCCTAGCTCTTTTTGTATTATTTCTAGTTTAGTTGCAACTAATTCTGGATTTTGTCTCATTAATGTTACCAACAGCTCCAGTTCTTCAGCAACTGGAATCTCCATAGTATCTATTAACGCTTTAATTTTATGACCATCACAATATTCCATTTTATGGGTAGGATATCCTGGATTATATTGACCATTTTGGGCTAGTTTATTTTCTATATTTCCATAAGCTTTAAATAAATTATCAATAATAAGATTCACTAACTTTACTGCTTCTTTTGTATGAACGGACTGTTTATCTTGGACTAATGTCTTAAGCCTATTATCTTGATCTGGTACTATACCGTGCTGAAAAAGAAACTGTTGCACCTTAGGGTTGTCATTATAAAAATGTAATAGTGAGTGTCCGTCATTGTCTCGTGAGTTTATAGCAAAGGGGTATTTCTCTGGAGAGTTTATTACCATACTTATAAAACTGTCAAAATTGTAACTAGGAGCCAGTTTAAACACCATATTTTTAACTCTTTCATGCGTAAGATTAATATCTGGGTTGTTTGCATCTTGCATTAACTTAACAAGTTCATCTTCTGTATCCTTAAAGATAATATGACAAGAACTCAAATTAGAAAGTTTTTCTATCTGTGTAAAATCTAAATGACAACCTTCAATATAAAGCTTAGTAAGCTTAGAAAGCTTAGTAAGTTCACTAAGCTCATTAAGCTTAGCAAGCTTAGTGAGTTCATCTATTGGAGTTCCCAATTTAGTGCCTAATGAAGTATATGATAGATCAAGAACGACAAGATTAGAAAGTACACCTAACTTAGCTGCCCCTTTAGTACTTAATTTGTTGCATGACATATTAAGGGTAGTAAGGTTAGTGAGTTTAGCTATTTCATCCACAGCTACATCAGTTAATGCGGTGCATGCTATATCAAGGGCAGTAAGGTTACTGAGTTCAGCTATTTTAGCTGCACCCACATCACCTAATGGGTTGGATGATATATCAAGATTACTAATATTGCTCTCCTTTATCAGAGCTATCAACAATTCAAACTTAGCACTATCAATATCACAATTTTTTAGGTTAAGTGCTGTGATACCGGGGTTATTTTGTAGAAATAAACTTAATTTTTTTAAAATATTAGGGTTATTGGATATCCATTTCTTATCTGCAAGATCTAAAAAATTACCATCTTTTACATAGTCTTTAAAATTTACATAGTCTTCAAAATTTATTTTCATTGCTATTGTCATTGCTATTACCTAATTTGCATGCCGTATTGGACGGGTTTTTTTGTTTTGTGATGTGCATCATATAGGATATAATTAATAAGGCAACTATTATTTTTATAAAAAATTATTTTATAATCTTAAAGTGAATTAGTCGTCATTGCGAGACCATGCAAGTAGGTCGTAGCAATCCATTTCTAATCACTTTTCTAGATTGCTTCGTCGGTCTTACGACCTCCTCGCAATGACGTTATCTGTCATTGCGAGACCACATAGTGGTCGTGGCAATCCACACTTATTGGATTGCTTCGTCGACCTAAGGTCTTCTCGCAATGACGATTTTTCAATTATTGTTTTCTAAAAACTAACGCTTATGCGTTATTGCGAGGAGCCACTTTAGTGGCATTGATGCAATCCAAAAAAACGATTCAAATGGATTGCTTGGTCATTATAGGCGTTTACTCAACAATCAATCCTTTTAACTTATAGACTAACTCTAAGGCTTGCTTAGGGGAGAGTTGATCAGGATCGATTGTATTAATTTCTTTTTCTAACTTATTGAATTTTACTTCTTTTTTACTTTCTACTGGCAAGTTAAATAGACTTAAATTGTTTGATTCGGTATTTAATATATGCTTATTTTTGTACGTTGCACTTTTTTCTAATTTTGCTAAAATGTCATTCGCCCTAATTATAACAGATTTTGGTAGCCCCGCTAAGTAGGCTACATGAATTCCATAAGATTTATCAGCCGCCCCTTCTATAATATTATGCAAAAATAATATTTCTTTTCCTAATTCCTCAATAGCAACTGTATAATTTTTTAGGCTTGGCAAAAAATTACTCATGCTGGTTAATTCATGATAATGCGTAGCAAATAAACATCGACATTTGAGATTATCATGAATATATTCAAGCACTGACCAAGCAATTGATACGCCATCATATGTCGAAGTTCCACGCCCAACCTCATCTAGTATCACTAAGGAATTTTTAGTAGATTGTGCTAAAATAGCTGATGTCTCTAGCATTTCCACCATGAAAGTCGACTGTCCTGCCTGTAAATCGTCCCCTGCCCCTATTCTACTGAATATCTTGTCTACCACTCCTATCCTGGCACTTGTCGCTGGTACAAAACTACCAATTTGTGCTAATATGGCTATTAGGGCATTCTGCCGCAAAAAAGTACTTTTACCAGCCATATTAGGTCCAGTAATTAACCAAATTCTATTAGCTTCGGATAAAGTGCAATTATTGTCAATAAAGCTCTTTTTATCGTTTAATAGGCTTTGTTCAACAACTGGATGACGTCCCTTGATAACTTCAAAAGTTAAATCGTTCGTTAAAACTGGTCTAACATAATTATATTCATCGGCAATATAAGCAAAATTACAGAATACATCAAGTTGACTCAAAGAACAGCTAAGTAATCGCAGAAATGCCGTATTATCAATAACTTGCTGGCATATTTTATTATATAATTCCAGTTCAAGACTAATTGCTAAACTTTTGCTATTAACCATATCGCTTTCTAATTTTTGTAATTCAATAGTAGTATATCGACTAGCATTAGAAGTTGTTTGACGATGAATAAATTTTGTGTCTACCATCTTATCACTGTGTCTTAGGGTAATTTCAATAAACAACCCAAGCACATTATTATGTGATATTTTGAGAGTTTCAATGCCAGTATCAAGACGATATAGATTCTTTAGCTTCTCTATATGTGATTTGCCATTATTAATTAGATCATATAATTCTTGTAGTTTAGGGTGATAATGATGATTTATTATGCCGCCTTCATTGGTATTATTTGGTGCATCCTCTCTAATTGCCTGGTCTATTAAGGAATATAATTGTTCATTGCCAGATAATGGTTTGATTAAGTTCTCTATATAATCTGGCAGATTTAGCCCGTAATGAGCAATAAACTCGCCTTTTATTTCCAGTGCAGCATTTAACGTATATTTAATATTTAGCAAATCTCGTCCTGAGCCACGATTCATCATAATTCTAGATAAGCAACGTTCTAAATCTCCAGTTTTCTTGAGTAATTTTTTAATATTTCCTACTATGGCAATATTTTTATAAAAAAACTCTGTTATATTTTGTCGAGAATTTATTTGATCAATATCTATTAGTGGTGTAGATAAAAAGTGATATAATAGACGGCTGGCAGCTTTAGTAACGGTATGATCAATAGTAGCAAGGACACTACCTTTAGTTTTTCCTAATAAATTACTGGTAATTTCCAAATTCCGCCGAGTTGCCGAATCAATTATCATAAAATTATGATAATTAACCAACCGAGGTAAAGGTAGAGAAGGTATATTTTGCTTTTGGGTCAAAGATAAATATTCTAAAACACTACCAATACTACTTATTTGACATTCAGATACTTCACCTATAGCTTTTAGATCATTAATTTTATAAAAATCTAAGATAATTTTATGACATTTCTTACTAGCAAAAAAACTATCAACTTGATATGAGATACGAAAATGCAATTGGTTATTAATATTACTAGCTAATTGATGTCCTCTCAAATTTTCACTAAGTAAAATCTCTTTCGGCTTAAGACGCGATAGTTCGTTGATAATCTCATTTTGCGGAATCTCAATAACTGAAATTTCCACAGTAGAAATATCTACGTAACAAATTGACGCTTTGTTTTTTAACAAAACTAAACTTGCCAAATAATTAGGCTCACAAACATCAATTAAAGATTCCTCAGTAATAGTACCTGGGGTGATGATACGCGTTACATCCCTATGTACTACAGCCTTATAACCATCACGTTTTTTTGCCTCTTCGGGTGTCTCTAATTGATCGCAAATAGCAACTTTGTAATTCTCTTCAATTAATTTATTCAAGTAGGTCTCAAGAGCATGATGAGGAACACCACACATAGCAATCTCACAATCACCATTAGAACCTCTTTTAGTCAAAGCAATACCTAAAACTTGACTGGCAAGAATTGCATCCTCAAAAAACATTTCATAAAAATCACCCATCCTAAATAATAGAAGACAATCAAGATTAGCAAATTTGATGTCTAAATATTGTTGCATCATCTTGGTTGATTGAGCATAATTATATTTTTGGTGAAATTCTTCTAAAGTCATAACTACACATAATTATAAGAATTATACAATAAAGACGATAAGATGTCTTGCAAATAGAACGAGAATAGCTGCTTTCGTAGGATAACACAAAATAGGGTGCTTTATTGACATTAAAGCACATCTCCTAGGAGTCTGCCTACGATAACTAATAGAGACGAAGGGACTATCGAAAACATTAACGGGTTAGCTATAACTTCTCTATTTCTTCAATTGTTAGTTCGGTTAATTTACTTATAACTTCTATGGGATAACTTTCTTTCAGCATTTTTTTTTGCCATGGCTATTTTTTCTTCAGTTAAGCCTCTAGCTTCAGCATCTTCAATTTTTTGCTGCTCTACAGCTAAATTATCAAGACGGGCTTTAGTTATTTCCTCATAAGTATTAAGTTCTGCTTCTGACCAGCTAGCTTGGTCTACAGCCTCAAAGGCTCTCCTAATAATTTTATCCTTACCTATTAAATGCTCTATATCTGTTAAGGTTAATGTACTATCCCCTGCATGCTTAAAAAAGTACATCCACTTCTCTTCA
>JAJIYQ010000143.1 GCA_020881075.1 Rickettsia endosymbiont of Labidopullus appendiculatus
ATTCTATATTTGGCTCTTTTTGGCTGCGAATAAACATGATTTTCTTGAAATAGGTACACTATTCCTGCAAAAATCATATATATTCTCGCCGAAAAATAGCTCAAAATATAATTAATTAGTTATCGCAGGCAGACTCCTAGCCAATAATCAAAAATATCTTTCGTACCTTGCAAGTAATTCTGTAGGTTTTCCAATAGATCGCTACTATTGTCCCAATAATGTTTAATATGTGGTTTATCAAGCCAAGATTTTATTAAATCTTCATCCCGTGATTGAGCTAGGCAAAAACTTATCTTAGCATCATTTAGTTCTGTATATTTACTCATATCAAACTATGTATTTTTGTAAATAGTTGGTTGCAGCCTTTATAGCCTTTTCTTTTTCTTCCTTAATGGTTTCGATCGTACGCCATTCATTATTTTCAAAAGAGCTTAATAATAATTTTTCCTCTTCATCAAGCAGTATTTTTGAAGAATTGTGGTTTTTATTTCTCATTGTTTTTCGTCTCCTTTAAATATTTTTGAGTAGCTTTACGGCGACGCGGCAATCTACTTGCCAAGTGTCATTGCGAGCTACCGTAGGTGGCGTGGCAATCCATTTTTACCACTTTTGTGGATTGCTTCGTCGACCTACGGTCTTCTCGCAATGACGTTGTGAGGTTAGATTGCTTCTTGGCTTAAGTCTTTTCGCTAATAGACGTCTTGTACTTTAACTTTTTTCCGTGAACGCTCACGACTATAGATTACTTCCCCGCCTTATTTGTCAGTACCCAATTACTATCCAAATAATCACTACTATATTTAGTCAAATATTCCTGATATTTACCTTTAAAATCAGTAATAGTTTTATGGGATAGTGCAATAATCCTTGTGGCTATACTGCTAGCAAAATCTCTATCATGAGTTACCAATATTAAAGTACCTGGGTAGTTAATTAGTGAATTTTTTAGCATATGCTTAGATTCAATATCTAAGTGATTGGTGGGTTCATCTAATACCAATATATTACTTTCTTCTAAGATAATTTTGGCTAATAATAAACGAGCTCCTTCCCCACCGCTCAAATTTAAGATATTCTTAGTTACTTCATCTTTACGGAATAATAATTGACCTAATATACTACGCAACGTATTGTCATTCTCAGTAGGGATTTGGTTGGATAACCAATCAATAACGTTGATATTTTCATTGAGTAATTCATGATGATCCTGAGCAAAATAAGAAATTTGAGTTTCGTATCCCCATTCATAACTTCCCAAATCTGAGAATATTTTACCAAGAAGGATTTTTAGTAAAGTAGATTTACCAATACCATTTGGACCAATAATAACAATTTTTTCTCCTCTTGTTACAGTAAAACTTACATTATTTAATATTTTTTTATTCTCATAATTTTTAGAAATACCCTTAACTTGTAGCACTAATTTTCCAGATGGTCTTTTTTGCTTAAAATTAAAATACGGGCTAATACGTGAACTTTTTTGTATATCAGGTAATTCCATTTTCTCTATTTGCTTTTCTCGTGAGCTACTTTGCTTAGCTCTACTAGCGGAAGCCCGGAATTTATCGACAAAAACCTGCATAGTAGCAATTTTTTCTCTATATTAGTAAGATCCTTAAGCTTTTGATCGGCAATTAGCTGTTTATCACGAATAAAAATATCATAATTACCAGTATAAGTTTTGATGGTACCGTAATCTATATCCAAAATATGGGTAGAAATATTATTAAGAAAAGCTAAATCGTGCGAAATAAATACTAAAGCACCTTTGAATTTTTGTTTTAGATAATTTTCTAACCAATAAATCGATACTATATCAAGATGGTTGGTCGGCTCATCAAGTAATAATATATCAGGATTGTTGAATAAACTTTGGGCTAGTAATACTCTAAGTTTATAGCCGCCGGATAAAACGGATAGTGGTTGATGATGATATTTTTCTTGTATCCCTAAACCTAGAAGTAACTCAATGGCAAAAATTTCTGAGATATATCCATCATTATCAGCAATAATTTGTTCCAACTCACCTAGCCGATAACCACTTTCCTCATCACATTGCTCATTCCCTAATATTTTTTCCTTTTCTTGTAGAGCCTGCCATAATTCGCTTCTACCAGCAATAACAGTATTAATAATTGAAGTATTTTCATAAAGAAACTGATCTTGTTTTAAGCAACCAATACGAGCCTTATTAACTATATTGACTTCGCCAATGCTTGCTTCCTCTTCTTTAATTAGAACTTTAAAAAAAGTAGATTTACCAGCACCATTCGCTCCAACAAGCCCATATCTATTACCATTTTTGATATGAACATTTACATCGGTAAATAATATTTTTGCACCATAACTCATGGCTAAATTAGTTGCAATAATCATAAGGTATAATTAGGTAATAATGTACCATTTTTTAATTTTAATTTAACCTGCTTAAGTGATCTCGGATCTGCCTCGATTACTTCAAGTTCAACCTGTTCCTCAATATCAATTTTAACACCAACCGAAGGCACATTACCTACTTTTGCTAAAACTAAGCCACCAATTGTATCGAATTCATCATTTTCTGTTTTTAACTTCACTCCAAGAGCCAATTCAAGCTCCTCAACCTTCACTCGAGCATTTGATAAAATGGTATTACTATTGATAATTTTAAAATTATCAATATCCGATTTTTTATCATGTTCATCATCTATTCTACCAACTATCTCTTCCATAATATCTTCAATGGTTACAATACCATCAGTTCCACCATATTCGTCAACAACTATAGATATCTGTACACGATCTCTTCGCATTTTTGCTAGTAAATCTATCAATTTCATTGAAGGAGCAGAGATGATAGGCTTACGAATTATTCTTTTTAACGGCAAATTCTGCTTAGTAACAAGGAGTTTAAACAAATCTTTTATATGAATAAAACCAACTATATTATCCAAAGTTTCATCATAAACTAACGTTCTAGTATGAGGTATTTTGCTATTAAGTATTTG
>JAJIYQ010000144.1 GCA_020881075.1 Rickettsia endosymbiont of Labidopullus appendiculatus
TTAACTGTTCTAAAAACTCTTTATATTCTGTAGTGATAATATTTCTATCCATGGGGCTTCTATTAATTTATTGATATCCTAACTTATTACTATAGCTAATTTTATTGTATTCCTCTAATCATTTATAAAAATTTGCTCTAGGAGATTGCCTGCGATAACTAATTAATTATATTTTAAACTATTTTTTGGTAAAAATAGATATGATTTATGTAGGAGCAGCGATGCCTATAAGTAATAGGTGAATGACGAGTGACGACGTTATCAATTTCTAATCAATTGACTATAGCAGACAAATGAGGGCGGTATACATTGCTTGGTCATTGCTGGTCTACTTTTTCACTCTTTGGGTAGATGGTTGTCGTATTTTGCCCAGTTCATGTAATTGTGTCTATACTGGGGTTAAGCCTAATTTTTCATAACCACCACATATTTTTACAGTGTTCTCTAACTCTTCTAGTGCTGTACTACTTGCATCTGCTATTTTCTCTTTTTGATACGCTAATGCATATGTAGCATAATGTAGTGCTACTAATTCAGCTGCTAAAGTAGCATTTTTCTCGGCAAGTTCGTGTAATAATTCTCTTTCTTTAGCTAGTAAGTGAGTTAATGATTGCAATTTAGCAGTTGTCTGCTCAAGAGCCTTAATATCCTTGGATAATTCATCTTCCAGCTCTTCAATGGTTGGTAAGGATGTTTTAATATTTTCTGGCAAGCTTTCAGTCAACTTATATTCAGCAAGCCCAATCGGCTTAGTCATGTCTCGCAGTGCATATTCAGCCTTGATTTGTTCTCCTTTATCTTTACAAAGAATTAAGCCTATAGATGGATTATCAGTTGAATGTTTTAATTGATCATCAACAGCTGATAAATAGAAATTCAATTGTCCTACATCACGAGGAGAAAATTTACCTGCCTTGAGTTCAATAATAATAAAGGCTCTGAGTTGCAAATGATAGAACAACAGATCAACATAATAGTCTTCATTTCCTATTGACAATTTATATTGTCGTCCTACAAAGGAAAAGCCTGCCCCAAGTTCAAGAAGAAATTTCTCCATGTGAGAAACTAATGCCCTTTCAACTTCTCTTTCAAGAGCTTCGTCGCCTATGCTGAGGAAGTCAAAAATATATGGATCTTTTAGAGTATAATGGGCTAAATCTGACTGCGGGGATGGTAGTTTATCTTTAAAATTTGTTATAGCTTGATTTTGACGTTTATGTAGAGCTAATTCAATTTGCATAACCATTACATTTCTTGACCAACCATATGCAATGGCGTGTTTAATATAAAACAAACGAATTTCTTTATCTGCAATCTTATCCAAAAGAGTTAGATTATGATACCATGTTAATTGTGCAAGCACCTCTTGCACAAATGTAGGATCAGGATATTCCTTAGCAAATTGTTGCATATATTTCAGATTTCGAGTGCTAAATCCTTTCATTTCAGGAAAAGCAGATACTAAATCACGGCTAAGTTTGTCAATTATCTTAGCACCCCAACCATGTTGCTCTTGACGAGTTAAAATTTCGCTACCAATATGGTGGTATAAAATTATCAGTTCTTTATTAACAGATCGGGCTGCTTGATAACGACTTGTAACTACACGGGCTTTTAACTGTTCTAAAAACTCTTTATATTCTGTAGTGATAATATTTCTATCCATGGGGCTTCTATTAATTTATTGATATCCTAACTTATTACTTTAGCTAATGTTATTGCATTCCTCTAATCATCTATAAAAATCTCCTCCAGACAAATTGGGAAAGTTATAGTAGCAATAAAAAA
>JAJIYQ010000145.1 GCA_020881075.1 Rickettsia endosymbiont of Labidopullus appendiculatus
TGTTATGCCAAGCAGAGTTTGTAATTCGAGTGGATCAATATTTTTACTTAAATAAAATTCTATTTCCACTCCAATGCAAGGTATTAACGAGTAATCTGTTTGAAATTTATTGATGATTTTTTGCAATGCATTGCTTTTTTGCAAATGATCTGATAATTTATATATAAATTTTTGTGGGGTTGACATGTGGATGAGTTTATAAAAAATAAAGTTTATTATAAAATTTTTGATAAAAGCTTCAAGCAATCTAGTCATGTTTATAGTAAAAAAAATAAGTTTGCTGTGCCTAATCACTTAGAAACAGTTGAAAATAATAGGCTAGCAGTAGTTAAACATTATGGTGCAGAAGATATTGTTATTTTGCAGCAAGAGCATGGCACCCAAGTTGTTGATGCTGATTTAATTACTGATAATGATATTGATCCGGAAGCTGACGGGGTTGTTACTACCAAAAAAAATCTAGTACTAGCAATACAGACCGCTGATTGTGCTCCTGTTTTGTTTAGTAGTAAGGATGGCACGGTTATAGGGGCTGCTCATTGTGGTTGGCGTGGGGCTAAAGCTGGTGTCATTAATAATGTGGTAGAATTAATGCAAAAGAAAGGAGCAACAAATATTAAAGCTCTTATTGGTCCTACTATTCAACAATATTCTTATGAGGTTGATCAGGAATATTATGATAATTTTACAAATCAGCAGCCTAATTACTCAAGATTTTTCATTAGATCTTCAAAAAAAGGACATTATATGTTCGATTTACCAGATTATGTAGATTTTCAATTAGAAAAAGCTGGTATTAAAGATATGACCATTATAGTAGAGGATACCTATACTAAACCTGAGAGATATATAAGTTATCGACGTTGCTGTCACACTGGAGAATTATATAACACCACCATATTATCTACTATTGTAATTAAAAACTAAAAATGTATTTAAGGAGATATTATGAAATCACATAGTTTTACATCTGATGATGCTATACAAAGTTCGGATAAAAATTTACAATTTATAGCAGAATGCTTTGATCCTAAATATGACAAAGATTATAAAGATGAGATTGAAGTACAACGTAGATTTGAAAAGGATATAGAACGACAGGCGATCTTTTATATTGAGACTCCAAATAGGGGGCTAGTAGACCTAGTTGCTCAGTGTAAGTTAGGTAAAGATGATGAGTATAGAGTAACTTATCAAGACATGCATAAGACATTAACCAATGATTATAACTTGTCAGAACAACAAACAGAATATATTTTAGCAGCAAATTATCAAGGTGGTATAGCTGGAGGTCTTGCTGGATTTACCAAGTTGAAAGCAAAAACATACGATGATTGCTACTGTAAGGATGGTACGGATGTTATGATGAATGAGTGGCTAAGAGATGGCGTTGTGTCGAAGATTATTATAGATAAAGATAATAATCTATCATATGTTGGAGAACAGAAAACCATATTTGATTGTAGTAAGTACGTTTTAGCTCCATTTTCAAACCTCAGAAAGATGGCAGGGACAAAATTTGATAGCCAGGACTTTATGGCGATAAATATTACAGCTATATTAGGAACAGTAGGAGAAGCCGAACCGAAACAGCAAGTAATAATTGATGTAGCTGGTACTGGAGAGGTTGCTAGTCAAATTATTGGTGACTTAAAAACAATTGAAACAAACTGTCCTGCCAAAGATCCTACATCAATTATTAAGAGTAATGGTGCTTTATCGAAGGAATTAGTAGCTGATGCTCTTACTGATGAACAATATAAAGAAGCTGTAATAGAAAAAGTTTCAGAAGTTATATTTTCTGATGAAGATCAAACTGCAGCCATAACAGTATTAAAAAAACTAGATGGTGTTAAAGAGGCTTTAGCTGATTTGCTAGTAAAACAAATTGACCAAGCAATCGAAGCTCAAAAGGATAAAGAAACAGATAAATTAAGTGCAGAGTCAATTAACGATATTGCTAAAGAAACTGCTAGTCACTTAAGTAAGTTTATTGATCAGCCAGACAAATATGCAATAAAGAAATTTTCTAAAGATTTAGTAAAAGATCGAGCTACTTCATCAGAGGTGACAGTTCCTAGGAAAAATTTTATTGAAAAAATTTGTGAATATTTAAAAGATAAATGGCACGGATATTCTGCTGACAAAAGCAAACCACCACTTGAGCAATTGCATGATAAAGCAAAAATTTTAGGACAGGCAGCAAAATCACATATGTCATCTAAAATATCAATATCACAGCCTCCAAATAATAAAAAGGTAGAACCCAGAACAATTTAGGAAGATATATGTGAGCGTTTACAAAAAAAAGTTTACAAGACGTCTATTAGCGAGAAGTCATAGACAAAGCAATCTATTTTTGATTGCTTTTATGAATTGCTTCGTCGACCCAAGACTCCCTCTCTAATAGATGTTGACCACATACGACTTTCTTTCGATAGTTGTAGTCTATAACCTCTTATGCATAGTCATAAAACCTTGAGGAGCAGGATTGTTATCGATAAATTCCAGTATTTGTTTGGCATTTTCAAAGGCTGTTTTGGAGGTAGTATCAACTGTTAAATCATATTCACGCAAGCTACTTACGTGAACTCTGTCTATTTGATCATTCGATAAACCTATCGCACGATCACAGCGTAGAATTTCTCGCTCCTGCATCACTGAAAGCTCACAAAAAACTCCAACAAAATAGACAATATAGCTACTCAAGGTTTTTATGTAAGATTTGAGACCGGAGTCATCAAATAATACTTCATCAATAATAATATTATTTCCTCGGCTTGCAAGCAGATTGGCAAAATCTGGCATTACACCAAAAAGTTGCTCTCCTTTTTCTCCACTCTCAACCCGCATAGTTGCACCACGATCGTTTGTTCCTGACACAAAGGTAAAATATTCAGTAGATACTTTATCATTATATGAGCATGGCATCATATTGATAAAACTATCTACACCAAAAGTAAGCCAAGAATCCTTACTTAAATGTTGTATTGATCTTGCGATAGATGTTTTACCGGCAGAACCACATCCATTTAAAAATATAATCTTACTCATCTTGTACCTTCCTGATATTTTTTATTGCTACTATAACTTTCCCAATTTGTCTAGAGCAAATTTTTATAAATGATTAGAGGAATACAATAAAATTAGCTATAGTAATAAGTTAGGATATCAATAAATTAATAGAAGCCCCATGGATAGAAATATTATCACTACAGAATATAAAGAGTTTTTAGAACAGTTAA
>JAJIYQ010000146.1 GCA_020881075.1 Rickettsia endosymbiont of Labidopullus appendiculatus
AGAAAAACTAAAAAAGTTATTCTCTGAGGAAAAACTTAACACAGTTGCTATTAATACTGAGATAAATAATGCCCATGATATTTTTAACCAATTTAATTGGACTATACTCGACCTCGTTGCTTATGAGCAGGCGATTGAAAATCTTTGGCATAAATTCCAAAAGAATTTTTAAAAGATATCCAAAATTATTGGCAGTATTTTTATTTAATCTAATGTACAATTAAACTAATGGAGAGGTATTTTATGGAAGATATTGACAATTGGCAGGTAAAGTTTGAATGTTGTGAATATTCTGCTAAGTTACTTAATAAATTGATTTTACTAAACAAACAAGTAGCTGATTCAGTAGATATCAACGAAATTACCAAAGCTATCTATTATGCTAAGAAATATCATGGTAGTCAAATGCGGCAGTCTGGTGAACCATATTACTCTCATCCAATAGAAGTAGCTTACATGGTTGCTCAGTACACAGCCCAAGAAATTCACCAATTGTTTAAAACTGAGATGATCGTTACCAGTTTACTGCATGATACGATCGAAGATACAACACTTACCGAAGAGATGATTACTCGAATTTTTGGCAGTAATGTTGCTAGCCAAGTGGAAGCTCTAACAAGAGTCAAGCCTTACGGTAAGATTAGCTCCAAAGAAACTTTAGATTTATTATATCAACAAAAAAGATTTGACGTGATATTGATTAAACTATTTGACCGCATTCACAACTTACAAACACTAGGAGCTAAATCAGCAGAAAAGGCAATGAAGATAGTTAAGGAGACTATATGCTATTTTATAAAGCTCTGTTTCTACTTGGAAATACCAACAGCCGAGAAACAATTAATAGAGCTATGTTACAAAAATTTACCTATTACCCCTGACCCACTTGTTATAGACTATAGATTTTTTTGAGTAAATGATTTCATATGGTTTTGCCAGATTCTCAAAATGAGATAACCCGTAGGCAAAACCGATAATTGTCGGAATCATAATAAACCATATTCCCCAATTGCCAAAACACTCAATAAGGTAGACAAAACCAAAAGCACTAATAACGTACATCAAAGCACGAGATACCGCGAATGTCATGCTAGCACAGGTAAAACGTTTAAATATAGGAAAGCGTTTTAAACAAATGGGAGTAGCAGGGTCTAAGCATTTTTTCCATAAGACTATAAAGAATTGAATCATAAATAACTGATAAGGAGAATTAACATTATTCAATAAACACGGACAAAATATCATAAAAATAGAAAATATTACCAGTATAATTTTCATGATTAACAATGGATACACTTTTAAACTTAAATAACATAATATTAAGGTGGTTGACAGCTCCATTAGACAGACAAGAAAATTATGCTGAATAACTTCGGATAGTGTGTAACCAAAGCTAGTTGTTAAAATATTAGCACAATATATATAAATAAAATAAACACATACCGGTAAAGGGCATTGTAACAAAAAGAAAGCAAGTAAGGTTTTTTTATTAACTTTTTCTTGAAAAATAGGATCGTCTTGTAAAATATTTATATCGGTATTAGTTTTTTCAAAAACTCTTTTTATTCGACGTTTGGCATCAGCAAATTCTGGAGCTTCCCTAAGTACCTGGCTTAATGCCTAAATTGCCAAATAATATGGCATTTCTCTCGGCAGTATGAGGAGTGGCAATAGCTGTATCAACCCGGTCAAGCAAATATCTTCGTAAATTATTGGTCAAATCTTGTTTAAGTCTAGTCCTATTGAGAATACTTTGTTGTTGTAAATGTTGGTCTAATAAATTATCAGGTAATAGTGCCATATCGGGTATTAAATATGGCTTATTGTCTATTTGCTGGACTAAATGCTGATAAAGATGCCAGTTACTTTCATTAATTCCATATCTATTAAGCAAAGTCTGTAAATTATGATATAGTGAGTTAAAGGGCTGATTGACTTGTAACGCTAAATTATGCGATAACAAATTACCCATTGTCGATTTCCAACTATTATCCCACCATTCCATGAAATTTAGTTTAAAAAATGCATTGGTAAGTTTAAATATGCTCCCAGATATTGGGTATTCTCCTGCAAAACGAGAATGACTATGACCAAGCAGTGAATCTACCGCCACACCAAGCAAATTAGCAAGTTCTTTTTTCTTTTCGCCATTAAAGCTTGTCGCTGCCACTTGTAAGATATTCGCATAAGATTGCAGTAGTGGTATGCCATTATTCTGTAACTCACTGACAAAAGTTATCATATCAGGAATTGAAGAAAGTACCACTTTGCCAAGATTTGCCATACATTTCCAAGAGCGATAAGCCCCAAGGATACGGTCAACTGATGGTATTTGTGGTTTAACTCCTAGCATTAGGTCTAACTGATTGATAAAACTGTTTGGATTACTAAGCACCGCCAATTGCTCTAAAGTAGTTGGGTCTTTAGTCGCTAACTCTTGTAGCTCCCTGGTAAAAGTACCTTTAATCGATTGTAGCATTAATTCAGGATTACAACCCATACTTTCCATTACCCCGATGCTGCGACCTAATATATTAAGGTTACTAACTATCGAATCAGCAATGAAAGAACGGCTTTTAATTAGAGGGCTAATGATTTTGTCAACAAAGTCATTTTGTCTGTAATTACCAAACTGCTTCTGATATGCTAACCAAGCTTCTGGCGATTTAAAATGTAGTTTCCTACTAGCCGACGCCACATCAGCTAGGTTACCGCCTCTAACTTGAGTAAATGCTATATTTAAATATTGGTCAGTGTCTTTTAAATGAATTGCAGTGGCAAGATTATTAAATATTGCCTTATAATCTATTTTATCATTTAGTTTAGCAATTTTTTGGTGATCAAGTAGCGGATAAATAAATTTCAGCCATTCATCATAACCAGCTTCTCGGATTTTAAAGCTATCGTGACTTTGGTGAGTAATATAGCCTTCTAGCGGTATTATATAACCACCTGCTAGATTAGCTCTATTGATAGCAATCATTTGCCATTTATTGATTATTTGAGCGACTAACATTGCCCTTTCGCTACCAGTCGAATTTTTATCGGGATGGCTAATATTCCATAATTCTTGTATTATGTCCTTTTCATAAGCAATATCTCCAAACTCGTGTACCACACCAGCTTTTTCTAAATCTCTTGTAAGACCATATAACAGCTCTTTAGCAATAGTGCCTTGCCGTAAATCAGTCTGTCGTAAATATTCTTTTATCGCAGCAACCTTATTCAGATGAGGTCTGGTAAATCTCTCTATGGCAGCCATCTTGATTAAATTTAGGGCGTTATTTCTTTTTTTTATAAAGCATTCCTTCTTAAAATCATCAATGAACTTATCTATTTGTTTATCTCTTTCTAACAAATCTAATCTTTCCTGTCCAATAAGTTCTTTGAGGATAGTTTTTAGCTCATCTACTAATTGTTGATCAACAACAGCTAGAGTTTTAAATAACTCCTCTAATTCTGAAGGGGCTGCCCCTTGCTTAACTTTACGTAAAATTTCTTCGGTTCGTTGGTAAAGAACATCTTGTTTGATGGTTTCTGCTTGATAAGTAACCTTTTGTTGTTCAGGTAGGTAGGCTATGTCAGCTTCTAAAGAAGCTAGATGCTCCTGCAAATTGGGGGTGACATTAGACCTCTTGCGAAACTCTACTTCTGCTGGTAATTTGTACGTCGATGCGGTACTCGAATCCTCACGTACGCTTAAGTACGCTGCGGTTCTGCGTTCCGCGTCTCCTTCAAATTCCTCAGCATAAGCGAGTTTTGCAAGAGGTCTATTATTAG
>JAJIYQ010000147.1 GCA_020881075.1 Rickettsia endosymbiont of Labidopullus appendiculatus
TCCGTTATACTTTCCCCCCTTGCAACAGGGTGAAAAATAGATTTTTTTGTAGGTCAAATTTCAATATTAGCACATATGGTACACATATGAAATTCTTAAAAAGAGTAATAAAATCCTGAAAGGCTGATAAGTAATGGCGGGAGTGACGGGACTTGAACCCGCGACCTTCTGCGTGACAGGCAGACGCTCTAACCAACTGAGCTACACCCCCTTTATTAATATCTATGGCATATAGACAGCAATATATATAAAGTCAACTCTTCTGTCAAGAACTCATCAGGCATTACCTAAAAACAGTTGACAAGATATATGAAGGTTTTTAAAAATAATAATTAGTACAAATAATTTAACCTCTTAAAACTTGTTTTACAATTTCAGGTTCCTTTTGAATAATCTTAAGAAGTACCTTTGCTGCACCAGTTGGTGATCTATGCTCTTGTTCCCAATTACGTAGTGTTGCAATGCTAACTCCAAATGCTGTAGCAAATTGTTTCTGAGTTAGTTTGAGGTGATATCTTGCTTCATGTACATCAATATTTGGTAATGAAATATTATGTTTCTTTGCTTTTAGCCGACCTTTAGAATATAGGATCGCTTCTTGCATTCCAGCTAGACACTGTTAACAAAGGTGTATTTAATAGCAGCAAGAGCGATAAAAGAGAGGAAAGAAAGATCATCTTTTTCATATCGGACAACAAGCCTCCGATTTTCTTTTATTTTTCCAAAGAATCTTTCAATAGTACCTCTAAGTTTGTATTTTTCTCTATCATAAACAATTTCTGTTTTTCTATTTTTTCTGCCAGGGATAACGGTAATATTATTCTGAGACTCAAGGTTTGGTCTATTTTTATTACTATCATATCCACGGTATTTGATAACATCACATCCAACGATGTCTGCAGTTAACTCTTCTGCTACAGCAATATCGTTCCTATTGCCAGCAGTTAAAAATCCTTCTATTATGTGCCATGATGTAGTCATACCAATTCCCGAATTTAATTTAGTAAATGATTCATGCAGCAAATAGATTGAATTAGCAAGGTATTTAAATTTTTAATAGAAGAAGATATGATATATTTAAGATATATTAAGAAAAAAGAATAGATATATAATGGATTCGCGATTATTTCCTGTAAAACAAGGATTTTTTGAAAACGAAATAGAACCAATCATAGAGAAGAATTATATTTGGAAAGGACGCCCCCCAAAGATTAGCCATTATAAGGTATTTTGTGCAATAATGTATGTATTAAGAATCGGGATAGGGGGTTTTACCAAAATGCTATGGATGTTGGCAACCCATCTACCAATGCTTTAAAAGAGGTAGCGAAAAAGGAATATGGTGGAAAATCTTAATGATCTTACAACAAAGTAAAAAGTTATTAATTAACATAGTTAATTACGGATAGCACAACCTCTACATAAACACGGTGGTGGTTTAAAAGATGGGCAAAGCAAAGGAAAAAGTAAAGGAGGAATGAGTACAAAATTACATCTTGCTATGACTACGTTATGGCATATAATAGAAGGATTTTTAACTACTGGCAATAGGAACGATATTGCTGTAGCAGAAGAGTTAACTGCAGACATCGTTGATGTGATGTTATCCAAGATCGTGGATGTGATAGAAAAAAATACAAACTTAGAGGAGTTATGGTTGCTTCCCTGGATTGGTTTATCAACCTACGGTCTTCCTCGCTAATAGACGTTGACCACATACAAGTTTTAAACCTCCCTGTTTAAAACCACTTCCTCTTCTAACTTTTGACAGTTGACCTACTATCTTCGTCACTAATAGATGGTTGGTCCACTATCTTGAATAAAGTTCAATTACTAAATGTACTTCTGGCTCAAAAGGGTATGGAACATCAGAAATTACTGGAATTCTGACGAACTTACCAGACAATGAATGAGCATCAAAAGTTAAATAACCTGGTACGGTATTTTCTTGTTTGTTAGCTGTCTCGAGTATTACAGGAATTTGTTTTGCTGATTCCTTTAGCTCGATGATATCGCCTTCTTTTAATCGCATGCTTGGGATATCAGCCTTTTTGCCATTTACCTTAATATGACCATGGGTGACAAATTGTCTTGCAGCAAAAATCGTTGGGGCAATATTCATTCTGTATACAACAGCATCAAGCCTTCTCTCTAATAGACCTATAAAATTTTCACCAGTATTGCCTTTCATTTTTTGTGCAAGAGTAAAGGTGTTTCTAAATTGTTTTTCGTTAATCCGACCATAATGACACTTAAGCTTTTGTTTAGCCTTTAAGTGGACACCATAATCAGAAGTTTTAATCATACTATTCTGACCATGTTGACCAGGACGGTAATTTCTTGTATTGAAGGCATCTTTGCTATCGCCCCACAGGCTTACACCTAGTCTTCTGCTTGCCTTATATTTAGAACTAATAATTTTTGTCACGCTCTATAATCTCATAATTTCGACATTTAATATATACATTGAAATCCATCAAGTATACATCAAAATATATATATTTTAACAACTAAAGTCAACCCTCATTTCTTGAAATATCAAAAGTTATTTGTTCAACAACAGATAATCCTCAAGATTGATTATTTGGGCTGACTTAATATCCATATTGGAGTGAGAAGTAAGCAAAATAATTCCACCGTTATTGGCTTTTGAAATAATCAAGTTATATAGTAATTCTTTATTCTCTTGATCTAGGTTTGCTTCTACTTCATCCAATAACCATAAATTTGATTGGCAAGCAATGAGCTTTGCTAAAGCAACCTTTTTTTGGTTGCCAGCAGAAAGCCTGTAACATTTCTCATGCAAAATATTATATAACTTAAAATAATGTACCGAAGCTTCTAATGTTTCAAGGGAACCGTAAGTTGTGGACCAAAATCTTAGATGTTCTAATACAGTTATTTGAGATTTTAATCCAAGATTATGTCCAATATAATTGCAATAAGGTTTTTTTAAATATTTGCAATTCAATAACTTATACAAAACATTGCCACTTGTTGGATTTTGTATATTAGCAACAATTCTAAGTAATGAAGTCTTTCCACAACCATTGGTTCCTTGAAAATAAACTATAGATGACGGTAAAAAAGTCATACTAATATTAGTGAAGATACTTTTTTGCTCTATAATAAGAGTGACTTGCTCAAATGACAACATTTATGCTTGAGTATCCTCTGTAGGCTCCACCATAAGTGCTACATTATCAAGTTCTAATGTAACATTGTTTAAAGGAGTTAAAAAATCTGATGGATCAAACGTATCCATCTCTTTATTTGACTCTTCTTGTGTTTCATTACTACAAAACTTATTTTTGATAAGCATAGTAGCAGCCCCTATTATAGTTAGTCCTAAAGAAGCTATAGAATATGACCATAATCCTTGATTAGAGTTTTGCTCTTGAGAGGATGCTGTAGATGAAACAGTAGGACTTACCTCAGATGTAAGAGTATTTTCCTCAGATGTAAGAGTATTTTCCTCAGGAGTATCAGTAGAACTTTCCTCAGTTGTAAGAGTAGCTTCCTCAGGAGTATCAGTAGAACTTACTTCAGGAGTAGTAGCACTTACCTCAGAAGTAACAGTAGAGCTTGCCTCAGGAGCAGTAGTTTCCACAGATGTGGTTAAAGGGGGATAGTTTTTATCATATTCTTCCGTCAATTTAGAAAAACTGTCCCCTGATTCAAAAGAATCGTCATCCAATGTGTTTGAAAATGAATCTTCTTCATAGCGTTCACTTGAAAGCATATGACTCTTAGGTGAAGCAGTAGAATAATTATCATCTTGCCATGTAGTTAAAGAATTATTCAATGTTTTTAAAGAATCATCCAATTTGCCTAAAAAGCGATCTTTTCCATAATGCAATTCACTTGAAAGTGTATGATCCTCTGGGCTAGTAGAATAAGCATCACTAGGGAGTATACTAGTGGTGCTTTCTGTAGGAAAGGAATTAACGGTATGATGTAAGGCTGAAGTAGCCAGTAGAAATGTTGGTCCAGCAGAACTAGAGAAAATTTTCATAAAAATTATTTCCTATTTTAGTATATTAATTAACATTTAACCTAACAAGATAGTTAAAATAAACTATCTGAATTGATAGGATAGGTTCTTTATATATGAAGTCAAGATTTAATTATATAAAAAGTGAATAACAGTGTGCTAAAAAGTTCTTATATAATTTACTTTAAATATTTATTTTTTTAAAGTTAAATTAAATGAAAAGCTTAGTGGTGGGTATTTTTAGTGTATACTCAAAATAAAAGTTTAATGATTATAGCTAACCTGAATAGTATTTCATCGTCATTGCGAGACCACATAGTGGTCGTGGCAATCCATTTTTGGTCACTTTTTTGCTTTGTTGCAATTTAAAATGGCTTCTCGCAATGACGAGTTTTACCTAGGTCATTGCGAGGGGCTATAAAGAGCCTTAGTAGATTAGTTATAGTATCGGTTTTTGTTTTTTCAGCGACTTATACCTCTGATGTTACTAGGTCTTCAGCTCCTGCCAGTGAAACTGATGAATCTTGTATCACCTTTGCATCACCGTTATAATTACTTGAGATGAATTGATCTGACTCAAATGAACCATGCCCATTACAATCTTTAAGTTCTGGGTGTAATTCTTTTCCTGATTTACTCCAACACTCCAGACAAGCATTGTACATAGCACTACCTTTCTTGTAAAGAATACCACCAACAACAAATGCTGCAACTACTGAAACCACAGCCTCCACTGTATTTTTCACTGTCCATCCTTCAGCGGAAGGGGTAGTTTGGTCTTGTGGTGTTGTAGAAGATTCTGCCTGGGTAGTGTTTTTTACTATAGTAACAGCTTCTGTAGTAGTTGTTGTGCTAGAAGCTTCGTTAGAGGTGGAAGAAGTTGGTTCAGCAGTAGTGGTTTTGGTTAATTCTGCTAATACTTTAGCCTTACCTTCCAATGCAAGAGAATAATCCTCACGTAGGTCGAGAGCATCCTGGTATTTTTCTAGAGCTGCTAGAGGTTCCTTCTTAGCCAATAAAAGGTCAGCCTCCTTTACAAGCGAATAAGCTGGTTCATGGCATTTATGTTCGATTGTAACAAAACCTGCCATAGGATTTTCTTTAGGTCCATCAAAGGAATATTCTGTTATTACTGTTTCATTATCAGGGCCTATAGATTTCTTGCCTACCCAAGCACCTGGTGCGAGTTCGCTAGCTGAGTCGCTAGAGTCAATCCTTCGTTTATTTCCTACAATATTGCCTTTTTGGTCGCAAGGCTTATCTTGACAGTAAGCATATAGTGTTGTTGTAGAGGAAGACATTAGCCAATCGTTGTATAAATCTTGCTCCATTTCAAGTACAAAGCAGTGTTGATTTGGTAGAGTAGCGTTTTGATTGATAACCTTATAATGAGCGTCACGAGCACTTCTATGATGAACTACATCGGAATTCTCTGAAGGTTCTGCAGATTGATGATTAGGATTATATTCTGTAGGAAATGCACCAACGCTTTTCAATGCTTCGCTGACCATTAGCCCTAAGACAAGTCCTTTAGGAATAGATGAAATAACATCAGCAGCCATATCAAACAAATTGCCTGATTGAGGATTTGCCTCAGGTTCAATGAGTTTAAGACGGGTAGCTTCGCTCAGCTCTGTCTTGTTAAACATATCTTTGTCAATGTTTCCTTGTTCGTCAAGGGCGGCGTATTTTTTTATAATATATTTTAGGAAGGCTGTTTTTTCTGAATCAGAGAATTCTTTAAGTAACTCTTCACTATCTGGGCTGTTAAAGGCATTTGCCAGACTATTAATTTGAGTTTCAGTAAGGCTTTTTTTTATGTTCTCAGCTTCCTTTTTCTTAGTTTTAAAATACTTACTACGTGTAGATGCTTTATTGTGTTGTGGTGTCATAAAAATTTATTTCCTATTTAATAATATTGGTTAACATTTTTTTAACAAGATAGTTAATATAAACTATCAGAATTGATAAAATAGCTTTTTCATAAAGAAGTCAAGATTTAATTTTAAAATTGTTTAATAAAAATAAAATAGTGAAATTTGGTTTTTTGCCATTCTTAGCAATGGCGGGAATCTAGTATAGACCTCGCACCAAAGAAGGGATGATATAAAATATAAATATTTTTCAAATTAAATTGCATGAAAAGCTTAGTGTTAGGTATTTTTAGTGTATACTCAAAATGAAAGTTAATGGTTATAGCTATCCCGAATAGTATTACTTAGTCATTGCGAGGAGCCACTTTAGTGGCAACGAAGCAATCCAGGAAAGTGATTAGAAATGGATTGCCACGCTTACATACGTTCGCTCGCAATGACAGCATAATACTAGTCAAGTTAGCTATAAAACAAATTTGGAGTGGTTAATATGAATTATGATTATCTTAAAGAAATATCTGTTGGAGAGGATGTTTATAAAATTTTTGATATAAATAAGGCGGCAAGTGATATTGGGCTTGAGTTAAAGCGTTTGCCTTATAGTTTAAGGATATTATTTGAAAATGTTCTGCGTCTAACTGGTAGCCAAGAGAAGTTGTTGCTATTTAAAGAATGGCTTAAGGCAAGGAAGTCCGGGGCTGAGATACCATTTATGCCAGCTAGGGTACTGATGCAGGATTTTACTGGCGTTCCGGCTATTGTTGATTTAGCTGCTATGCGTGATGCTATGAAAAAACTAGGGAAGAATCCATTAAAGATTAATCCTTTGATACCTGTTGATCTGGTAATAGATCATTCGGTACAAGTCGATTATTATGGAACAAACGAAGCTTTTGCTAAAAATGTCACAATGGAAGTAGCTCGGAATATAGAGCGTTATGAGTTTTTAAAATGGGGGCAGGAAGTATTTGATAATTTTAAAGTAGTACCCCCGGGAACAGGCATTTGTCATCAGGTTAATTTGGAATATTTAGCTAATGTTGTGTGGACTAAACAACAAGAAGGGGGAACTTTTGCTTATCCGGATACATTGGTTGGTACAGATAGTCATACTACGATGATTAATGGTTTGGCAGTTCTTGGTTGGGGAGTAGGGGGGATTGAAGCTGAGGCGGCAATGCTTGGTCAGCCCCTATCAATGATTATACCCGAGGTAATTGGCTTTAAATTGACTGGCTCTTTAAATGGGATGATTACTGCTACAGATTTGGTGCTAACCGTTACCCAAATGTTAAGGAAGAAAAATGTCGTTGGCAAATTTGTCGAATTTTATGGAGATGGATTGGACTTTTTAACATTGGCAGATAGGGCAACTATTTCAAATATGGCTCCTGAATATGGTGCTACTTGTGGCTTCTTTCCAATTGACAATGAGACTATCAAATATCTTAACTTGACGGCTAGAGAGCCAAATCGCATAAAATTAGTAGAGCAATATGCCAAGCTACAGTCATTATGGTACGAATCGACAATTATTCCAGAATATACTGAGACATTAGAGCTGGATTTATCTACTATCGAAGCTTCTTTAGCAGGACCAAGACGTCCACAAGATCGAGTTAACCTAAGAAATGCTGCTAGTAATTTTAACAGTGAACTAGCTTCTTTAACCAAAGGTGATGTTAATATTGATAAAAAATACCCTGTGACTGAGCATTATAATATAGGGCATGGGGACATAGTAATAGCGGCAATTACTAGCTGTACCAATACTTCTAATCCTAATGTAATGGTTGCTGCTGGCTTGCTGGCTAAAAAAGCAGTAGAACTTGGATTAGTGAAAAAGCCATGGGTTAAGACCTCATTGGCTCCTGGTTCAAAAATAGTGACAGAATATCTGAAGAAAAGTGGGCTTGATCAATATCTCAATGATTTAGGTTTTAATCTTGTCGGCTATGGTTGTACTACTTGTATCGGCAATTCTGGGTCACTGTTGCCGGAAATAGAAGAGACTATTACCAAAAACAATCTGGTTGTTGCTTCGGTGTTATCTGGTAACAGAAATTTTGAGGGCAGGGTGCATCCTCTAACCATAGCTAGTTATCTTGCCTCTCCGCCGCTAGTTATTGCTTATGCTATCACCGGTACTATCAACATTAATCTTGCGACTGATGTGATAGGAAAAAGTCATGATGGTAAGGATGTTTATCTTAAGGATATTTGGCCTACTCAACATTCGATACAGAAAATAATTGAGGAATCTATTGACTGTAAAATGTTTAAGGAGAAATATAGTGATATATTTTTAGGTGATAAGGAATGGCAAAATATTAAGGTAACTAAAAGTGATACTTATAATTGGAATAAAAATAGTACTTATATCAATAATCCACCTTATTTTGAAGGTATCGAGCATATATCCAGTGAATTGGGTGATATAGAATCTGCTAGAATATTAGCCATCTTTGGCAATTCTATTACTACTGATCATATATCGCCAGCCGGAAATATTAGTAAAACAAGCCCTGCTGCTAAATATTTAACCGAGCAGGGTATTTTACCAGCAGATTTTAACTCTTATGGATCACGGCGTGGCAATCATCAAGTAATGATGCGTGGGACTTTTGCCAATAATAGGATTAAAAATGCTATGTGTCCTGGAATTGATGGGGGGATAACGATCAATCAACGTAATGGTCAACAAATGAGTATTTATGACGCTTCTGAGGATTATAAGGCTCATTCTATCCCTTTAGTCATTTTTGCGGGTAAAGAATATGGCTCTGGTTCGTCGAGAGATTGGGCAGCAAAAGGTACTAGTTTACTAGGAGTAAAAGCGGTAATTGCTGAAAGTTTTGAAAGAATTCACCGGTCAAATTTAGTTGGTATGGGTGTTTTACCGCTTGTACTCACTTCTACTACGGTAAGTGATTTAAAACTTGATGGTTCTGAATATATTACAATTACAGGCTTAAGTAATAAAGTAGAGCCTTATAAACAACTTAGTTGTGTTATCAAGAGGAAAAGTGGTATAATTGAAACTATCGGCGTAATATTACAAGCTTTTACAGATAATGAGATAGATTATATCAAATATGGTAGTATAATGCACTTAGTGGTTAAGAATTTTAGTAGTTAAAAAGTTGAAGAGATGAAAATGGATAAGGAAATTAAAAAATATATAGCAGCAGGAAAAACTAATCTTGTCGTAACTTATATATTATTTTTATGTGGAATAGTTGCTCCGTTACTACCTATTATTGGAGCAGTTTTTGCCTATATTAATAAGGATATTAAAAATAAATATTTAGCCAGTCATTACATTTTTATACTTCGTACTTTTTGGATAGGGCTTGTTGGTATGATGATATCTATAATAACCACTATAATACTAATTGGACCTGTATTGTATATATGTTTGTTGGTGTGGTTTATATTAAGGATTGCTATGGGTTTTAAATATTTATTAAATGGTGTAGAACATCCGAACTACATGACTTACTGGATAAAATAAAATGGATTTGCAAACTATACTCGGCAAGCAAACTGCATATATAGATGTGTACGATAATAGTTTATTACAGCCAATTAGTCGTAAATTTGCTAGAGAGCAATTACAGATAATAGGTGATTTACCTTTTTATGGCTTTGATATTTGGAATTGTTATGAGGTCTCTTGGCTAAACAAAACTGGTAAACCTGAGATACGGATATTGGAATTTATGGTGAGTAGCGATTCACCTAATATTATAGAATCAAAGTCACTAAAACTTTACTTAAATTCTTTTAGTAATACTAAGCTTAGCAGTTCAGAGCAAGTAATAGAGTTAATTACCAGGGATTTAGGTCTAATATTTGGATCAGATGTAATAGTGTTTTTAAAAGATTTAGAGTCATATGATGGCACTAGGTTGCAATCTTTTTCAGGTATAAATCTCGATAGGTTAGATGTGACGATTACTAGTTTTGAAATTAGTCAAAATTTGCCAAAATTATTGGAAGATAATACGAAGATCGTCGATGAGGTAATATATTCTAATTTGCTCAAATCAAATTGTTTAGTGACTAATCAACCAGATTGGGCATCAGTACAAATTAGCTATCGAGGCAAAAAAATTGACCATAGTTCTTTATTAAAATATTTGGTGTCATTTCGTAATCATAATGAGTTTCATGAACAATGTGTTGAGCGTATTTTTTGTGATATTAGTAAGTTTTGTATACCCGATGAATTAACTGTTTATGCCAGATATACAAGACGTGGAGGCATAGATATTAACCCTATAAGGTCTAGTAGCAATCTAGATATTACAAAAATTAGCAATTTAAGACATATTCGTCAATAATTACTGAGTAGCTAACATTAATTTGTTGTATATATATTTATAATAAGGTATTTTTAGTGGAAAAAATATGAGCAAAAGTAAGCTATAGCTACAAGAAAGTGATTAGAAATAGATTGCTACCACTACATGGTCTCGCAATGACTTATAGAATATAGATTTAATTATCTCCTGTATTGAAACGAATTCAGGAAATTTAAGAGTGTTAGATGTTTGAGCAATTACTTGATTTCTCTTCTATATATTTTATTATGGAAGGGATGGTAGTAACACTGAAATATAGCTTAGTTTCAGTGTTATTTGGATTGATTATTGGTACTTTACTAGCAATTTGTAAGGTAAGCAAAAGTCATGCCTTAAGGCTATTTGCTAATTTTTATACATCAATTTTTCGTGGTACACCACTACTTATCCAACTTAGTATAATTTATTTTGGTTTGCCTGGTGTAATTGGTATTAAGCTTGGAGTATTCGCTGCAGGTACCATAGCTTTCTCATTAAATTCAGGGGCATATGTTTCGGAAATAATCAGAGCTGGAATGAATGCTGTTGATAAGGGGCAGATTGAAGCGGCTAAGGCGTTAGGCATACCTGAAAGATTAATGATCAAAGATATCATCTTACCGCAAGCTATAAGAAATATTTTACCTTCATTGGTTAATGAGCTTATTAACCTAATCAAAGAATCATCGATTATATCAATGATCGGTGAAATGGATTTAATTAAGAGAGCTCAAATAGTATCACTGGAACATTATACTTATTTTACGCCTTTGTTAATAGCAGGGCTTTGTTATTATGTTATGGTAATAATTATTAGTAATTTAGCCAAAATTCTTGAGAAAAAATTAACAATTGGTATTGAATAGGATTTGTTTATATGTATTTAAGTGAAATATGCATCAAGCGTCCAGTATTTGCAACAGTTCTGAGTCTAGTAATTGTTATTTTAGGAGCTGTATTTTTTACTAAACTACAAATTAGGGGGATTCCCGATATCTCTTTTCCTGTAATAACAGTACATGCAGATTATCCTGGGGCAGATGCTCTTTATATGGAAAAAGAGATTACCACTCGTATTGAAAAGGCTCTAAAAACTATAAAAAATCTTGATTCTATCACTTCCCAAAGTACGACAGGTAGTAGCTATATCTTTTTAACATTTTTATCATCGGCTAATATCGAAGTATCCTTAAACGATGTTCGAACTAAAATTGCTGAGATAAGTCGTATATTGCCAAAAGATATGCAAGCACCTCGTGTTAGTAAGCAAGATGGAAATAAGTTTGTTGATTTGATCTTAACTGTTAGTAGTGAGGTATATAGTGATTTACAATTAACCAAAATTGTTCAAGAGAGTGTTAAAAGCGTTTTAGATAAACTTGAAACAATAGGTGAAGTTAAAGTACATGGTAAAGATTATTCTATGCGGATAGAGCCAGATCCGGTAAAATTATATCAGCATAAAATGTCGGTGTTGGAAATTGAAAATGCTATAAAAAAACAAACTACTTCTTATCCGGCGGGAACTATTAAAACCGCCAGTCGTGATTTTGATATAAGATTAGATGGTTCTTTAAGTAAACCGGAACAGTTTGAACAAATTATATTAAAAGTCAACGATACTAGTATATTAAGGTTACAAGATGTTGCTAAAATATATTTAGCTCCTCCAGAAGATGATGTAATTTTTAGATATAACGGCAAAAGCTCGGTAGCACTTACAGTAAAAAAACAATCAAAGGCAAACTTTCTTGATTTATCTAAAGAAGTTAGGTCGTCACTAGATAAAATTAAAAATAATCTACCTAAAAATATAACAATTGATATAGCCTATGATGCATCGATTCCAGTTAATGCCTCAGTCAAATCAGTATTCTTCACGATCTTTGAAGCATTAATTTTAGTTATAATAGTAGTATATTTATTCCTGGCATCAGCAAGAATCACTTTGATACCACTTGTAACTATTCCGGTATCGTTGATTGGTACATTTATTTTCATGTATTATTTAGGGTTTTCTATTAACACATTTACCCTTTTAGCAATGATATTGGCTATTGGTTTGGTGGTAGATGATGCAATAGTAATGCTGGAAAATATTTTTAGATACAATGAGATGGGGCATTCTGCTATGGAATCTGCCATCCTGGCATCTAAGGAAATTGGTTTTGCTATTATAGCAATGACTATAACACTTGCCTCAGTATTCTTACCAATAGGTTTTATTGATGGATTTATGGGTAAGTTATTCATTGAATTTGCTTGGACCTTAGCATTCTGTGTGTTAGTTTCTGGTTTTGTTGCTTTAACTTTGACGCCAATGATGGCAAGTCGCATGATTGGCAAAAATGACCAACCTTCCTTAGGGTTTTTAGTTAAATTTGACCAGTTTATTAAATTAGTCCAAAGCAAGTATTTGGTCTATTTAAATCTTGCTTTTGATCATAAAAAGCAATTCTCACTTATTATTGCCCTATCTTTAGTGCTGCTAGTCGTTAGCTTTATCTTTGTCCCAAAGGTGTTTATTCCCCAGGAAGATGATGGATTAGTACAGGTTTCCTTCTCTAGTCCTCAAGGCTCTAATAGTGAACAATCAGAAAAAGCAGTAATAGAAGTTGAGAAAATACTTAGTTCTTACAAAGATATATTAGGTTATTTGATGATGATTAATCAAGGAGGTAGTGGTCATGGTTTTGTGCCTCTTAAAGACTGGAAGGTAAGGTCAATGTCACAAACAACTATAATAAACTTACTTAATCAGCAATTTCAACAAATAACTGGAATATCGGCTTTTGCAATGCCACACCGTTCACCAATTAGCGGTAATGCTGAATATGCTGTGGAATTTACTTTACAATCCTCGCTTGAATATGAGCAATTAGTTCAAATATCAGAGAAATTCGTCGATGCTATGAAGAAAAAACCAGCTTTTATGAATATGAATGTTTATAGTAATGTAGATTTCTCTCCGATCATTGACGTAATTGTTAACCGAGATAAAGCTTACCTTTATGGTGTGAGTTTAGAAAATATAGGGTTAACATTGCAATATTTGCTAGCAGGAAAGCAGCTGGGTGATTTTAGAATGGGCAATGAACTGTATGATATAACTATGCAATATAATTTAAAACATCGTAGTAATATTGATCACTTTAGTAAGATACTGATACCAACTAATAAACCAACTAATAATTTATTGCCATTAAATGTCGTGGCTAATATAGTTGAGAAAGTATCTATCAAATATTATAATCACTATAATAATGCTAGATCAGTAACCATCTCGGCAGATTTAGCCCCAAACCAAAAAATTACCGATGCAATAAAGCAAGTGAATAACATAGCTAATGAATTATTGGATAATAATACCACTATTCTAGAATATATTGGCGAAATTAAGCAAAAGGCTGAGTCAGAAGGTACTATGACTACTACATTCTTATTTGCTTTATTGTTTATTTACTTAGTGCTTTCAGCACAATTTGAAAGTTTTACTGACCCGATATTAATCCTTATTGCTGTACCATTTTCATTTACTGGTGGCGTATTAGCACTCTGGATATTTGGTAATACGTTTAATATGTATAGTGGTATTGGCTTGCTCACTTTAATTGGTTTGATCACAAAAAATTCTATTATGATCGTAGAATTTACTAATAACTTAAGAAGCCAAGGATTAAATATTAGAGAAGCTGTAACTAAAGCTTCTAGCTTAAGGTTTAGACCGATTCTAATGACTACTCTAGCAACCATTTTTGGGGCAGTATCATTAGTTATTGCCTCAGGAGCAGGAGCCGAAGCTCAAAAGTCTATTGGTTTAGTAATAGTTGGTGGTATGACTATTGGTACTCTATTTACTATATTTGTTATTCCAGTTTTATATCAAAGTTTTAAAAGGGAATCATTAACTTAATGTTATGTATGGATATATAAAAATATCATTGCGAACTGGCTCCTCGCAATGACGGTAGAATGCTCACTCATATATTAGACTTCCTGTATAAGTCAAAAATAGTTAGGGGATTTTTAGGAGAAACGAGACCGAACACCGCAGCGTATATAGACGATTGTTACGGAGCGGAGGCGGGTTTCGACGACAAAATCACCAGCTAGATTGACTTATGCAGGAAGTCTATTATCGCCTAATTCAATTGCTTTACTATATCTGATTATTTTATTCTATTAACCGAGGCAGGTGAGAAAAAATCGCCTTGCATAGCATCAATTTTTAGGTTGATTAAAAATTTGGCAATCTTACCATTCTCAACAAATTCTGCTACAGTTTGAATACCCAAATCCTCAGAGAGGTTAATTAATCTTTTAATGAAGTCTTGACTTTGCAGATCGCTAGTTATGTTACGTACGTAACTACCATCAATTTTAATAATATCTATTGGCAGATTTTGTAACTGTTTAAATGAAGTAAACCCAGAGCCAAAATCATCTAAAGCAAATTTACAACCATATTTTCTTAATCTGTGCATAAAGTACGTTATTTGTTGATAATGCTGATTAAGGCTAGTTTCAGTAATTTCGATAATTAATCTTCCTGAAACATCATATGTTTGTAATAATTTTTCTGCTATTACTAGCAAAGGAGAATCTAATGTGCCAATATTTGAAATATTAACTGATAGCATCAAGTCTGGATTAGCATCTAATTCTTTGATTGCCATTTCTAGCACTACTTGATCTACTATAAAAATTAAACCTTTCTTTTCAGCCTCTGGGATTATTGCTCCTACAGAACACAGATAGTTATTTGTATCAGGAATCCTTAATAAACATTCATAGTAATGAGCTTTCATTGTTTTACGGTCAATAACTGGCTGATAAGCAAAAACCATTGTTTTGTTTAATAGGGATTTTCTTAAGAGATTGAGTTGTTTATTGGACTCTTTAATGCATTCTATATTATAATATTTAGAGTCATACTCACGATAATAATTTTGGTCACCTTGATAAGAAGTTAGCCAGTTTAATAAATTATAAATCTCTTCTGCTTTGTTGCTAAATTTGGGAAACTCTATGCTAGCAATACTACAATTCATATAAACTGTAGGTAATAGATCATCAACATAAAGTTGGGATAATAAATGTATTTTTAGTGCAATTTCCTTGACTATATTGGGGTCTAATGTAGATAAAACTAATAATATTTGATCATGTTCAATCTGTTTATAAACCGATGTGATGGAATCGGTGATTAATTCAGTACAAACTTCAAAAATAATTTTATTAAGTTTGTCAATTATTTGAATATCGCCCATTATAGCATTCAATTCGTCATAATTTAGTAACTTAAAAGAAATATAATATCCACGTTCTACTTTATCAAGCTCAAATTGTAAATTTCTAAATTTCGCATCTAATTTTATCATAACTAAACTAATATAATTTACTAAATACTAAAATCCTAGTAGAATGATACAAGTAAAAGTTTTATATTATAAAATTATGAGCAAAATAAATAGAATAAAAAGCAAATTAGATGTGTTAAAACCACA
>JAJIYQ010000148.1 GCA_020881075.1 Rickettsia endosymbiont of Labidopullus appendiculatus
GAGTCGTTTAGATCGTGAAGAATCTGTTAGAAAACGCAATGCCATTATATTTGTTTTTATTCCTATGCTAATTGGATTTCTAACATTTACTTATTTTTTCCTTAATTCAATAGAAGAAAAGAACAAATTGATGAAGCAACAGCAATCAACAACTATCAATAATACTCAAGATACAAAGAAAGAAAATAATTGAATTATATATTTAGACTTACCTAGGTTCTGTGAACACCACTCAACCGTGAGTGTTCAAGGTTTTTTTACTGTTTTTTCTTAACAAACTTGTGGCGAAGACTCTATTTTGGTCACCTCAAAATCCAATTTTGTAGCCTGTCTTTAAAGGTTTTTCACCATCGTTTCCTGGTATAGTCAATTCATGAGAATTTGGGGCTAGGAACGATGGAGCGACGCCTATAAGTAATAGGCGAGCATTGAGCGACAACGTCCCCAACTTCTCATAAATTGACTATAATAACCTCTGGGCTGTATATACGTCTATTAGTGAGACCACGTAAATAGGTCGTGGCAATCCACATTTATTAATTATTTGCGAATTTCCATTGACTAAAATAGATGGTGGTAATATAATGCCGACTTAGTTTTGTTAAATTTTAGTTTAGGATATTTTTCATGTTCGCAATCGTCAAAGCAGGCGGAAAGCAGTATAAAGTCGGCAAAAACAGTGTAATCAAAATAGAAAAAATTGACGGCGAGAGAGGTGCAAAAATTCAACTTGATCAGGTGTTGATGATTGGTGAAGATTTCAAGCCATCTTTTATAGGTACGCCAATGGTTCAAGGAGCTCTTGTTACTGCTGAAATTACTAACCAATTTAAAGATAATAAGGTTATTGTTTTTAAGAAAAAACGTCGCCAGAATTATCGTCGTAAGAATGGTCATAGGCAGGAATTAACTGAACTGAAAATATTAGACATTACTAAATTATAACGGGATTTATTAAGGGTATTATAGATGGCAACCAAAAAAGCTGGTGGTAGTTCTAGAAATGGTAGAGACTCAGCCGGTCGTAGATTAGGTGTTAAAAAATATGATGGGCAATATGTCATATCAGGTAATATAATTGTTAGGCAACGTGGTACTAAATTTTATCCAGGCAAAAATGTTGGGCTTGGAAGAGATCATACGTTATTTGCCTTGGTTGCAGGTAAAGTAGAATTCTCTACTAGGAGAACCCATAAAATAGTTAATGTGGTATGATATAGATTCCCACTTTCGTGTATAGACGTCAACTTAAGAAAACAATAATTGAAAAATCGTCATTGCAAGGAGACCGTAGATCTACAAAGCAATCCATTTCTAATCATTTTCCTGAATTGCCATGTCGCCACTAAAGTGACTCTGAGCCATGACGATTTATACACGAATACGTCATTACGAGGAGTGCAGAAAACCGCACGACAAAGCAATCCTTTCTAATCACTTTTCTGGTTTTATGTCAATAATAGTTCAGAAATTCGGCGGAACTTCCGTTGCTAATATTGCAAGGATAAAAGAAATCATTCCAATTATTAAGTGGGAAAAGCAACATGGCAATCAACTAGTAATCGTAGTTTCGGCTATGGCTGGTGTTACCAATCAGCTAGTTACTTTATGCAATGAGGTTTCTAGTCTTAAGACTAGTTCACAACTGGCAGAATATGATGCTGCCCTTTGTAGTGGAGAGATGGTAACAGCCTCCTTACTTGCCCTTGAGCTACAACAACAAGGCATAGATGCAAGGTCTGTGCTAGCATGGCAATTACCAATCTTAACCAATGATAATTATAGCAAAGCTTTGGTTGAGCAAATCTCTACTAGTTTATTAACAGAATGTATTAAGCAAGATATCATCCCGGTAGTTGCTGGATTCCAAGGGGTTACCAATAAGAATCGGTTGGCGACGCTTGGTCGAGGAGGCTCAGATACTACCGCCTCGTTAATTGCAGCCGCTATGCAAGCTGATAGATGTGATATATACACTGATGTAGAGGGAGTTTTTACTGCTGATCCACGAATTGTCCCTGGGGCAAAGAAATTATCACAGATTAGTTTTGAGGAAATGCTGGAATTTGCATCTTGTGGGGCAAAAGTATTGCATCCACGATCCTTAGAAGCAGCTATTAGATATAGCATACCCATACGCGTTTTATCGTCGTTCTCACTACCATTATATCATAAAA
>JAJIYQ010000149.1 GCA_020881075.1 Rickettsia endosymbiont of Labidopullus appendiculatus
CCAAGTGCGCCTATCGGAATTCCAGCTGTCAATGCTAAAACCTTGGACGTAAATAAATCAGCTTATTTTGTGTGGTAAGATTCGTATAGGCAGCAAAATCTCCCTTGTGGCTAATGGACAGGGTGTCGGCAGGGGGAATGGGAAAAGGGAAAAAGGGTGGTTTTCCAAGTAACAGTGTTAATAAATTAAAAGTTGTAAAGAGCGAACTAGAAGAAAGGCATATGTGTTTTTTATAGTAATATGATAATTTTTTTATAAAATATCTAATAAATATATTGCAATGTATTGTAATGTAATGTATACTTAGTAAGTAAGATAATTTAGGAGTAATACTATGAACAACAATATTGAAAAATATTCAGAAGAAGATGAGAAATTTTTTGCTGAAATGTCATATCAAGAATCTACAGCGGCTTTGCTTGAAATTCGCTCTCAAGATCCGGATTATATCGAAGCTTGGGAAGAAATTCAAAGAGAAGCAGAACTAGAAAAGCAAATGATACAAAAAATAGCAGATATAGAAAAATCTAGAGGGAACGAGGTTGATTATTGTATTATTCACACTATGGCTTTTGATTATAGTCAATACGATACAGAAACCAATCTACCTTACGTTTCTTCAACACGAACTAAGTTTTACTATTTTTCAAAGAATTAAGCATTTTTAACGCGAGTTGCCAATTAATTTTGGTTATAAAAAGCTTCTATTGGAAGTAAATTTCTGATAGAAGGTTTACGATCCTGCAACTGATAATTGATTAAACAAGATATCATATGGCTAAATGCATTAGTAACCGATCTATGCCTAGAATGCTCTAGTTTATCAAGAAATTTAAGTTTACCTATTACGCTTTCTATTAAAGCTCTCTTCAGCAGCATAATCTTATCCATGATAGGCATTAACATGTTTTTCATATTCTTTTTTACTCACGTTATTAGCTAAATACCTTGCGAATATAGGTCAGTAAATAATTCTTTGGATATACCCACGATCTCCAAAAACTTTACCAAAAATTCCACTAATCATTGATTCTAGCCCTTTCCGATCATCTTTATTGCCACTGCTAAAAGATAGCTTGACCAAATTACCATCTGTATCAATAATTAAATGTAATTTAAAGCCAAAGAACCACCCTTTGGTAGTTTTGCCACGTGCTGCTATTCCTTGGAAAACTTTATGTGAATAGATACGATAGTTTTGGCATACCGCTATACTAGTAGCATCAACAAAAGAAAGACCTGTGCATTCCTTAAGTAAATGATGTAATAATACTACTAAATATGGCATGTTTCTACCTATTAATTTGGTAAAATGTTGGTAAAAAATCTTCTTGATGGTCGTGCATAATTGCCTCTTGGTAATAATGTTTAAAACAGTCGTAGCAAGAATCATAGTAACCAAGTAATATTGTTAGCACTTCACTTGTTGATAAATAATTACTTATACCTGGTTTAGCTATGCTACTATTAATTGTAGGAAATTTATTTGACAAACTTTTTATAAAATCATCGACAAAACAATAAATTGTAGTAAAATCTTTTTTCATAGGTTATTTTTTATTATTGGAAATCATAAAATAACCTATACTCCTCTTAAAGTCTACCTTCTACACTTACATTAATTGGCAACTCGCGTATTTTTAACAAAACATGGTTAATTCTTTGAAAAACAAAAAAATACTTAATTGTACAATTAGTACTTATTTAACGATCTCTTTACTTAATAAGTTAGAAAATATTATTATTTCAAACAAAACAGCCGGCAACTATAAGTATACTAGTGTTTCTGACTTATTACGTAATGCACTTGTAGCCCACAAAAATGGCATGACATTAACTGCTCATGATATAAAAGATTTGAGTACGAAAAATAAACGCCCTTATTCTTTACGAGTTCCACAAGAATTATATGACTTCTATTTGACTTTCCCTCAAAATGTTAAATCAGAAATTTTTGAAAGAGCAGTTAGGACATATACTCAATTAACCTGAAGAGTTGCAGAAATGGTTAACAGTAATAGTTTGGAAGTTATCATTTATTAAGGTACGTAACCTATCTTTATAATCGCCGATGTTGCTAAAAAATTTGTTTATTGCTTCCGCAAATTGTTCGAAATTATGATAAAATTTATTATTAGTTGTAATACTGTGCATAAACTTCCATAATCTCTCAATTGGATTAAGATTTGGGCTGTATGGCGGTAAAAATACCATCTCTATCTTACTATTTGCTACATATTCTTTCACTTTCTTGGATTTGTGGTAACTAGCATTATCACAGATTAAATATATTTTTTCCTTGTCACTATTCTCTTCTTCCAATCTCTGTAGGAAATTAACTATCTGCTCCCCATTTATTTTGGGGTTCTCTGTGCTTACTAACTGTAAATTAACTAGGTTAATAGCACCAATCATGTGCTTTCTTCTCCAGCCACTGAATGTTGGTAAGGTCTTATCTTGGTTCTTTCTTATCCAACCGCACCTTGCCCTTGCTTGATACTGAGGATGAACACCGTCCATAAAATATATGGCTTCCTTATCTCTGAGATTCCCTTTTAGTAAACTGTAGTTTAACTTAAATAATTCTTGCTTGTCAAAATCCAGCTTAGCTGGTACTACTTTCGGCTTCTTGTAAACAAACCCCAGTTTGTATAGTAATTTTGTTACTCCCGTTATCGTATATGTCACACCATATTTGTTCTCAATGTGATGCATGATATCTTTAGCATAAACATAATTATTTGCTTCTAGGTGATTCACTAATTCTGCCTGCTCAACATCATTTAATTTGCTTGTGCTACCTCCGTTGTTAGTATCAAGCTTATTGGCTTTTTGATAATCAACAATATGTTTTCTTATTGCTTCGTGGCTCAGGAGTAGTACCTTAGCAATCTCTACATTACTATACCCATCGTCATACATCAAAACTGCCTTAATACGATCACGTATCCGTCCGTCTCGTTCTGTCTTATGACGTTCCTTCAATTTTTCTCTTTGTTCTTCTGTCAATACATTCTTACTCATAATCTCATATACTCTATAATATCTCTCCTATCTTTGCAACCCTTCATTTATTAGTATTATATATCAAACTTTAAGAAAATAAACCCGATGAATGCCATTATTATCCTTTAAAACTTCTGCTAGTTCTTTTGCTTCAGCATCTCCTATCTGCTTTCGTTGAAGGTACAAGACTCCTTTATTTGAGTTGGTTATTTTATATATTTTATCTGAAATTTGCTAAGGTAAGTAGAATTGGCAATGACGTCAATAAAACCAATCAATAAAGTTTTCAGTTAGTCTTTAAGAAAATAACAATACAAGACTAACTGAAAAAGTAATTGAATTTTTTCTAGTTTATAGTTATACCATCAATTTCTATATAGTGGTTCTCTAGCTCTTCAATTAATAACTCTAGTTTAGGATCAATATTATTAGGATTAACATCATAATTTTCATTGTCGCCAAAACTCATCATTATTTTGCTGACAATATTTTTATTATTTAGAATTTTTACAAGTTTCTCTGCTACTTTATGACTAAAAATATTGTGACCTAGTGTTAGTTCGGTTAGAGTCCTATTAATTTCTAAAGCCTTGAAAAGTTGTAAAGCCCCCTCATTACCAATATTATTACCATTAATATGTAATCGTTTAAGGGTTCTATTATTTGCTAAAAATTCAGCCAATATTATTGCTCCTTGTTCACCAATATCATTATGTTCAAGGTCTATTTCGTCCAAAGTATTATTATACTCTAACGCTTTAACAAGGTACTTTACTCCTTTATAGCCAATATTGCTTTCACCAAGATTTATGTTGGTTACAGTCTCATTATACTGTAAATCTTTACTAAGTATCTCAGCTCCTTCTGACAAAATACAGTTTCCAGCAAGATTAATATGGGTTATAGTATCGTTATACCGTAACATACTACTTAACGACTCTATTCCCCAATCCCATATATCAATATCTCTAAGATCTAGGTATTTTACAGAGTTATTACGTTCTAGAACCCTAGCAAGTTTTCCAGCTCCCCAATTTCCAATATAATTTCCACTAAGGTTTATTGCCGTTATATTATTATTGTTCTCCAAACTTTCCGCAAGAATAAATCCTCCATTTTGGGTAATATGATTTTCTGCTAGCTGTATTTGACATAAATTTTTATTTATTTTTAGAACTTTGGCAAATCGAATACTTCCCCTATTAGTAATCTCGTTGTGGCACATATTTATGTGACTTACAGCATTATTGTTTTCTAGGGCTTCGGCAAGCCTATGCATACCTATATCACCAATTTTATTGTTGCTCAAATCTACTCGGGTTACTGTGTTGTTGTTTTGCAAAAACTTCGCCACTATCTTTACTCCCTCATCGTCAATATTACTATTACGAAGATTTATGTGGGTTAGCGTTTTTTTATTTTCTAAATCTTTGCTAAGTAGCTCGATACCACCACTACTACCAATATTATGGTTGCTAAGATTTAGGTAGGTTAATTTTTCATCAGCTTGTAGTTTTTTCTTAGCTTGGTTTAGTGCAAAAGAAATATCACTTGTTAATTTAACTTGTTTATTATTTTCTTGTTGATTTTTAATATTGGTCACCATACAATTAGCTCCTATTTTTTCTTTTAGAAAATAGTGGCACGGGGGTTAGATTTTAAAAATTTGCTATTCTTTGCTCTAACCTCAGTGATTGACACCACACCACGCGGGTCACTACTAATATATTACCCTTATCACTAATATAGTCCAGAGAAGTTTTATCACCTAGGGTGTTTTTTATGAAATTCAATAAGTCTGCGGTAAAATGGAGACAGTGGATAAAATTATTGTTATAGTTAGGGGCTAATTATTTTAGGTTTTTTATCTAAAATTGACCAAGGTAAGTAAGCTCGGCAATGACGCATAGGCGTCAGCAATTATCTTTTTTACTTTTTTATAAAAATAAATAATAGTTGATTATCTAATAAATAGTTCATATTTCTATTGAACCTATTTATAATAAAATTTAAATGACCTTTATCAGTTAACCGTTTTTATATGTATTTTTATAAAATACATAATAATTAATTATTTAGTAACAAAACTCCGCTTCTGTTGCAATAATTTATGGCAAACTTCAAGTAACTTACGCATACAAGCAACTATCGCAACTTTCTTAGGTTTAAAACTATTAACATAGCCTATCAGCCGAGTAACCCACTCCCATTGCTGAGAGTGAGTCCTCTAAGAACCGTGCTTGCAGTAGAGTAGGCTGCCAACGAGTTACTTCCATTGAGAAAGTACTTTTCCAACCGCCCCTCTCCGAACTACGCATGATCCTTTCAGTATCACGTAGCTCTCCAGTAATCCATTACGCCGAAAGTTTTTTTCCATCATATTTACCATAGTGGATATTTCCATGGCATTCCTGACAAACAATCAAGGTTTTACGATTTCTAGCCAGCATCCTCTTTTGCCACTCAGTTTTAGTAGCACCTTTTCTCTCAAGATTTGCGAGTTTCTTTATATGGTGTACCTCTATTTTATTCTGAGAACCACATAACTCACATTTCTGTGCTTCAAGGCGTTGTACTAATTCACTGCAGTTGCTCCAGATTGGCTCTGGTAATTGTTCACCGATGTTCACCCATTTATTCCACTTTAGTGATATTCCGCCAAAATGTGTAACAAGTGGTTTCTTCAACTCACGTTCTCGTTTAACAAGAATAACTTTTTTGTCACCCTCGTCTGTTTTGATTGTTGTGCCATATCGTCTATAGATTTTTGTGCATGTAGTTTTGTATTTACTAGCTAATGTTTTAACTAGTGATACTTCTGTCATATACTTCAACTTACCGAGTGTATGAAGATTATATGCCATACGATAATACTGCACAACTCCTCTATATTCTGCCTGATATTGCGAGACTATGCTATAAGCATCATCGATTGTGCGTTGTGGTAAATGTATTGGTTTCCCATTTTTCATATACTTTTTGCATTTCTCTTGTTTTACTATAGCTGGAATTCGTAGTCCAATACTGCCGTTGATACAGCGTTGACCTCTGTGGTCATGCTTACTATTGTCGTGTAGTATATGTACTTCGTATCCTAAAAATTTAGCTTTTTGACTACTTGCGTTAGTAATCAATGTTTTATTAGCATTGAGTTCGAGTTTTAATTTGTTACTTAAAAAACCAGCTATTTTTTGCTTGATTTGTGTAGCTTCCTCTTTAGATCCCGTTAGTCCGAGCAGAAAATCATCAGCATAACGTACATACCACAATCGCCGAAAATTAGGATCATTTGGATCGCCATTCGGGACGAGTTGTCGTTTTTACAAAAATATCGAACGGGAAACGTAGAGAGGTCTCAAGTTTTTTGCCATTCAGTTCAAGGTTCTGAAATACGAATTTTATCATTTTGTGTTTTTGAAGGCTTTCAGAACCCTGAAAAGTTTTATATGATATAAGGCTCCTATGTTTCTATACAGTTTGTGTTGTCTCCGATACATAACCAATTTTTGAATATTCTTTGAGCCTTTTTTCTGCCATTTTTAAAAGCATAGGTACTTGATTATCAACGTAATCATAAATGACTACTTCTTTTTTATGTGCATACGTTCTATGCAACCTTCCAGCATATTGAGCTAATGTTCCATGCCACGAGATTGGCATGGTTAGAAATAGCGTATCCAAACGCTTGTCATCAAACCCCTCACCAATATAACGTCCAGTTGCAATTAGAATTCTTTCCTCCTCATCAGATATGGCGTCAAGCTATAGTTTAACTTCTGTACGCTTTTTTATATTTTGTCCCCCGACCATTACAATAACATTTTTGCAAAATTGAGATAAATATTTCTCAAAAAATGCAACATGCTCCTTACGTTCAGTCAGTATTAATGGGCTGCCTCCCGATTTTAAGGCACATAAAATATCTGTGATAATCAGCCTATTTCTTTGTTGGTCATTTATCATTTCTGAATAAATATGGCTGATCGATGATTTTTTTTCAGAAGGTGTGTTCAGATTAAACTTTGTATTTTTCAATATTACTTTATGGCTAAATGCTCTTAGTAAAGCTTGTTTCTTAGCATCTACTTTATAACGTATGGAACCACATTGCATAAATATGATTGGATGATGTCCATCTTTACGGGTAGCTGTAGCAGTAAGCCCTAACATATATTTTGCCTTACAACTTCTTATTACCTGTTCAAAACTAACGGCTGATAAATGATGACACTCATCCACAATAATATGACCATACTCCGCCACGATGTCATTAACAACATTACTTTTTATTAAACTTTGAATAATGGCAACGTCAATGATGCCACTTGGTTTATATTTGCCACTGCCAATCATGCCTATTTGATCATGTGGTAAATCTAAAAATACTTTTAATCTTTCAATCCACTGGTCTAATAATTGCCTACGATGCACAATAACCAATGTATTAGTTTTCCTTTTAGCGATCATATGTGTACCAATTACAGTTTTTCCAAAGGCTGTTGTAGCGGCAAGAACACCAATATCATACTCTGAAAGCTTTTTTACAGCCTTTTTTTGTTCACCCGTTAATTCTCCTAAAAAGTTTAATTTGATAGGATTTCCATGCCACCTTTTATCATCAAACACGATCTCGATACCAAGAGAATTTAGCAAATCCATAGCTTCATCTAAGCATCCTCGAGGTAAAGCAATATATTCCAGAAAATCTTCAGCACATGCTATTATCCTAGGCTTTCCAAATGTAGATAAACGCATTGACTGAGCTATATAAAACTCTGGATTTTGAAAGGCAGCAAGGCAGATTAATTTATTTATAAGTATAGGAGGAAGGTTTTTTTTGCCGATAAATATTTGATTGCTTAAAACTATATTGACTGATTTTGGAAGTACCTGGTTAGTAGGCATCTCAGATGTTTTACGAGATGGTTTCATTTCCCATGGTTTTTCTTCATCTTCTTCAAATATTGGCATACGAACACCAACAATTTTTCCTTTGTAAGCAGCATCTTCAACAAGTTTATTTATAACTTCTTCTGAGACCCTTGAAACAGAGGACAAAAAATCCCACTGATCGGGGTAAGGATTAAATTTTTCATCTAGAAAAACACTATTACCTTGCTCTCTTGGAAAACGTTGTAAGGGTAATGCAATGAGATTACCAAAACCACCAGACGGCAGAGTATCTTGATTGGGAAAAAATCGATCATAAGATTCAAAACCAATTTCCGGACAATTATCCATTGTTTCAGTTAGAAGTGCTGCCCCCATTTTTCTTGCATGTGATGCTAAAATTGGCTTATCGAAAAAAATCCAAATATGTGTACCATTGCCGGATCTTGATTTCTCAAGGGCAAAAGGTATAGCTTTTTGTTGGCAAGTTCTTATGAATGCTGCAGCATCATGTTGCCACTTAGCTTTATCCAAATCAACCGCCAGAAACCAGCATGTATCGTCTAAAAGCATTGGATATACTCCAACAGTATAATCTCTCTTACTACCAATAAAATCTTCTCCACCTAAGTGCTTGCACAGAATTTCTTCAGTTAAAGGAATAAAGGCTTGGTTAGGACATGCAGAACATTTTATACGAGGTTTATTACACTTGCCCTTAATCCATTCATTGAAGCAAGCAGGAGAATAGCCAGATTTCCCAGTTTTAGCATTGTACCATCTTTTTGGAAATACATCTTCTCTACCACGGAAAAGATTCATGAAAATTTTGATTTTTTCTTCTGGTGAAAATAGTTTATGGACTTCTGGTATAGCGGAAGATGTTGATTTCTTCAACTCAGCATATGCATTTTTTAATTCTTCTTGTAAAACAGCTTTTTTATCATTCAACTCCTGCAGTTGGATTTCTAATTCTCTAACTTTTTCATGTATAATATGGGTCATTAAAGGTAATCTTCGTAAGCCTGATTCAGCATGTTGGAAATTGCATCGTAATAACCCCATCCCATATGATCTGCCTTTTCTACGACCGTACACAATCGTTCAATAAAATATTGCATTTCTTGTGTCTCGAATTGCTTCATCATTTTTAGCGTACTATCAAAGACAGACTCTAAACTAATATAATATTGTTCATACATATCACCAAATTCGCATAAAAAATCTGTGCCACACTCAACATAGTAAACCATTAAATCAATTAGCCCAATTTTATTACTTGTCGCTTTCTTGTAGTCACTCAGTACTTTTTTGGCGTTCTTTATACTGATTTGTTGACTATCTTTCCAAGGTTCATTTGGTGCTAAATATTTTTTGATCTGAGCCTTATAACGTTCTAGTGCTTGGTTGTCTTGTAAAAATCTGGCTTCTAAAAAATCCTTGTTAGACTTCGATAAGGAATATAACTCTGCAATCAATCCAAGAAGGTCGCTTTCAGAGTAGTTGTTGAGAGTTTTTCTGATTTCTAGCCAATTGCTGCTTTTTGATTTTAATTTATTTCCTATATTCATAAATAGTAATCTTATCATTATCTGATAGTCAAAAATTACCCAATAATTAGGTTAAGTAATTTTCAGTTTATTAGATTAAACCTTTGAAGCGACGAGTAAGACAAGTACACCTTAAGAGATATTATCAATTTGGTATTCTAGTGCCACTTCCTTGCCACAAAAAGCCATAGCAATTTTGATGATTTTCTGAACATGTGAGTGTTCTTTTATTTTAGCCTCGTATTTTTTTCTCAGTATTTGATCTAGCCCTTCTTTTGCAACAGATACTAAAATATCAGAAGATTTGCATATTTTATATTCAATGATAATAGCATTGTTCTGATTCCCAGTTTTAGGTAGTAACATAATATCAGCTCTACCATTACCTGTTTCTCGCTCACTATCTATTATATAGCCAGGAGATAAGGTGTTAATTAAACCTAGCATAAAGCCGCTATAAAATAGTTCGGCTTTTTTCTCGCCAGTTTGATGAAAACTAGTGGCATTTAGTAGCAACTCTTGTAATTTCTCTTTAAATTCTTCTATTTTACCTGCAGGTAACAAACTAGCAAACGAGTAATATAAAGAACTATCCATCTGTAATTTGCTACTCACCCATTGTAATAGCCTGGTTTCATATATATATTCTACTTCCTTATTAGGCACTGATAATTCGTAGATATCTTTTGCAGGTTCGATAGCTGCTGGATTTAAATAACCACTAAATAATAACAAACTAAATAACCCACTTCGCGTATTAATATCGCTGAAACTGATTTGTTTAACAATCGGTGAAATGATGCTTTTGCCAGCAACTAAATTTTGTAAATCTCCTTGCATCTCATCTGATAACAATGTTTTATCAATAAGACCCGTTCCTCCACTATCTAGCCAATAATGATCAAGTTTCCCTTTATGAGCCAGACATTGC
>JAJIYQ010000150.1 GCA_020881075.1 Rickettsia endosymbiont of Labidopullus appendiculatus
GGGAAAGCATAAATGATAAAAGTAGAGTGTACGACAGTCAGCCTGATCTATTAGATAATATAAAAAGAGATAGTTTATATATAGCAAAATACAATATATGGGAAAAAGAGTTATTAATTAAAGAATTAAAGCGAAATACGTTAGAGCTAAAGGATAGAGTAGCACCATTAATGTTTAAATTTAGTCAGCTTCATTGTAAAAAACAAGTTACTCAAGATATAAAGATAATAGAAGAACAAGGGGTATTAATTAAAGACAACAAACAATTTAAAACTGTTCAAGGTTATTTAGATGACTTAATGAATAATAAGGAAATAAGACCTTATATAAGAGGAACTGATCTTGATGGGATGACCAAAAATCATGAAAATCATGGAAAGTATATTAAATCAGTGTTTACTAAATATCAGAGTAAAATAGAGACAATAGTTAAACTACAGCCAAAATATGATATAGAACAACTAAAAGATAAGATGAAATTAGAAGATGAAAAGGGAGTAATTAACTTACTAGGGTCAGAATGGCTAAAAGCATTCAAAGATTATGTAACACCCAGAAGGGCTGTAATTAACAAAGAGAGAGAAGAAGCAAAATCAGTGAGTGCAGTTCTACAGCTATTAAAAAAAGAAAAAGATTTTTGTCTTGATATGTATAAGCAATATAAAGAGGTAGTAGAGTATTATAGCAAAAAGGAGCAAGACCCTTATTTCCTGATGATAGCTAAGTTACATAAGGATCAACCTGAACTACTAAGTAATTTATCAAGAGATGTAAATAATGTCAGTAGATTTAAGATAGGAGGAATTTATACAGGAGATAGTATAGAAACAGATGGCAAGCTAGTAGAAAAGATAAAAGATGCAACACAGGTAGGGATGCTGGCTAAGCAACTATATAAGACATGTCAGGCACATGTCTTAAAAGAGATAAACCCTGAAATAAAAGAGCTAAATAGTCATGGAGTGGTAAAGATTAACGATAATACTTATGATGAGATAGATTATTTAAAATATAGGATGAATGATAAGCTACTTGCTCCGTATTTGAAAAATACAACAATAGATAAAAGACTAACAGAGATATGTAGACAACAGCAACATTTAGAACAACAGAAACAATTATAGTTGGAAATGTATAAGAGTGAAGTTGACTTTCAAAATTCAACCTATAGTTGATATACAAATTTTTGTAATTTTTTGGACAAAAGATTTTTTTTGAAATTAGAACAATTTTTTATCTTTCAACCCCAATTTCGGATTAACTTCGTTAATCCGAAATTTATCTCTTACTTCCTATGAACCTAGTAATATTTTTAATAGTTTTTACGCAAAAGCCTAATAAACCTGGAAACACAAGAAATACTGCAATTACTAACATATAGTCAGTAGATATAGTACCATCAGTATTGTATATAGGTAACAATAAGTCAAATACCATTTTCATTCCCTCATTTGAGGATGATAATAATTGTTGTTTGATAGTAGCTACTGAATCCATCATTGTTTTACTCTGTTATATTAAGTATTCTTATTTAATATCTCGTTGATTTTAGCAATACGTCCACTATACAACAGCACCTGCAATGTTTTTAGAGCAAGACCTGAAGTCTTTCCCGGCTGGAGCCGGGAGTTTTAACCAAATAATGGACTATAAATTCGATAAAATATTACACGTTTAGTATTTCCTTCGGAAGATATAGATCGTTTTTTATGCACTTTTTAAAAGCTATTTGAGGAAAAATCTAAAACTAATTACTCTCCTAAAAACTCCCTTATTTTGTCTTTTTATAAAAAAGATAGAAAATCTTTTTTATAGCATTCCTTGCAAATAAATAATTTTATTTGTTATTACCTTTAACAATTTCAAACAGCACTGAAAATTAGATAAAAACTCAATTATTCAATAGATATATTATAGCACAATATATTTGGGTCACAAAGGAATTTTGTATTTTTACCTATTTTCTGTTATTGGAGAGCATTCAAAACCAGAGGCAGAAATTAAATTTTTCTAAAAATATGGCTCGCTTTTTGTAACAATATCTTACAAGATGATTTGTGATAATTAAAATACGAGCCATATTTTTGGCAAAATTTAATTTCTGCCCCTGGTTTTGAATGCTCTCCAAGTACTGAATCAAAAAATGGGATTACTCATCAAAGCACTTGTTAAAATAATTAAAATTTATGCGATAATAATAGGAACTGGATATTGAACTATTTTGTTGTCTCTAGTAATTATAGTTAATTTTTCTATAATAGCTTGAGCTATAAGAAGCCTGTCAAAAGGATCATCGTGATGGTTTTCTAACTTTTCTACAAAGATTGTATGCTTAATATTTATAGGTAAAGGGTCAAAGCCACTCTCTAATATTACTTGTTCAAGGTTATTTGGAGCTTCTATTTTACCAAGAGCTTTTTTAATAGTAATTTCCCAAGTGTTTACTGGACTGACAAAAATCAGATTATTTGGGTTACTAATAATTGTTCTGGCTTCTATTGTTAAAGTCGGATTGTCCTCTAACCACCACAGTAGAGTATGGGTATCAAGTAAATAACTCACTCTACTTCTTTCTTAAAACTTGATAATAAATTTTGTGGTAATTTATCAAAATCTTCAGCAATTTTAACTTGCCCTTTCCAAGCTCCAGCTCTACGGGGAGATGATAGAGCTTTATATTTTACTAATTTAACTGCTGGTCTACCTGCTTTGCAAATAATTATATCTTCTCCTTCTTGTACTTTTTTTATTAAATCAGAAAGATTAGTTTTTGCTTTATGTATACTTGCTATTTGCATTTCTCCCTCTAATTATTCTTAGTCTAGTCTAGACTAAAAATAATTATACGTCAATATAGGGAGTATATTTTTATTATTTAACCTCTGTATGACTGTAAATTTGTGTCTGGAATGTTCAGAAGTCAATTGCAGTGACAATAAGATATATTTCAGCATTGAAAATTATAGCAGCTTGTTTTTGTTTATTAATAGGCGAAATAATTATTCTCAAATAACGCAATTTAATTATGCACGTTACATTTTATACTCCTAGTCGGATAAGTCTATAAAATATTCGTTTTATAGACAAGTAAATAAAAAAAATTATGTTTAGCAAATTTTTCAAATCCTCAAATTTTGTACAATTTTTTTTGTTAAAATTTTAATTTTTGATTTATTCTTAATTTTTAGCATTTTTGACGAAATAACTAGGATGCTGCCTACGATAACTAATCAATTATATTTTGAGCTATTTTTTGGCGAGAATAAATATAATTTTTGAAGGAATAGTGTACTTATTTCAAGAAAATCATGTTTATTTTCAGCCAAAAAGAGCCAAATATAGCATTACTTTAGTTATTGTAGGTGTAGCCTCCTAGATACCAATAACTGTATCAGTACTTTTCCCTTACTATGCTACTCTTTAATCAACGAGTGTATCAATACATTAACAGCCTGTTGATACACTGGGTTACGGATTTTCATAAAATTCCTCGACACCTCTATACACAAACGCTGATGCTGAGTTTGGACAGGCTCAATATTTTTAATGTCTTCTAAACCTTCATAAAAATAACCAATATTTTTTTCTAATGCTTTAGCAATAAGAATCAGCCTACCTATTGATATTCTATTGAGACCAGTTTCATATTTTTGTAATTGCTGAAGTGTTACCTCTATTGCTTTTGCAAGTTGGTGACGTGACAAACCTTTAGCAAGCCTTAGAGAATAGATTTTTTGTCCTATCAATTTATCAATTTTGCTTATATAGTCATTGCTTCTTGCCATAATTAATTATAGTATTTTAAGTTCATATCGTTCTTTTTTAAATGATTATCCCAAAAATTTTTAATCTTTCCTAAGAAAGTTGGCTCTCCCTCAGCCATCCAAGAAATTTCATCAAATAATAAACACTTACCTGTCAATAGGCGTTCACCAACTGCCCATAACGCATCACTCCAATCATCGTACCTAGACATAGGGTGCTTTAAATTGCTGGGCTATTTGTCTTGAGAATTCATTAAGCTGCTCCTTAGCTGTTACCCCTTTTTCTGGTGACAATCCTTCAAAACTATACTCAAATAATTTGAAGATGGAAATGGTAAACAAGTCTTTTACTGGTTAAATTTTTTGTTGAGGCAATACGATAGTAATTATAATTATCGTTAAACAGTAATTCCTTCTATCTCACTTTTTGCTTTTCTTAATGCCTCTTTTTCAATCATAATTCCTTGTCTCTCATAACGCTTACGAGTCCTGCTAAACTTAACTACCACCGCTTTTTTGCTACTATAATTTTTAGCATAGCTGGTTAATTTAGCATCTCCACTTGGTAAGAAAACTAAGTCATTTAATTCACAACAATCGATACACTCTGCATCATCACCATTTTTGAATAACAAACTACCTTTAAATAATTCCTTATGGCATTTACTACATTCCGAATCGTTAATTAAACAAAATACTACTAAATCTGGTGATTTTTCCCATTTATTCCTAAGCTTTGCAATCTTATTCTCACTAAGCATTGGTGATATGTAATGGGTAGAATATTTTTGCTCAATAGTTGGCTGCCCACTTTTACTGAATCTTAGCCTTATTTTAGATTTTGTATTATGCGACATATAAACTGTTTCGCTTGGCTTAAGACCTTTGTCTAATGCCCATTGTTCTAGATATTGCAAAGCCAATATTAATTTATTTAGATTAACTTGAATAACCTTTTCAAGAAACGGTTCTTTACCTTGTCGCCAATTTTTTACGTGTATAGGTTGAAGCCATCCTATAGTAATCATAATATCTATTGGACTTACATAATCTTGGCTGCTTAGCATTTGCTGAGCTGCATTAATTACCCTTTGTTGCAATGATTTCTCGATAATATGAGTTTGTTGTTGCATATTATCAAAATCCCTAATCATCTTCTTCTAAATCATCATTTATTCGAGATAATAGCTTTTTTATAGCATCTATCGATGAATAGCTGGTATTGCCACTATAGTGTTCCATGGCAATTATACTCTTAATTATAGATCGCATAGCTAACCAGGTAGTTAATCTGTTATGCGACCTTTTGTCATAGGATATAGCTATTTTTTCTACCTCATGATAATCATCTGATTCTTTCGTTCTAACATATGATTCAAATCTCTTCCATTTTTCTTCCAGGTCATTGCTCTTTTCTTGTTCATAAATTTCCTTGAACTCATCCAACTCTAAATGCAAATCAACATGATACATTTTATTATCATCAAAAAATTTATCGTAATCCATATCTAATATCTCTTGGGAGTTATTTCGATCATTTGTAACAGTCAGTTTATTAGAGTTAGCAAAATGAGTTATTTCCATAATAGTAGGTGGTATATACTTCGCTACAAAATCTATGATGTATACTGCCCTTTTTAATGATCTTAAGTCCATGTGTAAAACAGAATTTTTGATATGACCATATGCTAAAGCTACTGGATAAAGTTCTTTAGGTACATCTTGATAATGCACATCTAATTCCAACCTCTTTGCTTCTTTATAATATGAAATTACAAATTTTTTATTATCCCATTCAAAACTTACACATTTAAGCTTCTTTAAAGCCTTAATTAGCAAATATTCATTATGAATTTTGTAATATAACCTCACCGGCATAAGAGGTTCATTAGTAGCGGTATAAAATATGGTCTTCTGAGGACTATTATTTAAAGTTGCTAACATAAATTTTTACTTTATTACTGTTAAAAAATTAGACTCTACTTTTTTAACAAGAGCTTTATATTATTTATTATAATAACATGAATTCGATATAACAAGTTATTCCAAAATCTGTTATATCCATAATTATATCTATAAAATATAACAGATTTTTATGCTCCACTAATAGCTATTTTCATTATTTTTGCGATATTGCTTATTTTTTGTGAGTGTTCACGGAAAAAAAGTTAAAGTAAAAAACGTCATTGCGAGAAGGCATAGCCGACAAAGCAATTTAAAAATTAAGAATTTAGGGGAAAATTGAAAAATCGTGAACGCTTACACCCAGCTCTTAAAAATTTTATATTAAGAGCTGGTCTGATGGACACTATAAAATTACTCTCTGATTGTCAGTTAAGTTTTGACTGTCAGATGAATATTCAAGATACAAAATCTCATTATTTGATATACAAATAAATTGGTTATAAAAGCATAACCAAATGCTATTTCTCCCCTCTATATCTTACCGTTCCTGGTAACTCTTGTGAATATATCATCATCTTTTTTAATTAGTAGAGGATTACCAACCATGCTACCGAGTTTAGTTGCAAAAAAATCCTGAGATATATTAGCTCTTTGCAGCGAAGCTACATTAATTATCAACTTGTCCTTTTTTAACCTTATTTCTCCAAATATACGATACGATGCTTTACCATCTTCACTCTGTATGATCGCCCCACAATATAATGGTAATTTGTTAGGATCAACTAAATTTGGTATTTTATCTTTAATATCAGGATAATTAAGACCATCATATGCTGTACTATCTACCCAAACCCATGAATTAGCTGCATCTTCAATCAAATCTGGTAAACTATTTAGTATTTTCGATATCTTTCTTGGTTCTGTAATAACGTCAAACTCTATACAATAAGGTTGTAAAGGGTTGCCTTCATAATCAAAAAACTCGTGATAATCCTGGTAATTGCTATGATATAAATACCATTGCTCTAATATTTCCTTTGCCCACATCTTCTTTTGCATAAGGCGATTATGCTCATTATCTTCAAACTTCTCTTCATTTAACATTGATGCCATAAGAAATGGATTATTCATAGCTTCAGTCATCATCTTAATAATATCAACGGATTGTATGGCAATTTTTTCCGGTAAGGCTACTAAGGTATTAGAAATTTGATATTTTGTCGGTTTTGCTTTATACTCTATCTTAATCAATCGAGTTGCCACAATCTGACCAACTTTTATATTTTGGCTCAAAGTTTTATCTAGCACAGTAAAATGATCGACACTAGATTCAATCATATCCTCTAAATTTACTGATTGCCCAACTTTTACCAATGTTACCTTATATATCCCAAGATAAGAATTATTTAAAGCCTTGAGATACCTTTTATCTTCAACTGTAAGCAGTTCCGCATGATCCTTAAGTATATGATTAATACAGTTCCACGCTTGTCCTTCAAGGATATACTCATTAGTAATACAAAACTCTATAGCACAATTTTGTGCAATCATCGCAAAATTTTTGTTTAACTTATTTTCTATTTCCTTTAGAAGTTCAAGGCATCCTATAGATTTCCTGCCATTTACATTAAACGATTCTGAATCAGTTGTTTCTTGCAAAAAACAACTACTCACTTCATCTATAAGATGATAATATTTTTTATCTAGTTTGGTAATATAATACCATAGTTTATTAATATTCATAATGTACTAAATTCAATCATCAACTATTACCAACTTTAGCTGGCAGCAATTTATTAGTAGAAAATTTTAAGTTGTAAGATATTTATATTCTTAGTAACTTGATAAACAGGATCAAATTAAGATCAGTTAAGGTACCTACACTCTGGGTTACTCATCCAAAACCTGGTAAACCACCCTCCCGCAGCAAAACTTGCTAACTTTGACTATTAATATATTTGTAATAATTATATTATCAATTCTTCTATTTCTTTTTTAGACAAACCAGTAGACACAGAAATTATATCAAATGACACGCCAGCTTTAAGCAAATTCTTAGCTACAGTTGTTCTTTCCTCTGTTTTACCAATCTGGATTCCCTTCTCTTTACCAATTTGTAAACCTTCTAGGACACCTTCTTCTTTCCAATGTTGTGCCAAACTACCCATAAGCTTTGTACCTGTTTCCTGATTTAACTTACTTATTAATAACTTTTCTAATTCTACTTTATCCGATTGGTTTATTCTTGTCAATGTGTAACACAATAGCAGCTCTAAGTAATTATAACCAATAGTTATCTTGGTTATTTCAGGTAACATATCGGCTACTTCCTGCCATTTCTTCAGTAGATCACGTTTCTTGATATGCTTTAAAAAAAAACTCAAGTATCCCTGACCACGTCCTTTGTTTCAACTGCTCATCAGGAATATCATGAACATTAACTAGTTGATAGTCATTGATCCAACTACTCCTTGCTAGCTTACTGTTTTCAAACAAATCCCATAAGTTCCTTGGAACATTATATTTTTCTGTACCATTAAAAAATATTAACGGATAGACTAATGGTAACATCTTGGTCTCAGGATTTAAAGTCAAATATCGATCACAAATATTAATGAAATATTTGAATATCCTGAATGCCATGAAGTGGTCAGGCGAACTTTGATGCTCGACCATCAAATACAGATACCCATCCCTATTATTGTCAAATTTTGCCGAAAATAACACATCAGAAATAGAATCTCTTAAATCTAGCTCTATAAAACTGGTATTTTCAATTGTCAAACTAGGGAAATTTACTATATCCCTAATATGTTTAGGTAAATGAGCATGCAGAAATTCATGTGCTACTAGCGGATTCTCCATTGCTTTGCGAAAAATTTTGTCATGCTTTAAACGTTCCGTCATTTTACCTAGCTATTTTAAGAACTCCCATATGTTTTGACATAAAAACTTTTAATAGACAATATCATATATATGATTTGCTACAAAATCTATTATATATATTGCCATTTTTTTTAATGATCTTAAGTCCATATGCTAGATTGACAAAATTTAAATTACTCTATTTTGACCCTTTTGAGCTACAAATTATAAGATTTTTTTGAAATAGATGTCAGGTATGATTACATTTAATCCTTAATTATTTGTGCTTTATTACAAAATTTACCTTGCATATCAAATATTTGCACTACTCCTTCTGTATGAATATCGTGAGCTTTTTCAACCATATATTTTTGCTGTGGTGGAAACCATTGTAATACTAAATAAAGGACTGTGGTTGTAGTAATAATTGATAAGATAAGACTAATCCCTACCATAGAAAGGAAA
>JAJIYQ010000151.1 GCA_020881075.1 Rickettsia endosymbiont of Labidopullus appendiculatus
GCGGATAAAAGCTGTAACCAATCTTACCACTATACATCTTAGACCTTTTTAAAGTAAAGTCAGTACCCGAATCATGGCGAAATTTCTCCACCACCGGCTTTACTATGCCAGCTTCCGCTCCAATATAAAAAAATCTCTGATCAGCTTCAATCTCATCTGCCTGAGCTTTGGTAAAAAACAAGAAATATATACAAATTATAGATAATATTTTTGGTAATTTATTCATTATACATTTTATCTTCATAGAAACCGTGAATTATATAACCATCCACTGATAGGTCAACATAAAAAATTTTTTGCAGCAATTTTAAGTTCTGTTGACAAAATTTTTAACATAACCATATTATACCAACAAAAAATATCATTTACATGACTACAAATCCTATAACAAAATCCCTACAAACCTCTTTACCTTCACATTCTTAGCAGTTTTCTATCTCGAAGATAAGTCGCAATGACATCATAGCGTATGTTCACTATTTGTTAATAATCACAATTCCTCGCCTTTTTCAATCGGCTCTATTCCATATAGTGATACCATTCGCTCAAGGACTCTTCCAACAGTAGGAGCAGCAGTCCAACCGGCAGTAGCAAAACCAAAGGACTCCTTTGTTCCTTTTGGTTCGTCAAACATTATAAAAATAACATATTGTGGATTAGAAGCTGGTAATACACCTAAAAATGATGACATTCTGCTATTCTTAAGATATCTTCTTTTGCCATGCCCATCTGCCGTTAATTTCTCAGCCGTACCAGTCTTCCCACCAACAAGATATCCTTTTACATCAGCTCTACGTCCGGTGCCTTCTTTTACCACAAAACGAAATAATTCACTCATTTGCTTAGAGGTTTTTTCACTAAAAACCTTTGTACCAACAAGAGGCTCATTTTGTCTTTTGATTAGAGTCAAATCATATAATGTCCCACCATTCACTACCGGCAATACTGCTTGTATAAAGTGTAAAGGACTAATTGAAATACCATAACCATATGACATTACCACACTCGTTAAATCACTCCATCTCTTATCGGATGGAAACAGAGGAGTGCCTCTCTCTGGCAATTCAATTTTAAGCTGATCTAGTAACCCTAATCTTTTTAAGTATTTTTTGAAATCATTTTTGCCAACTTCTAACATAATTTGGCTAACCCCAATATTTGATGAATGCAGAAAAATTTCTGGAACACTATGCCACCCATGCCTTGGGTGATAATCTTTTACATTAAACGCCCCTACCTTCATATAGCTAATATCATAAGCATCGTTCATTGCTATAGCATCAGTATCAAAACCTACAGCCATAGTTAAGGTTTTAAATACCGACCCCATCTCATAAATACCAAGACTTGCCATATTAAATAACTCTTCTGGCTTTGCACTACTCGGGTAATGTGGATTGAAATCAGGTTTACTAATCAGAGCTAGAATTTCACCATTATTAGGATTAGCAATTATCCCTACCGCTCCTATTGCACTAAATTCCTTTAATGTCTTATCTATTTCTTCATTTAGGATATTCTGTAATCTTACATCTATAGATAATTCAAGTGGTTTTTTAAGTTGTTCTGGCTGTGCTAAGTCAAAATCCGAATTAGTTAAAAATTTGTCATAACTCCTTTCCAGCCCAGCAAGACCAGCCAAATCCCTACCCACATATCCTATAACATGTGATAATAAATTTGAGAAAGTATATATCCTCTTTTGTTCTTGTTCAAAACTAAAGCCTGGCATTGCCAAATTTAATACCGCCTCTTGCTCTTTTGGCAATAAATCCCTTTTTATCCACACAAAACTTTTATTACCCTTTAGTTCTGCAAGTAATTTCGTTTTATCAATCTCAGGCAAGATTTTAGATAATCTTTCTAAAGATTGCTCTGGGTTGATTACTTTTTGTGGATTAACAAATAATGAGGAAGAGGGTAAGTTAACTGCTAATAAATTACCATTGCGGTCTACTATCTCTTTTCTAAAGTTATTACTCTTTACTTGATATTCTGGCTTAACATAACCATTAGTTGCAACGATTATTAAGCGGTGTGATAACCCACAAAAAAACACAGCAAAACAAAAGCTAACTATGAATAATCTGATTTTGGTATTGTCAGCACAAATATCCCATAAAATAATATTACTAAAACTTCTTTTCATTTTAGTTATAGTATTTTTTATCAATTCTAATAAAACTATATTATTACTCATAACCTACTCGCAATGACATATGCATAGGCAAAAAGAGTACCTTTCATCGAATATACTCTGATTTTTTAGTTGAAACAGTTTTTATGTATTTACTATTAGGAGTTGTTTTATAACGCCACTTAACATTAGTTTTATTAAAATACGAACCATTCACTTCATGAGACTTGGCATATTTCTTACTCTCAGGCATTAAAGGATCACTAATCATTTGCTTAACTTTAACAGTATCTAATTGTAAATAAAGTGATGATAATTTTCTTAGTCTAGCTGGAGAAGTAAGGTATGATTGTTCGACTTTTAACACGTGAATTCTATTACTCTCATCAATCAGTTGTTTTGAAGCCTCTCCAAGCTGATAATGTAAGATAATAACCTTATCTTTCACTCTAAATAACCCATAAATGGAAAAAATTATAGTACAGACAGCTATATAACTAAATATTCTAACCGCCATATGTAGCACCCTCTATTTTCTGTCCAGCCCTTAACTTTGCAGACCTTGCTCTTGGATTAAGTGCAATTTCTCTAGACGATGGACATAATGGCTTCTTTGTAAGAATCTTAAGCCATTCCTTAGAATTTTCTTCAGTAAAAACTTTTGCCGCATATTTAGACCTGGCAACTAACTTAGCAGAATTTGCTTTAAAAAAATTCTTAACAATTCGGTCTTCCAATGAGTGAAATGAGACAATTACTAGGCGACCATTTGCTGCTAGAATATTTTTGCTATTACTTAGAAATCTTTCTAATTGCCCCAATTCATCATTAATGTAAATGCGAATTGCTTGAAAACTCTTGGTAGCGGTATCTATCTTACCTTTTCGAAAACCTATACTACTACGAATAATATGAGCAAACCTGGCTGTATTGGTAATAGGCTCTAACCGCCTATGTTCTACAATTCTTTTAGCGATTCTTCGAGAATAAGACTCATCGCCATATTTATAAATTACATCAGCTATTTCTTGTTCATCAGCATTATTTATAAAATCTGCAGCACTCTGCCCTACTCCACTCATTCTCATATCGAGTGGACCGTCATGAGTAAAGGAAAATCCCCTATCGCCAGAATCAATCTGCATAGAAGAAACCCCTAAATCCATAACTATGCCGTCAAATTTCAATGAACCTAATTCTGAAAAGCTTTCAGCAAACCCTGTTTGAATAAATCTCACTCTACCAGGATAATCTTTTATCAGCTGATTGGCGTAAGTTATAACATTTGGATCACGATCAATTGCCACTAATTGACAATTACAAGAATCAAGTATCATTCGACTATAACCACCAAAACCAAAAGTGCAATCCAGATAAATTCCACCATCTTTAGGACACAAGACTTCCTTAACTTCATTTAACATCACAGCTGTATGAGAGGACTCTTGTATACTCTTCTGCTTTGAAGAATTGGCTCCGTAAAACTTCGGGGTATTCGCGTGCTCACGTACTTCATGTACGCTCCGCTCGCTCACCCCTTGTTTTACGTTCCAATTCTCCAAATCATTTGAGTATATCATATTTCCTTATTAATATTCTTAAGAGTTAAACGGTTATTTTGAGCAATTTGCCGAGCTGAGGAAAGATAGGTTTCAAAATTTTGCGGCTGCCAAATTTCAAAAACTAATCCCTTTCCTACAAAACAAGCCTGCTCTGATATGTCAGAATGCTCTATTAAAGATTTTGGTAAAATCACCCTACCCTCACCATCAAACGTAAGCTGAATAGCCTCGCCAAGAATGATTGTTTCAAAAGCATCTCGTTCCTCAGAATATGGGTCTAAGGTTTGAATCATTTGGCTTAACTCCTCAAGCCTCTTTAAACTACACGCTTCAATACACTTATTTCTAAAAGACGGATAGACAATAACCCCATTAAATGACTGGCTAGACAAAGCTGCTCTATAGCTAGCAGGCACCGAAACCCTACCTTTCTTATCAAGATTATTTATATATTTTGACAAAAAAATATTCATTTACCTATTTACCTATTTACCTTCCAATAATTGCTAGTGTCATGCCTGCTTGCCTTAATGTCCTCCCTGCCACTAATGTTACTCCTGCTTCAGTGCGGGGTCTAGATTCCCACCTACACGGGAATGACAATTTACAACTCAGTGTCATCCCTGCTTACCTTAATGTCACCCCTGCCACTAATGTCACCCCTGCTTCTGTGCGGGGTCTAGATTCCGCACAGAAGCGGGAATGACAGACATTATCCGATTAAATACAAATCAAATTAGCTGTATAACCATACCCTGTACAAATTATTCCATAATTAGATTTGGTCATATTTGGGATAATTTGGGATTATATGGAACTTTTAGGATATTGTACTATAATTATAGAGTCAAGAAGGTTTTAAATAGTTTGTAAAAAATTTATGAATTTTTATTAATTGTGACTTATTTAATGTATATAGTCAATTCAGGAGAAATTGGTGCTAGTACTACAGTTGTAGATTAATTTATGTTAGGGAATTTGTAGGAGACACGGAACGGAGAACCGCAGCGTACTTAGATGTACGTGAGGATTCGAGTACCGGATCGACGCCCAAATTACCAGC
>JAJIYQ010000152.1 GCA_020881075.1 Rickettsia endosymbiont of Labidopullus appendiculatus
CACCTGATTGTCGCATTTGACTGCCATGATATTTTTTGGCGTAATATATACCTTTTCTAATCTCATAAATATTGACTGGTATAGTTACTTGTTGGTTCAGCTCGGATAATTTATTGACTAACCTCTCAGAATATTTACAACTTACATACTTTGCTTCCCAATTATTAATATCTTCCATATAACTCCTATTACATTATTTTAATTATAAAGTATACTAAACTAAAAATTAAAATACTAGCAAATAATTTATTATATGCTTCTTAAAATAATAAGTATTTTGTTATATTTAAGTTACATCCTCTATTTTTGTCTTCTCAAGTTGCGGGGAACTCTCATGGTTATATTAAGATTGTGATATTGTTACAACCCAAAATTTATTATTTCAACTTTTCTATATTATTTTTCCTTGCTATCATTAGTCAAATCATCAACTATTATATAATAAGTATATTAAACAGCAAATAAAAGTAACATGGGGAAATATGAACTATACGAAGTCAACAATAACATTGAGTCAACTATGAGTGAAATTGTTCAAGAAAACACCAGAATTATCCCTAATCGCCAAACTAGCCTTACAAAAGAACAAAAGTCTGCTATCGGGTTACTGTCAGTAGGAACATTCATGGAGTATTTTGATCTGATGTTATATGTCCATATGGCGGCGTTGTTGAATGAACTGTTTTTTGAACCAACTAGTCCGCTTACCGCTTCTTTGTTTGCTGCGTTTGCTTTTTGTTCTACTTATGTTTTTAGACCATTTGGAGCCTTGTTATTTGGCTGGATAGGTGATAATATAGGTCGTAGAGAAACAGTGATTATTACAACGTTAATGATGGCTTTCTCTTGTTTTATAGTAACTATTCTTCCAACATATGCCCAGATAGGTGTCGCTGCTTCTTGGATTATCACAATGTGTCGTGTGATACAAGGCATGACCTCTATGGGAGAAAGAATAGGGGCGGAGCTTTATTTAACGGAGATAATAAAACCTCCTATACAATACCCAGCTGTAACATCAATTTCGGTTTGCGGTAGCATAGGTACAACATTCACTAGACAGGTTGGTAAATTAGCCTAAAAGTTAGAACCTGATCTCTCATTAATTTCTTTAATACTGTCTTACCATTTTTATCTACACCGTGAATTTGAAAAATTCTTTTTGCAATATCTATACCAATTGTGGTAACTTCCATATGGACCTCCTTATTGTTGTTTAGGATTCATTTCCTATCCTAGAAAATTAGCATTTGCTTCTCATTCTGTATGTAGGGTAGATCCATACCATTATTTCATTATACCATACCTATCTCTTCTTTCAACAGTGCCATAATTGCCAGTAAGTTTGATATCCTTACTATTTTTTACAAGAAATACTTTATATATCAAAATATATTCCTACTATATAAAGTATATAAATTTAGAAATAATAAAATTTTTCTGAATTTATCACTTAAGGTTTGTAAGTCAAAGAAATTTGTTGAGTAAGTTATTAAGAAAGAAGTTTGAATGGAAAAATTTAAATAATACATTTGATGTAGACTCTTCTGCTTTGAAGAATTGGTTTCGTAAAGCTTCAGGGTATTCGCGTGCTTACGTGCTAGCTGTACTCATAGCACGCTCACCTCTTGTTTTACGTTCCAATTTCTCTTTAGCTTAAGTTCATATATCAACAACAACACCTAAAAGAACTTAATATTGAATATATAACCATTGGATACAGAATAAACATATAATTGACTAGTGGTATGATAACAGATGCAAATCAGGGAGTGTTGGGATTAGATAACCAAGAAGCACAACATGTATCTGAATTCAACATTGATATTTTGATTCAAGATTGTATTAATATAGGGTTGGATCAATTTTTAGGTTCTGCTAATGGTGAGAAGATCGTCACAAAATTAATTGGTATAATAAATCAAGAACATAAAATATTAGCTGATAACCTCCGTAATATTATTCAGAATAAAGTATCGCAAGAAGAAGCTCCATATATCAATCAACATGATAACCAAGTTGCACAAAAATTGACGGAGCTTAATGCCCAATTAGCTCAGGAGGTACAAAACAAAAAACAGGCTATTGAGCAAAGTTTGAGGTCTATGACCTTTTATGACCAAGCAAGTGCAGATAGCACTGTTGCCTTAAAACAAGCCGAGTTTGAAGCTTTTCAAAAATCACGTTCAGAGCAAATACAAAATACTTTCAGTAGCTACAAAACTTCTGTTGGTCAAAATTATCAGAATATAATAAATGCATTGACGAATACTGCACAACAAGCTTGTAATCAAAAGAGTGAAGAGTTACTTTCACTGCTTCGCTCAAAGCGTAGTGTTTTAATAGACGAACTGTCAAAATTACAAGAGGAAGGCAATAATATCGAAGTCAATGCAATAGAAAGCTATAATAGAATGTGGTTAAATTCACTACATAGCAGTATTAATACCCTTGCATGGAATACAATTGATCAGATAGCTCACAACACTATTAGCTGTGATGTAAGAACTTTCCAGCAATTTATAGAAGCATCTGGCAGAAAGGAAGCAATCTTACACAAAAGTCAGATTAAAGAATTAGATAATGAATTTGAGATTCATCATTATGCACTACCCACAGATTCTTTAGAAAAATTATTTAATATAATAGACGATCCACGCTGTATCCATGCACATGAGAATATACTGAAGTTAATTTTCAAAAGTGCAGTTAATGGGACTAAATTATCTTTAACAATTTTTAAAAAATTAGAAAATTTATTAGATCATAAAGAGCATAGTCAATTAGCAGTTATAACATTACTAAAAAGCGTGGAAAACAAACAGCCATTACCAGATACTACATTAAATAAACTATCTGATATAGCTGGGAATAAAAATTATTCTGCTTCTATATGGAATACAGTTAACCTAACTATTGCTAATAGTTTAGCTTACAGTATTGAACTATCAGACAATATAATTACTAGTCTCATCCATAATAATTTTGTTCTAAAAATATACCCTAATGATTTAATGTTTAATGTATCTACTAACCTTGCTACCTATTTCTATAAGCACCCTGAGACTTTGATTAAGTATAGTGATACAATAACCAATATAATAACTGATAATACACTTAATTGTGATGTACGTCGTCAATTATGTTTGCTTATAAAGTGTGGTATAGAAAATGGTTATAAATTATCTCTAGATAACCTTACTAAGTTAGAAGCTGCCTTTGAAACCTTCCCTGTAAATAAAGTTTTAGAAATATCAAAGACTTTAGAAAGGGTTGTAATGCTACAGAATGCTATCTTAAATTATACCACTTTAGAAAGATTTGTCAATATCATTAAAAACCAAGAAATAGATTCTTCTATCAGGGTACAATGTGCAGAAGGGTTATTATCTATTATCGAGCATGGGCAAGATATTACTGTTCCTTTAGTAAAAGTGTTAATCGAAACTTTGGTAGACTCAGATCATATAATTAAAAAGAAAGTTACTGACATAATTAAATGTTTATTTAAAAGCGGTAAAAATAATGATTATAATTTATCTACTAAAGAAATTGATCTACTTACTAAAATTCTTAGCAGCACAACTATATCAGAAACTAGAGATATTCTCGCATATATTATAGGACATTATGCAGGTAAGAACATAACTACTAAAAGTGCCGTTGATACTATTTATGAGCTTATCAATTCAGAGCATTTCACTAATAAAATAGTTTTTGCTCTGAAAAATATATCCAAAAATTATAAATGTGAACTTCCAATCTATATTTTACAGAAGTTAATCGATATAGGTTTAAACGATACTAATACTAACCTAAGGCTTTTTGCATTAGAATCTTTTGTCAACCTTTCTGAACATTCTAGGTGACTATATAGCAAGATTTGAACTCATTCTTGATAAAATCGACAACTTATCATTTCAACAAGAAGCTTTAAATACTATTGATTTTCTAGCACAGCAGAAAGTTAGTTTGTCACCAAAAATAATTTATTATGTTGAACAATGTTTAGATAACACAGCTTTACAAATTACAGCGTTTAAAGTGCTTAAAAATCAAGCTGATCAAGGAGTATATCGGTTATCTACTAAATGCTTGGATATTTTAGATAAATTGGCTGAAAGGGTAGGGTTTAAACATTTAGAATTCTTAAAAGATACCCAAGATGTTGCGACTAATCATGAATACTTAAGTATATTTACTGCCCTATTAGATATTAAATATATTAATAATGAGGTTCTAAGTAAGTTGCCTTCCTATAACTATTGGGTAAGGGAGTTATTGTCATATGATTTAGTAATGAGAACTGGGGCAACAGATTCTTATGATTTAGAAACTTTTGATGTAAATTTAATCGAGTTAGAAAAAAAACATAACTATGATTTAACCTCCAAAGATAGAGATAAACTGTTATTATCTCTAATTAATTTGCAACAAGAGAATAACTACAATCTTAAACAAATAAACCAAATATTGGAGTTATTAATTGATTTACCAACAGATATTTTAAGCAAATTAGACAAAACCAAAGATAGTATTAGAGGGAAAATCAACAATGTCATTAACAACTCATCAACGGCAAATGTTATTGATCGGTCGGTATTAATAGATACTATGCTTGGTACTAACAAGTTTACCGCTAATATAATGAAGGAGATGAGTCTAATACTACGTCCAGAAGAAAGTGCTTTTATAAACGCTGCAAGTGCTATTATTAAGGCAATTGCTGACCAATATAATTCAGGTATTACAACATGTATTTCTCTGGTAGAAAAAGCAGCAACCGTTACTAAGATATTAAATGTAACCGACAGATTCTGCCATAAGCTAATCAGCAAATTATCCGAGATTTCTAACGAATTACCAAGTAATCAGGAACTATTTAATATTTATATGCAGTATTACCTATCTTCTGATGATAGCATAGCAATTTACAATACTCTAATTAATGAAAAAATACTGAGCAATGAAGGTAAAGTAATAGGTGAAGATTTATCTAAAATCAATGATCTAAATTTTGGTCAAAATAATAAATTAAAATCAATAATTTTAAGTTTTTGTGTCAAATTAAAGGATTTACAGGCAGCAGATAACAAAGAAGTACGAGAAAAAGTTGCTTCTAATGTCGAAAATATGATTACTAACAGAATTATGCATTTAATAAAAGCCGAGATACTAAGCCCAGCAATTAATTCAGGGATCAGTGAATTATCAAATGCCATGACCAATAAGTTACGTCAAGCTTCTCAAGCTGCTAAGGCTGGAGTCAAGCATGAAATGAGTAAGCACTATAATAGGGTAGTACTGACCACAGATGGCACATACAAAGAAAATCAATTACCTAAAACTCATTTTTCCCAATCTTCTTCACAGGAATCATTTGATCGAACCAAAAAGACCGATTTAGCAGCAAGTAAATCAACACCATTACCTTTTGTGAAGCAAGGGGGGCATAATCATTCAGTTTTATTCCCTCATACTGAAGGCTCCTCATATCTTGACTCTTTATCTAATCAGATGTCTAGACCGAATAATTGGTTCTCAATATAAAGGAGCGGAAGGATTTAGTTTAGATTATGTCATGGGGCAAGGGTGGAAAAAACATGATACACTTAATAGCAATCAGCCACCTCAATCATTATATGATCTAATTTATGATGAAGCTGGTTCAACTAATGCTTCAATATTACTGAAAAAACCAGAAGATCCAAGAGTAAAATTTCACACACCATATAATCAGTATATTAACAATAAAAAAACTGTTAATAATACTAAGTTAGGGGATAAACCACCTACACAACCGAAGAATCCACCAGCCGCTCCTAATATACCACAAGGTAGTTGGGATTATACTTTAGCTATGCTTGGCATCTCTCCTACAGGTGATGCATCAGTCACTCCTAAAACTCTGCCATCTGGTGGTGATATACCAAAGAGTGTAGTGTTTAAATCTAGCAACAAGCCAACTGCTGAATTAACTGAGTTTAAATGGACTGAAGAGGGGATAACAAAGTTGCTTGCCGCTAATCCTGCAAACAAGATAACCCCACCAATACCACCACTAGACATAATGGTTAGAGATCAATCACTACCAACTACTTCTAACATATCGGTAGAGGAAAGTAATAGAGAACTAGACCCTATTAAAAACTTAAGCGATGATGAGCTAAGAACCGCATTTGGGTCAGTAACAAGTGGTATAAAATATATTCTATCTGGACCAGATGAACATGGTGCAAGAATAATAGAAGAACATAGAAAACGATTCCCTGAGGCAGAAGGACAAAAAAATATAGAAGCATTAGGACTAAGATTATCTTCTGATCCAGTATCAGCAATAATTAAGGTAGGAGTGGAAAAAGTTACTGGTACTAAATTACCAGGTGAGATTGACCCTACAGATTTTATACCGAAAAGAGTTGGCTTACCTACTGTTAGTGGTGGTAACAAGGTAGAAAAAGACACAGCACCAAAACCTAAAATTATAGAAGGAAAAGCAATTGATATTAATAATCCAGAAGTACCAGGAACATCTGGACTATCAAAAGAACCACACCTTCCAACCCATACTAGTGATATTACTGCTAAAGCCAAAACTGTAGAAAAAACTTCAATGCTTGCTAATAAAGTTGAGCAAAAATTACCAACTTCTGAAGTTGGAGAAGTGAAATTAGGGACATCAAATGTAGCTGGTGATCTATCATTGAAAAAACAGATTGAGAATGTTACCGGCATTACAAAACCTGTAGACCCTAAACTAGAACAATATACAAAGTCTCTTAAACAATATGAAAATTGGCCTCAACTATCAAAACTTGTTGAGAAAGTGCCAGGAGAGTTTGGTGTAACAAATTATAATAAGAAGATGGATGGATTAAGATGGAAAAAAGGTGGGGATAGTATTAGAATAGATCGTGGGGATCCGTCTGCTAAGTACGTAACTCAACAAGTTGACCATGTGGCAATAAGTTATAATGGTAAAGTTGTTGATAATACTGGTAAGAACTATATCTTTAAGGATAAAATAACTGGTGGCGTGTATAAGATGGATCGGACTGCGTTTGATGCTGGGAAAAGAAATGCAGAACACGGTTTTGATTTAAATATGCAAATAAAAGAGCCCGCAAAACACCCAGATGCCCATATTCCAGCAGATCAATGGGCTAAATGGAAAAGTTTTCATAAACCAGATTAAGAGGTAATATTAATGACAACAAAATTTCTATTATATCCTCAACTTCGCATGGAAGTTAAAGGTTCATTTGAAGATTTAGCCGATTATGATAGGCAAATGAAAGAATGGGTGGACGAGCAATATCCTCATCCTTATAGTGATAGTTTGACATATTATGTAATAAACACATTATACGATAGTTGTGATTTGGATAAATATAAAGAAAGCAACATTGGTGAAATATTATATGACGAGGATGAAGCACAGCAAATCTATAAATTTTGTAAATGGTTTGGAGACTTAATAGATTCAATATCACTACATACTGATGAAACAAACTCAGATTATTTAAATCATCCAGAATGGTCTAAAGTATATATTGGTGCTAAAGAAATGTATGAATTGATGGATAGAAATGATAAAAAATATCATTTTTCCGAAATAGCAAATAGTTAAAGTGTTTTATACTTAATGTGGAAGATCAGCTTCTCGATGATTAATAATAATTTCTTCTAAATTATTATATTTTTTTTCATTCTGCTACTTAGTGCTAGTGATTTTATGGTGTATATTAATTACTAGCCTTGAAGGAAGTGACGCCAACAGCAATTACTCAGCAATCAGATAGGGTTAGTAAGAGTTTGATGGGTCATTACCAACATCAGCTAGCAAATCCGATAATCCAGGAAGGAATGCAACAAATATCTTTATCTGAAAAAATTACTGATACACTGCTTGGCGATTCTTATCGTTTGAATGACGCTATAAGAGACATACAAAGTCGAAATGGTCATAAAGTGGTAAATCTGGCTGGTTCAAAAATAATAGCAGTAGCGGCTGGTGATGATGATGGCACTATAACGGTGCGGAGTTGAAGTAGTTGAGATTTAATATGACAATCTCGGTGATCTTTCCAATTACCGATAAGAGGATGGTAACGCATGCATTTAGGTAATTGTGCATCAATGACTAACAATTTAATCGCTTTCAATAAATCATTATCCAAAGTTACGCCATGCTGTCTACGTTTTTCTCTTTTATAATCACGTTTAAATTGTGCAGTACGCTTAATCGTTCGCATTTAAATCAGTTAATAAATTATCTATGCTACCAATAGTTATTAGTTTGCCACGTCGTGCGGCTTTCATAGCCTCAATTGTTTTAGCATTTGGTACAAGTGGATCAAAAGGCAAGGCTTTTTCGCGTGCAATACGAGTTAGAAGCATACGGAAAGCATCTGATACAGTAAGCCCCATAGTTGACAGTACAATAGAAGCTTCCTCTTTTATATTCTCATCAATGCGAGCACGAACAGTAGTATTAACAGCCATGATAATTCTCATTTTTATAGTTCCTAAGCTACATTGTAGCTCAAGAACTATAAAGAGTCAATTCATATAAAAGAAATATACCAAACTTGATTTTACAGAAACAGAACAGATAAAACTTTATCAAAAATGTAAAGAGTTACACGATAAGGGGGTGTATTTCATGATTTCAAATTCTAATATAGTCAATTGATGAGAATTTGGTGACGTCGTCTCTCGCCTATTACTTATAGGCATCGCTCCATCGTTCCTGCTACCCAATTCCCCTGAATTAACTATAAAATACAAGGTGAATCAAATCAACTGCAAATAAAACTGAATCTACAACTTGTTTTAGTTGTTAATTGGCGTTTATGCACCATAACAATCTGAAGAAGTGTCTTCCGTATGACCAACTAATAGTAGTTCTGTCAGTTTTAGATCATTTTGCAGCTCATTATTTGATAGTTGCTCAGAGTTATCTTTTGACATTTGTTGATTAACTGACAAATCGTTAATTTCTTCTGCATTATCTAAAGCTAAATTTTTATCTTTACTATGCATAGACTTTTCTGCTTCAGTTAGTAAAGCTATTGCTTCTTTATTATCTTCTGCAATAAGCTCTAAAGATATTTCCCCTTTGTTATTTTTCATAGTTAATGAATCAACTATTATAGGAATTTTTAATAATTCTTTTATTACCTCAATATGCCCTTTCAGACAAGCCAAATGCAGAGGAGTGGAACCATCATTACTCTTAGCATTTATCTCTGCTTTATTTTTTAAGAGAATCCCCACAGCATCAGAATCCCCTTTATAACAAGCAAAATGTAAAGGAGTGTGACCATTTTTATTCTGAACTTTTGTTTCTGCACCCTTAGCCAGGAGCATTGCTATAACACCAGTATGATCTTGTGTACAAGCAAAATGTAAAGGAGTGTAGCCATATTTATCCGGAGCTTTTATATCTGCACCATTATTCAATAGCATTTCTATCATATTAATTTTTCCTTGAACACAAGCAATATACAAAAAAGTCATATCATAGATATGATCATTTATATTAATCCCCTTTTGTAATAATTTTTCTAGTAATTCCTTGAAAGAGTCCAGCTCATCATCTGCTGTGATAGCACATAAATGCATTAAAACGCCAGTTGCAAAGGTTTTGGCAGTTTGCTCGTTTAGTTCACTTACAGAGGTAATTGCATTTGCAGCATCTGCATCTTGAAATTCAGCTTTAAATTTCTCTTTAAACCTTTCTGCTTCTTTTGCAAAGAAACCATTAAAATGATCTGTTAAATTATTTTCTGAAGAAATATTTTTAAGTATATCTGCCATTTCTTTTTCTTTAGACGTATGCATACGGGTAAACTTAAATTTTTCTATTTTATCATCCATCCCTACCTTATTGAAAGTAGCTGTTTCAAAATTCTCTGGGAAGTCTAAGATGAATTGTTGAGATGGTGTTAACCCCTTCTCTAGGTAACGTTGCAATGAAAACGTTCTTGAGTAAGAGCTTAATTCTCTGTTTGTAAGTAATTTACCCTCTATATGAGTAACTAAAATAGAATCATTACCGAGACTGCTTGCCGCCTTATTAGCAGAACCACCATAGCATGACCATAAATGTACATATAAAGGACACCCTGCCATTTCTCTAAGCTCTTGGAATAATTGCTCGGTTAACGACACACCTTTTGGGTCTGTACTATTAATCTGCATCTCATGCTTGTTATCCTTTCTGCGGTTACCATGAGTCTCAATATCAATACGAGTATTTTCGGTTATTTTAAGATTCTTCTGTGCTAATATGGATCTAATATATTCTACTGTTACTGGAAATGAATCATCACCTACATCGCCTATTATTAGACAATCATCTCTTCCATTAAACATATCCTTAATATCATCAGATATAGATGTATTAGCTCCTACAATAGATAGTGCTTTTAATGGCTTTGGTTCTTCTTGGTTTGTCATATAATTCCTTTATATTTAACTAACAACCGTAATAAACGGATTTATTAAATCCTCCGTCATTATATGGAATATTTATAAGATAGCAACCATTATTTTTATAAAAAAATAATTTCATAAAAACACGATGTAAAAATATCACGAAATATGATGCAAATTGTGATTTTTTATGGTATAATAATTCCCTTGGAACACAGATACTACAGGGGATTTATATGAGAAAAATTACTGTCAAATTTAACAAATTAAAAGAGATCGAAAATATTAAAAAAATCATGAGAAATGTTTACGCGAGTAGTAGCGATCATTTGCCAGATATTGCTATAGTCAATCGATGAGAAGTTGGGGACGTTGTCACTCGTCGCTCGCCTATTACTTATAGGCGTCGCTCCATCGCTCCTAGCCCCAAATTCGCCTGAATTAATGGTATGGACCTACCCTATATACAGAATGAGAAGCAAATGCTAATCTTCTAGGATAGGAAATGAATCCTAAACAACAATAAGGAGGTCCATATGG
>JAJIYQ010000153.1 GCA_020881075.1 Rickettsia endosymbiont of Labidopullus appendiculatus
AAACAAAGAACAAAAAGGTTTAAACAAAGAACAAAAAGGTTTAAACAAAGAACAAAAAGGTTTAAACAAAGAACAAAAAGGTTTAAACAAAGAACAAAAAGGTTTAAACAAAGAACAAAAAGGTTTAAACAAAGAACAAACAAGTTTAAACAAAGAACAAAAAGGTTTAAACAAAGAACAAAAAGGTTTAAACAAAGAACAAAAAGGTTTAAACAAAGAACAAACAAGTTTAAACAAAGAACAAACAAGTTTAAACAAAGAACAAAAAGAAGCTGTGTGGTTACTATCAATAGGAACTACCCTTGAATATTTTGATTTGATGATCTATGTTCACATGGCAGGGCTTCTTAATGAATTATTTTTTCCAAAAACTGACTCACACACTACTGCTTTGTATTCTGCAACTATTTTTTGTGTAACTTACATACTTAGACCATTAGGAGGTTTAATATTTGGTTGGTTAGGTGATAATATAGGGCGTAAGTCAACAGTTATCATCACAACTTTTATGATGTCATTTGCTTGTGTTGTTATGGCTAATCTGCCTACTTATGAACAAATAGGAAACGTAGCGATTTGGGTAGCGATGATCTGCCGGGCTATTCAAGGTATGTCTTCTATGGGTGAAATAGTAGGGGCTGAACTTTATTTAACGGAAATGCTTAAACCACCAATACAATATGCAAGTGTTGGATTGATGGGGGCTTGTGCTGTCCTAGGAACATTAGGGGCTTTAGCAATTTCTTTACTTGTTGTTTTTTATGGTATTAATTGGCGTATAGCATTTTGGGTGGGTGCAATAATTGCCTTTGTTGGTTCTGTTGCAAGAAAAAAGTTTAGAGAAGCCCCAGAGTTTGCCGATGCCAAACGTCGAATAAGAAAAATTTTTAAAATAACTAATACTGATATAAATATTTTACAAGACAACCCCATTTGGCAAGAAAAAGTTAATAAAAAAACTGTAATAGCTTTCTTTTTATTACAATGTGCCTTACCGGTATGTGTTTATTTTATTTATATATATTGTGGTAATATTTTAACAACTAGCTTTGGTTACACAGTATCCGAAATTATTCAGCATAATTTTCTTGTCTGTCTAATGGAGCTGCTAACTACCTTAACATTATGTTATTTAAGTTTAAAAGTATATCCATTATTAATCATGAAAATTATACTGGTAATATATTCTATTTTTATAATATATTGTCCTGAATTATTGAAAAATGTTAGTTCTCCTGATCAGTTATTTTTTATTCAATTCTTTATCATCTTATGGAAGCAATGCTTAAACGCCGCTACTCCTATTTGTTTAAAAAGCTTTCCTATATTTAAACGTTTTACCTATGCTAGTATGACATTTTCTGTATCTCGTGCTATAATATACATTATTAGTGCGTTTGGTTTTGTTTACCTTGTTGAGCATTTTGGCAATTGGGGAATATGGTTTATTATGATCCCTATAATAATTGGTTTTGCTTATGGATTATTGCATTTTGAAAATCTGGTGAAAATCCCTAAAATCATCCACTCAGAAAACCGTATAGTTTAGAGTAGGTCTGGAGTTAATAGGCAAATTTTGGTAACATAGATTTATTAATTGCTGCTCGACTATTGGTATTTCCAAGTAAAAGCAAAAAGTTACAAAATATCCTATAGTTTCCTTAACTATCTTCAGTGCCTTTTCCTGTGATTTAGCTCCTAGTGTTTGTAGATTGTGAATGCGGTCAAATAATTTAATAAATACCACGTCAAACATATTTTGTTGGGATAATAAATTCAAAGTTTCTTTGGAGCTAATCTTGCCGTAAGGCTTGATTCTTGTTAGAGCTTCCACTTGGCTAGCAACTTGACTACCAAAAATTCGAGCTATCATCTCTTCAGTAAGTATTGTATCTTCGATCGTGTCATGCAGTAAACTGGTAACGATCATGTCAGTCTTAAACAATATTGGCATTTCTTGGGCTGTGAATTCGGCAAACATATACGCTACTTCTATTGGATGAGAATAATAGGGGTCACCGGATTGTCGCATTTGATTACCATGGTATTTCTTAGCATAGTAGATAGCTTTGATAATCTCTCTGATATCTACTGGATAGGTTACCTTGTCGTTTAGTAAAATCAATTTATTAAGTAACTTAGCAGAATAGTCACAACACTTAAACTTTGCCTGCCAATTGCCAATATCTTCCATAAATACCTCTCTAATTAGTTTAATGTACATTAAATTAAACTAATATCATCAATAATTTTGTTATATTTTATAAAATTCTTTCGGAATTTATAATAAAGGTTTTCAATTGCCTGCTCATAAGCAACGAGGTCGAGTATAGTCCAATTAAATTGGTTAAAAATATCATAGGCGTTATTTATCTCAGTATTGATAGCAGCTATATTAAGTCTCTCCTCAGAGAATAATTTTTTTAGTTTTTCTTCTTGCGTCTTTTTATATTCCTCATGGTTAGCTGCACCAGATTCTGCTATATCATGCATCTTTCTAGTTCGTATTTGTATTTCTATGTTACGGTCATAGATATAATCTATAATTACGATATGTAAGGAACTGTAACCATTGTCCTTAGGATTATCAATATAGTTTTTAGTCTTCTTTATATTAACAGGATAGATATTGCCAAGAATATCCAATACTTTATAACAGTCACATTGTTCATTAACTATAACCCTGAAACCAATTAGGTCAGTTAATTTTTTCACAGATATATTCTTTCTTAATATCTTTTTCAAAGTAGAATAAGGGTCTTTTAATCTGTAGTGTATGTCAGCTGCTACACCATTGTTACGCAGGTTATCCCTAATATTAGCTATAATGTTATGTAAATCTTTAGTAGTATCCTGCATAATAATATTACACTAAAAGGAATATTTGATGTTAACAAATAGTAATTAATTTGTCAATTACCAGAAATTAACTAGTTAACAAATCAATAGAAACTTGTCATAAAGAACTCATAAACTATCATTTTGCCCTTCCATTAGATATATTTGGAGAACAGGAATACTTTAAATATAAAGCATACTACACTAAAAGTAGAAATACTAATATTTTTTGTATTATTTAAAAATTTTAACATTACTAGACATACAATTAACTCCTATTTTATCATAAAAATAGACACTGAGGTTAGATTGTAATTTGGTAGATTGTCTTCTAACCTCGGTGCTTGACACTACACTACGTAGTATCGTCTTTTACAAATACTATTATTTTTCCCCAGAGTAAAGAGGATTTTTAAAATTTTTTTTAGAATAGTGTTAATCTAGTAACAGGCAGTAAAATTGTTATAATAATTTTGCAAGAAGGTTAATATTTTTAATAAGATGAGCTAGTTTGGTAGCTTTGATTGTTGAATATAGGAAGATGAAATGAACTGGTGGCATATATATAGTTAAAATAAATTTGTTATATAATTTATTTAATATAATTAACCTAATTATTTTAAAATATATAAAGTTGATTAGGTATTTTAATTAACCTATTTTTTAAATATTATAATAATAATTAAACTAAAAATGTATTTAAAAACTATTATTTTTCATGTAGTTTTTATTTTGGTTTTTTAAGAAATCGCCTTAATTTTTTATTATAAATTGACCAATATATTAAGTTTAGATAGTCTTTAAATATTAATTCAAATTATAGGAGGAAAGCTTATGAGTACCAGGACTTCAATGGATAAAACTAATAATAAATCTGGTACACCCGGAGGGAGTCGAACCCCCAGCCTTATGATCCGTAGTCATATGGCTAGAAATTTGAATTTTCTCGGACTCGCCATTTCCTCTAGTCTTTTTTGTCCTTGAATCCCTAGTACTCATAAGCTTTCCTCCTATAATTTGAATTGATATTTTAATACTATTTGAACCTAATATATTGGTCAATTTATGATAATAATTGTGGCAATTTCTTAAAAAAACAGCCATAAAAACTACATGAAAAACAATAGTTTTTAAACGCATTTTTAGTTGAATTGTTATTATAATATCCAACAAAAATAGGTTAATTTTTTTAAAAACACTCAGTTCTTATAAGTTAGTTTTTATTAAAGATAATTAATCTAAAATTACATCAATATTAAATCAAATATCTAATCAACTTTTATATATTATTATAATTATGTAATAAATCTAGTTTAGCTAGATATATGGCACCAGGTCATTTCATCTTCCTAAAAATACAACAACCATAGCTTAGAATAGTAAAAATGTTACCCCTCTTGAAAGCTATAATAACAATTTTAGCAACTGTTACTAGATTAACTCTATTCTAAATAATTTAAAAAATTTTTCTTAATTGTGAAAATTCCCCTTTACTATGCGGGAAAATAATAGTATTTCTGGAAGACGATACTACGTGATGTGGTGTCAAGCACCGAGGTTAGAAGACAATCGAACAAATTTTACTCTAACCTCAGTGTCTATTTTCCAAAAAAAAAACAGAATTTCACTTTATGCCCTCCTACATTAAAAATCAATAAAAAACTACTTAATATAAAATAAAAAATACCAATAACACCATCAATGCAAACACCACTGAAATTAACAGTATAATTAAGGTAGATATATGGCAACTGAATTATATTTTACTCAAGAATCTATAAGCAAAATTATTTGTCCTAAAACTAAACAAGATTACTATAATGATACCAAAGTAGCCGGCTTACTTCTCATAGCATCGTCCGGAAAGAACAAAAGTAAGGTTTTTTACTTACGCACAACAGTTGGTGGTAAACAACGTCACATTAAATTAGGTAGTTTTTCTAAGTCGAAGATATCAGTAGCAGAAGCACGAAACAAAGCTATTGAGCTAAAAACTCAGATTAGTAAAGGTATTGACCCTCTTAAAAATTTATCTATTTCAGATAATCAAGTAGATAATAAATCACCCGAGCTAACCTTTACCTTTAAAGAATTCTTTGATAAATATATTGAAGAACACTCTAAACGTAAAAATAAGTGCTGGGAAAACGATGTTGCTCAAATGAATAGATGTGGTACAGATTTTTATACAAGGAAAATATCTACTATAACAAGGGATGATATTCAGAAAGTGTTTAATGGTGTTAGTAATAATAGGGGACCAATTGCTGCTAACAGGTTTTATGCGTTATTAAGTTCGATGTTCAATAAAGCTATTGAATGGGATTTTTTAGTGAAGACTCCAACAAATGCTATTGAACAAAATAAAGAAATACCTAGGACAAGATATGTTGCAACCAAAGAGGAAATGTCAAGGTTAGTTAAGGCAATTGCTGAAGAAAAAAATAGGACAATGGCGGATGCATTCTTAATGCTATTATTCACTGGAGCAAGGAGAAGTAATGTTGTATCTATGAAATGGGATAGTATTAATTTTGAAGATACTACTTGGTATCTAGCAGCTGATGAGACTAAGCCTGGCGAGGCACAAAGAATTCATTTAGTGAAATATGCCATAACCTTACTACTGGAAAGAAAGAAAAATGAGAATAATCCTAAAGCAATATGGGTATTTCCTAGCAAGACTAGTAAAAGTGGTCATATAAAGGAACCTAAGAAGGCGTGGAAGAGAATTTGCAAATTGGTTGGTATTGAAAATTTAAGGATTCATGATTTGAGAAGAACACATGGTAGTTGGATGCGTAAAGTTGGAGCAGATAGAGAGATAATAGGGGAGGCTTTAGGTCATAAGGATCAAAGGTCAACAGAAGTATATGATATTATAGCGAAGGAGCAAGTTAAAGAGTTTCAGGACAAAGCTGTGGTTCCGTTAGACAAAATTTTAAAAAACTTAGATTTTTTTATAGCAAGTGAGGTAACTATACCAAAGGAAACAAAAGAAATTGCTAATAGTATTGAAAATAATACTATAATCAATTTAGGAGAATTGGGTAGCAGGAGCGATGGAGCGACGCCTATATATAATGGGCAAGCATTGAGCGATGACGTCACCAATTTCTCATCAATTGACTATATTGAATCCCTGCAAAGTCAGATTAAAGCACAGCAAATAATGATTGAAGAATTGATGCAACAGATAAGACATTAAAAACTCAAGAATAATGCTGAGTATGTTGAGTAATCAGCATATACTCAGCTTATTTATAATTAGTAATGATAAGCTCTTTGGTGATTTCTTTCTGTACGTCTACTTTCTGTCCGGTTATGGTGTATTTAATGTCAACGGTATTTATGGTGAAATCTTGATATATTTCTTTAATAAAGTCAGTATTACTATTAGAAATCATTAATTTTACACCTTTGTTAGTGAGTTCCTTAGCAAAATCTCTCAACCTGATTTGTTCTTTTTCATTAAAGGGCAATCGAGTATAAAACTTCTCTCCGGCTTGATGATAAGGCGGGTCAAAATAGACAAAATCATTTTCCTTAGGTTCGATAAACGAGAAATCAGTAACGTAAATTGAGGTGTCACTTAGAAAGTTGCTACATTGTTTTAGTCTTTTCTGGAAATGAGAAATACCATGGTTATGAGTAGAAAAATGCAAACCAAGCTTGCCCTTCTTGTTGATAGAATAAATACCATTGAAACAATATTTATTTAA
>JAJIYQ010000154.1 GCA_020881075.1 Rickettsia endosymbiont of Labidopullus appendiculatus
AACTTAACTCATTAATGATTCAAAAAAATATCAATGCGGTAGAGATAGAGAAGAAAACTGGAATAAGTAGAAATACTGTTTATAGTATTTTGTACGGTAGTTCAAAAAACCCTAGTGCTACTAATTTACAATTAATTGCTAAGGCATTAGATGTTAATTTGGAAGCTCTTGTTGTTGATAACGAAGTAAACCTTGAGGTGATGACTGTTGATCAGATGAAAATCTTTAGCAAAGCCACTAGTTTAACTATTAATATATTAACTGAGAAAAATTTAAACTTTTCATTTAGCAATCTTACAGCCCTAATAAAAGAAGTATATGAATATGCTCTAAAAAAGCAGTCTGTTGATAATACATTTATAGATTGGATGATTGATAAATATCATAAACCTTAATCTTTCTTTGTGAGCGTTCACGGAGGTGAAACTTCTCCTTCAAATCCTTACGCATAAGCGAGTTTTGCAAGGGGTCTAATATGTGTTATTTTATCAACTTTAATAGTATCATATGATACTATCATTTGCTATAAATAACATTAGACTTCTTTTGAAACTCGCTTATGCTGAGGAATTTGTAGGAGACACGGAACGGAGAACCGCAGCGTACTCAAACGTACGTGAGGAGCAGAGTACCGGTATCACGCACAAATTACCAGCAGAAGTAGAGTTTCGGAAGAAGTCTATTAGATAACATAGATAATATTAGGTATGAATAATCAGCCGCAATTAATACCAAATTTTATTACTTTAGATAAGCTTGGTTATGGTATTGACATTCCAATAAGGTGTAGTAATAAAGCCAAACGCATTGCCATTAAAATAAACCACAAAGGAGCTGAATTAGTTCTGCCTAATAAAAATTTTCATGCAGGATATAAATTTTTATTAGACAAAGAATCTTGGATAAGACGGAATTTACCAGACTATTCAAAACAAGACCCTATAGATAATAATACTATAACAGTCTTTGATAAAATGTACTCATTACTACATATTGATGCAGATTATAATAAAGTACAAATAGGAGAGGATATTATTCAGATATATTCTTTACCTTCCCAACACAAAAGTACTTTAACAAGATTCTTGCAAGATAAATTGTTACTAGAAGCAGTAAACCTGGTGACTTTTCTAGGCAAAAAACATAATATAAATTTTAGTAAAATAAAAATTACGAATAATAAGAACAAATGGGGGAGTTGTTCCAGTAATGCTGTACTTGCTTTTAATTGGCGACTTATTTTTGCTCCAAAAAAAATATTAAAATACTTAGTGGTACATGAAATATGTCATATAATGGAAATGAATCACAGTAAACATTTCTGGCATTTAGTGGCAAGACTCTATCCGGATTATAAGTTGGCTAGATTATGGCTTAAGGAAAATGGCAATAAATTGCATCAATATTTACAATAGATTTAACCAAACTAATATTTTAGTAAATCTATTTGTTTTTGATAATTTTTTGATTGAAAAATAAAGTTACCTGATACTAAAAGATCGGCTCCCGCTTTGATACAATTTTTACCGGTAACATCATTTATTCCTCCATCGACAGAAAGCAATATATTTTTGCCGGAATTTTTAATCTTTTCTGAAATAATTTTTATTTTTTCTAACTGATTTTCTATAAATTTTTGACCAGAAAATCCAGGGTTTACAGTCATTACTAGTATCAAATCCAATTTATCAATAATATAATCTATATAATTTGGATTAGTAGAAGGAAGTAGTGCCACTCCCACTTTTACTCCTAAATTTTGAATAATGTCTAAAGTTCTGTCAAGATGAATAGTTGTTTCAGGGTGGATAGTGATAATATCCGCTCCACTATTCGCATAATCTTTAATTGAATATTCTGGGTTATTAATCATTAAATGTACATCAAATGGTAATGTAGTATGAGTTCTCAAGGATTTTATTATAGGATATCCAAATGTTAAATTAGGTACAAAATGTCCATCCATAACGTCTATATGAATCATATCAGCACCAGCTTTTTCCAAAGAACTAATTTCTTTTTGTAAATTAGCAAAATCTGCTGATAGTAACGAAGGAGCAATCTTAATTATTTTCACT